>NZ_MCAP01000059.1:0-171945 GCF_001858555.1 Salinicola sp. MIT1003
ATGAATTGCTGAAGAAGCTCCCTGGCGGCTAGCAGAGGATAACTTCTATAGGCGATCTGATCATCCGGGACCCTACAGTTATCGATAAGAGCGCTCTAAATCAATGATATCTAATTGGTTGTGCGTATCGAGAGTGAGATACAATTTCCCGCCCTGCCGTCGCTATTGAACGGAAGACTCGATTCACTTCAGGCTCCATACGAATGGATTCGATTTCCGGCGGTCTGACGACGCCAGGCGTTTTCGATGACCAGGACATCGGTTCAGGACATGACAAAAAAGAAAAGTCGCTTATCGACCCGTACGATAGTGGAATTGGCTGGAATCTGGCTGGGTTCCTCGCTGTTGATGCTGGGCGCGGCTTGGCTGGTTGGCGCCGGCGGGCCATTCATGATTGCCGTGCTGGTCTGCCTCTTCAGTGGGCTGTCGGGCCTGGTTGCCAGTTTCTGGCTATTCAATCGTCGACTGCTGGCCCCGGTCAGGCGGCTGGCAGATCACGTGCGCTTTGTGCATGAGTTCCGCGACACGCCGCAGCAGATGCCCTTCGATCTTTCCCGCCGCTCCGACGCCGTGGGCTTACTGACACGGAACCTGCAGAAGCTGATCGAAGAGTCGAGAAGTGACCACGCCGCTCTGCTGGAACAGACGCTGAACGATCCACTGACCGGACTCGGCAACCGGCGCATGCTGGAAAGCCAGCTCGACGTGCTCGTCCCTCTCAGCCGTCGCCTGAGCTGCACGGTGTCGGCGATGATGATCGATGTCGATCACTTCAAGGCATTCAACGACCACTACGGCCACCCGGCCGGTGATGTATGCCTCGTGGATATCGCTGGCGTGCTGAAAGACACCTTCCGTCGAGAAACCGATGTGGTGGTACGCCTGGGTGGCGAAGAGTTCCTGGTGCTGCTGATCAATACCGGCAAGGACGAAGCCTGGGCGCTGGCCGATGCCATGCGCGCCATGATTCAGGCGCTGGGCATTCCTCACGAATATTCCTCGGTGGCTTCCGTGGTCACCGTCAGCGTCGGGGTGGCCACCAGCCCTCATGGCTTGCTGATCGATATCGACGACATGATCGCTCATGCCGATGAGGCGCTTTATGACTGCAAGGCCCGGGGCAGAAACCAGGTGGCATCCAGGCTGATGGGGGCCGACACCACGCTCGAGGGATCTCAGCCGTCCATCGAATCCACGGCATGACCCGTTCGAGACAACAATCTTTGAAACAACAATCTTTGAGACAATAATCTTTACAGCAGAATACTGGATATAAATACAGTCTTTCTTTACCTTATCCTCATCGACGTTACCGATACCGCCATTGCGGTTATAGTGATTTTTGCGCATAAGCGCAAAAATAGCTTTTTTTGGCTATAGTCATGGCCGTATGAATGGCTATCGATGAGGAGCCTCATGTCAGTGATTGGCGTGCTCAGCGGGGATATCGTCGCGTCGCGCGATATCAGCGACAAGCGCAAGCTTAGGCGGGCAATAGATACCGGTATCGAACGCCTCGGACAGTCACTGGGCGCCGTGGGTACCCGGTTTCGGGGGGATGCGTTCCAGGTGGCGATTCCCGAGTCGCGGGATTCGCTCGCCGCCGCCGTGATCATGCGCGCCAGCCTGATCGAGCACTCCCCTTCCAGACAGCAGATGTGGGACGCAAGAATCGCGGTCGGTATCGGCGAGGGCACGGTGCCCACGCTCGAGAATTTCATCGATGCCGATGGCGAAGCGTTCATCCGTTCCGGGCAGGGGCTGGATGCGTTGAGCCAGGGCGATCGACGCCTGGGGCTGTTTCTGGCGACCCCGCAACCCGAACTGGACCTGCTGATCCGGTTTGCCGATGACATCGTCAGCCACTGGAGCCATAACGCCGCGGAAGTGATTCGCTTCAATCTGACGACCGACCATTCGCAAAGCGAACTTGCCCGGCGTCTGGGTCGTTCTCAACCGACGATCAACCGGCGCCTGAGTGCCGCACGCTGGCCGCTGATCCGTGACTTTCTGGCGTTCAGCCGGCAGCGCCTGGAGACACTGACATGAACGAGACGAGTCTGTCGCTGCTGTTGGCGTTGCTGCTGTCGCACACCATTGCCGACTTTCTGTTGCAGAGCGATACCTGGGCGGCTCGGAAGCAGCAGCACCATTTCCGCACGCTATCGCTTTACTGGCACGTCGGCATTCACATGTCGCTGAGCCTCGCCGTGTTGCTCGCTTTCGGTACCGGCGTGCACGCCGCACTGATCGCCACCTCGGGAATCGGCGCATCTCACTGGCTGATCGATACGTTGAAGAGCTACGCCCCGGCGCACCGGGTTCGCTTTTTCCTTCTCGACCAGTTTCTGCATCTGCTGATACTGGGACTCGTCTGGTGGTGGGTCGTGGACGGCGACATGGCCGTACCGATGGTCCAGCTGGCGCTATTGTGGCAACCCCGGACGCTGCTCGTCGCGCTGGCTTATCTGGTGGTCCTGCGCCCTGCGTCGATACTGATCGCGCTGATCATGCGGCGCTGGAGCGAAGGCGTCGACACACGCGGCACGCTGGCCGACGCGGGTGCCCGGATCGGCATGCTCGAACGCTTTCTCATTCTGACCTTCGTTCTCAGCCATCAGATGGCCGCTATCGGCTTTCTGCTGACCGCCAAGTCAGTGCTTCGCTTCGGCGATCTCTACGAAGACCGCGATCGAAAGCTGACCGAGTACGTACTGCTCGGCACCATGCTGAGTTTCTCGATCACGCTTACCCTGGGTCTGTTGACCCGTTATCTGCTGGGTGTGCTATGAAGCCTCGACGACAGGTTCATCCGCGCAGAGCCGGGAGCCTGCTGGCCGGCTGGATGCTGCTGACGATACTGGCCGGCTGTGCCGGCTCACCGACGATGGAGACCCGAAACGGTTATATCGCCGACCGCGCGCACCGCTCCGATGCCTACAACCAGCGCATTCGCTATCTGATTCTGCATTACACCGACTCAGAGGCGTCCCGGGCGATGCGCACCCTGCTCGGGCCCGATGTCAGCTCACACTATCTGGTGCCCCGCTCCCCCTCCCTGTCGGATGATCTGCCGCAGATCTGGCAACTGGTCGACGAGAAAGACCGCGCCTGGCATGCCGGCGTCAGCGCCTGGGAAGACCGCACCCAGCTCAACGACACCTCCATCGGCGTGGAGATCGTCAACCGTGGCCCGCAGGAGACGCTCGAAGGTCAGCGATGGGAGCCTTATCCCGAGGACCAGATCCGTGCGGTCATCGCCTTGGCGAAGGATGTGATTCGCCGCTATCGGCTGCCGCCGACCGCCATCCTGGGACACTCGGACATCGCGCCGTCGCGCAAGATCGACCCTGGCCCGCGCTTTCCCTGGAAACGCCTGCATGATGCCGGCGTCGGCGCCTGGCCGAGAGACGAGGATGTGGCCAGCTTTCGTCATCGATTCGCCCAGTGCTCGCCCTCGATCACGCAATATCAACGAGCGCTGAGCGCGTACGGTTATTCGCTGGCGGCGACGGGGGTGATCGACGGCGAGACACGGGACGTGACGCGCGCCTTCCAGATGCACTTTCGCCCGGCCAGCTATTCAGGCCAGCCGGATCGCGAGACGGCAGCGATTCTCTGGGCGCTGCTCGCCCGTTATCGACCGCAAGCGCTGCTGGATACCACGCTGGCCGAACCCGCAGGCTGCAGGAAGCCGGAAGAAGACGACCCATTCACGCCCGAAACGGCGCCTCAGCCGCTGAAGGGATAGTGAATCAGATCGTGGATTTTTGCCGGCTCCGGGTTGCGATTGCGGTACGCATGGGGCTGATCCGCGGGGAATCGGACCGCGTCGCCGGCGGATAATGCCTGCCAACCGCCGTCGACGAAGAGTTCCATTCGCCCTTCCAGCACGACCAGATGCTCCACCACGCCAGCGGCGTGGGGCGCGGACTCGCTCAAGGTATCCTGGAGCAGCTCGATCGCGAACATCTCGAACCCCAGAACCGGATCGAACGCAAACAGTGGAGTCACGATCATCCCCGAGGCATCGTGATGGCGAGGCATCGCCTCCATCCGCTGCAGCGCGAGGCCCTCGGGCACCAGGAATTGCGACAGCGGCACCTGCAGGCCACTGGCGATCTTCCAGAGCGTGGAGATGGTCGGCGTCGACTCTCCCCGCTCGATCTGCCCCAGCATCGCCTTGCTCACTCCGCAGATATCGGCCGTCCGGGATAGGCTCCAGCCACGCTCGGCGCGTCGTTTTTTCATGTGTCGGCCGATCGCCGAGACATTCGCGTCCATCTCTCCTCCGCCCGCTTCCTGTCATCGCCTGGTGCTTGCGCCCTGCCTGAATGCCGCCAGTGCGAAACTCGTATGCACTCACGTCTATAGGTTTTATTTGTGCTCATGTGCGTTATAGCGCACGTTGCCGAGATCGCGCAATGTACGTTATAACGCACATTCCTTCCGATTTTCAGGAATGTGTTCATGGCACGTTTACCGGCCGACCGTCGGCACGGCACGACGATAACGGCTTCCCACGTCACGGCGGGATTCGTCGCGGTCCTCGTCGGCTATACGAGTTCGGCAGCGATCATTTTCCAGGCGGCTGCGGCAGCTGGCGCGTCACCGATCCAGATCGGCGGATGGCTGAGTGCGCTGGGACTGGCCATGGGCGTCACCTCGATCGGCTTGTCGCTACGCTACCGGCAACCGATCCTGACGGCCTGGTCGACGCCGGGGGCCGCGCTCCTGGCCGTCAGCCTGCCCGACCTGCCATTGAGCGAGGCGATCGGCATCTTCGTTTTCTGCGCCGTGCTGATCCTGATCTGCGGCATTACCGGCTGGTTCGCCAGGTTGATGCAGATCATTCCGCAATCCATCGCCGCGGCCATGCTGGCGGGGGTGCTTCTGCGCTTCGGCCTGGACGCCTTCGGCTCGCTGAACGGCGACTTCGTGCTGGTGTCGTCGATGTTCCTGATCTATCTCGCCGCCAAGCGCTGGCTACCGCGCTACGCCATCGTGCTGGTGCTGCTGGCAGGGCTCGGCGTTGCGGGGCTGCTGGGCGAAATAGATACACGGCAGGCGCAACTGATCGTCAGCGTACCCCATGGGATCTGGCCGACCTTCTCGCTGTCGAGCCTGATCGGCGTAGGCATCCCGCTGTTCGTGGTGACGATGGCCTCGCAGAACGCGCCGGGCGTGGCGACCCTGCGTGCCGCGGGTTACGACGCGCCGATTTCTCCGTTGATGATCTGGACGGGACTGGCCACCCTCGTTCTGGCGCCTTTCGGTGCCTTCAGCGTCTGCCTGGCCGCGATTACCGCCGCGATCTGCATGGGGCCGGATGTCGACCCCGATGCCGACCGACGCTATCCGGCGGCGGTCTGTGCAGGAGGCTTCTATTTACTGGCGGGTCTTTTCGGCGGCTCGATCGGCACGCTGTTCGATGCCCTGCCCCAGGCGCTGGTGCTGGCAATCGCCGGGCTGGCGCTGCTCTCGACCATCGGTGGCAGCCTTCATCGCGCCCTGCTGGAGCCTCATCACCGCGAGCCGGCACTGATCACTTTCCTGGTTACCGGTTCCGGCGTGACGCTGTTCGGGGTCGGCGCTGCCTTCTGGGGCCTGGTAGCCGGCATGCTGGCGCTGCTCGTGGCGCCGAAATCGCGACCGGCCTGATTCGGAAGCCGTTCAGGCAAGCGGGAGCGATTCAGATAGACGGGTGCGATTCAGATAGACGGGTGCGATTCAGATAGGCGGGTGCGATTCAGATAGGCGGCGGCACTGCCGGGCCGAATTCGATTCTCGACACCGCCTGATCCAGCGTCGCGACCCGCTCGACGATGGGCGCTTGCGCCTCTGCAGCGAGATCGTGACCGGTACGTGTCTCGATCATCGAGGCCAGCGAGTCGGCGCTCAAATTGCCCTCGTAATGGACGCGATCGATCGACGCCTCATGGGAGCCCGGGAGATAGATGGTGTTGTTGGAAAAATCCACGGCATAGGCGATCACGCCCGGCACGATGAACAACAAAAGGCCCAGCCCGTCGGCAATCGCCACGCCGGGATCGATACGCCCCTGCAGTTGCCCCTTGCGCTCGGGATAGAAGAGCGTGCCGCAGCCGGTCAGCGGCAGAATCAGGCCGATCACGACAGCGCCAGCGATCAGGCGTCGAAACGGAGGTTGCATTGCGAAATCCCAGTGACGGAAAGGTAACGCGGAGTAACCTAATCCATCGACCCGGGTCGAGTCCAGATGCTGCCGACCCCAAAACGACGCCCGCCATAGGGGCGGGCGCCGAGCGTCAAAAGAATCGTCGGAAGTCAGACCAGCGAGGCGCCGTAACCCCACAGCAGCACGGTGATCGCCAGCAACGCCTCGAGCACGAGAATGCCGATCGCCAGCGCCGCACTCGAGGCACGTACGCCCTCGTGCTGATCGATACCCAGAAAGGATGGCAGGCCTGCATAGACGAGGTAGACCGTATAGCAGAGCCCCGCGATGCCGGCCAGCAAGCACAGCCATATCAGCGGGTAGAGCGCGACCACGCCGCTCAGGAACATCGGCGTCGCCATGTAGCCGGCGAACACCACGCAATGGCTGAGATCCGGTCGCTCCGGATAGCGACGCGCCAGCCAGTGAATCACGTTGCCCATCAGCCAGACGGCGCCCAGGATCAGGGCATAGAAGATGATCGCCAGCAGCACCGCAGTCGCAGGCGAGACAGTCACGGTCTTCGCCAGTCCCTCCTTGGTCGTGCCGAAGTGCCAACCGACCACCGTAGTGCCGATGAAGGCGCAGACCACCGGAATGGCTGCCATCACCAAGACATGGGAACCGTAAAAGTGCGATACGGTTTCGTTTTCGCCGCGGATCTGCTGCCACTCGCGATTGGGATGCGTAAGCAGTCCCCAGACGTGATGAATCATGACACACCTCCCTCCGGCGCGGGCCGCCAACGACGGATTTCCGATGGTGTCCTGTTCCGCTCGCCTTCCCGGCGATGCCGGATGCGACCCTGACTCTCACTATAGGAAAGATCGGCAAAGTGGGTAGAGCAATCGCGACGCCCGGCGCGAACTGCCATCCTCGGCCCTTGCACCACCTCGTTTGCGGGAGGTTTTTGCCGCTCGCCCTTCCCCGTCCGCTGCTCGCATCTCTATACTGACGACCCTACGAATGACTGCAGATCACGCCATATCGAGGATATGCCGCGTTCCGCTTACGCTGATGAATACAGGAAAGAACACTCAATGCGTGCCAGCCAATTACAGATCTCGACCCTCAAGGAAACACCGGCGGACGCGGAGATCGTCAGTCACCAGCTGATGCTGCGTGCCGGCATGATCCGCCGTCTGACATCGGGGCTCTACACCTGGCTGCCGGTGGGCGTGAGAACGCTGCGCAAGGTCGAGCGTATCGTCCGCGAGGAGATGGATCGCGCCGGCGCGCAGGAAGTCCTGATGCCGGCAGTACAGCCCGCCGAGCTATGGCAGGAATCCGGCCGCTGGGACGAGTACGGTCCGGAATTGCTGCGGCTCAAGGATCGTCATCAGCGCGACTACTGCGTCGGCCCTACCCATGAAGAGGTCATCACCGACCTGGTACGGCGCGAGATCAGCAGCTACAAGCAACTGCCGACCAACTTCTATCAGATCCAGACCAAGTTCCGCGACGAGATCCGCCCCCGCTTCGGCGTGATGCGCTCGCGCGAGTTCATCATGAAGGACGCCTACTCGTTCGACAGCGACGAAGCCGGCCTCAAGGCGTCCTATCAGCGCATGTACGACGCCTACGTGCGGATCTTCACCCGGCTGGGTCTGGATTTCCGCCCGGTACTCGCCGACAACGGCTCCATCGGCGGCACCGGCTCGCATGAATTCCACGTGCTGGCCGACTCCGGCGAAGATGCCGTGGTCTTCTCCACCGGCTCCGACTACGCCGCCAACATCGAAAAGGCCGAGGCGCTACCGCCCAGGGGCGCCGAGCGTGCCGCGCCGCAGGAAACCATGCGTCAGGTGCCCACGCCGGGCGTGCGCACCATCGCTGCGCTGGTCGAAGGCTTCGACCTGCCGATCGAGAAGACCGTCAAGACGCTGATCGTGCATGCCGCCGACGGCGGGCTGATCGCGCTGATGGTACGCGGCGATCATCAGCTCAACGAGATCAAGGCCGAAAACCTCGATGCCGTCGCCGCGCCGTTGACCATGGCCAGCGAAGAGGAAATTCGTGCCGCCATCGGCGCCGGCCCCGGCTCGCTGGGTCCGGTGAATCTGCCGCTGCCGTTGATCATCGATCGCAGCGTCGCGCTGATGAGCGACTTCGGCGCCGGCGCCAACGTCGACGATCATCATCTGTTCGGCATCAACTGGGAGCGCGACCTGCCGCTGCCGCAGGTCGCCGATCTGCGCAACGTGGTCGAGGGCGACCCGTCGCCGGACGGCCAGGGCCAGCTTTCGATCACCCGAGGCATCGAAGTCGGCCACGTCTTCCAGCTCGGACAGAAGTACTCCAAGGCGATGAACGCCACGGTACTCGACGACAACGGCCAGCCGACGACGGTCTGGATGGGTTGTTACGGTATCGGCATCACCCGCGTGGTGGCTGCGGCCATCGAGCAGAACCACGATGCCGGCGGTATCATCTGGCCCGATGCCATTGCCCCGTTCCAGTTGGCGATCGTACCGATGAACGCCCACAAGTCGGACCGGGTTCGCGAGACCGCCGACAGGCTCTACCAGGAGCTGACGGATGCCGGCATCGACGTGCTGCTGGACGACCGCGACCTGCGCCCCGGCGTCAAGTTCGCCGATCAGGAGTTGATGGGCATTCCCCATCGACTGGTGATCGGCGACCGCGGTCTCGACAAGGGCGAGCTCGAGTACAAGGGCCGCCGTGACAGCGAGGTCACCATGGTGGCGCTGGACGAACTTCGCGCATTCCTGGACGCCCGGTTCGCCTGATCGGAGGGATCGTGCCGGCGCGACTCACCGCGACACTGGCGACGGCGAGCTGGCTCGTCGTCGCCAGCCTGTTCACGGCAGGCGTGACGCTGGCCCAGACGAACGCGCCGTCCGTCGGCAGCCCGAGCGAGCCGCTATCCCCCGCGCTGCTGGAGTCGCTGTCGCGGGTCATGGCGGCACCGGACGGCTTCGAGGATGCCTTCGACGCCCAGGTGTGGCTGCTGGACATGCAATCCCGCCTGGCCCGACGCCAGCCCGAAGCCTATCCGTCACGCCATGATCGCCTGGCGCTGCTGGAGCGCATTCATGCCGAAGCGCGGCGTGCCCAGCTGCCGCCCGAGCTGGTGCTGGCACTGATCGATGTGGAGAGCCGCTTTCGACCGAACGCGGTCTCGTCGGCGGGTGCGCTGGGACTGATGCAGGTCATGCCGTTCTGGAAAGCCGAGATCGGCCGCCCGCAGGACGATCTGCACGATATCGATACCAATCTGCGCTACGGCTGTACCATCCTCGCTCACTATCTGGCACGCGAGCGTGGCGACTGGACCCAGGCCCTGGCTCGCTACAACGGCAGCCTGGGCCGCACGGTCTATCCGGAGCAGGTCATGCAGGCCTGGTTCACGCGCTGGTGGGTGGATCGCTGAGAACCCGTTCACAATCTGCTGCGCGTCGGCCAAACATTGTTGAGTCGGAGCCCTGCGGAGACACAGCCGGAGGCTGGCCCGCAGAGTGAGCAAAGCGAATCAAACGTCTTTTCAGGAAGAACTGGTCCGCTCAGAAAGAGCATGCCCCTCAGAAAATGCAAGTCCCCCAGAAAGAGCAACTCCCTCCGGAAAACTACCGTTTGCGATCTTCGACTTCGGTGTGCGAGGTTCCCGGCGGTAGCGGATGCCCCTTGGCCAGCTCGGCCCGCGTCGCCTCGCGTACCTCGAGAATCTCGATCTCGTAGGTCAGCGTTTCGCCGGCCAGCGGGTGGTTGGCGTCAACGGTGACCTGCGTCTCGTCGACCTCGACCACCGTCACCGTCCGCGGGCCGTCCGGCCCCTGCGCCTGAAAGCGCTGGCCGGCCTGCAATAGCTGATCTTCCGGAAAAGCCGACCGCGGACTGACGCTGACCAGCGCTTCGTCGCGCTCACCGTAGGTATCGGCAGGCGCCAGGGTGACGCGCAGCCGCTCGCCCGCCCGGCGCGCGGCCAGTGCCGTTTCCAGTGCCGGGAACAGATTGTCGTGCCCGTGGAGATACTCCAGCGGCTGCTGGCGTGCCCGGGAATCGTCGAGGGTGCGGCCTCGCTCGTCCGCGAGAACATAATGCAGGGACGCAACGAGAGACGGTGCGATGGCGAACTGGCTCATGATGCCTCCAGGGTGACGGTAGAAATTCGTGGCAGATGACGGATGATGGCGGCTTGGGGCGGCTTGGGGCGGCTTGCCGGAAGTTCGAGGAATCTTACGGCTAGGAGTGCTTGCGCAGGGCATCGACAGGCACTTCGAGGCGCTGGGTCTGCTGCAGCAGGTTGAGCAGCACGATGGCGCGCTCTTCGCCCTTCTGCGCCTCGAACACGGCCTGCAGGGCACGAAACGGCCCGTCGGTGATCTCGACGATATCGCCCTGGCGATAGTAGACGTTAGCGCGGTCGCGGCTAGCGTCGGCACTGACGCGATCCCGCAGGGTATCGACCAGCGCATCCTGCACGAACACCGGCTCCTGGCCGAAACCGACCAGTCGCAGAACCCCCCGCGTGGAGCGAATCGGCCGCCAGTTGCTGGCAATGCGATCGAGACGGATGAACAGGTAGTGCGGAAACAGCGGCTCGGCGACCCAGGTCAGCTTGCCACGCCGGCGCTTCTGCACCTCGAGCACCGGGTGGAACACTTCGTAGCCCTGGTTGTCGAGATGCTCACTGGCACGAAACGACTCGCCGCCCTTGCACTGGATCACATACCAGCGTGGCAACGACTCGCCATCCTGCGCCGATTCACTGGTCATCGATATACCTTCCCTGATCGCCGCCACTGATCACGACCTCTGATCATGACTACTAATCATGACCTTTAAAAAGACAATCCCTGTCATCGCCCGTTTCGACGAGGCAGAATCACGCGTTATTGCGAGATCGCCAGCGTGGCATTCGGGCCAGACGCGACAGGCCATCTAGCGTACCATTTTCGATCCGACACGTCCGCCCGCGGCGTGCCGATCCGGTTTATTGGAAACACTGAATAAATCGTCGAGCAGGATGAAGTGGGCGGCATTCCGTCGCAAGGCGCACGGAGCGCAGCAACCGGAGCCTATGGGGTGTAGTGAGGATCCGACCGGGCTGGCGCTCCAGCACCGCGCAACGCAGCGATTCGCCTGCGCAGACATTTAGGCAGCGTTTCCTTTGGAGGTTGCATGCAACGCAAGCCACGTGACTGGCTGACATCCTTGCGCGTCTACCTGCGGGCGCCGGTGGTGACCTTGCTGTTCTTGGGGTTTTCCGCCGGGCTACCCTATCTGCTGGTGTTCTCGACACTCACCGCCTGGCTCGAGGATAGCGGCGTCGAAGTCGCTGCCATCGGCTTCTTCAGCTGGGTAGGGCTGCTCTATTCGATCAAGCTGTTCTGGGCGCCGATCGTCGACCGGGTGAGGCTGCCGCTGATCGGGCGCTGGCTGGGCCAGCGTCGCAGCTGGATGCTGCTGGGGCAGACGCTGATCGCCGCCGGCCTGCTGGGGTTGTCCGGGCTCGATCCCGCCGGACACCTGCCGCTGGTGGCGGCCTTCGCCCTGCTCACCGCCTTCGGCGCGGCGACCCAGGACATCGTCATCGACGCCTACCGTATCGAATCCGGCGAAGCGGCAATCCAGGCCGCCATGGCCTCGACCTACATCATCGGCTATCGCATCGGTATCGTCATGGCGGGGGCCGGTGCGCTCTACATCGCCGACGCCGCGTCCTGGGCAGTAGCCTATCTGAGCATGGCCGCGCTGGTCGGCATCGGCATGGTCACCGTGCTGGTACGCCCGGAACCGCCGCGTCCGCAGAGCCTCACCGTAGTGCTGTTCCATCCTCGGGTGAAGCGCTTTCTCCGCCGTAGCGCGAACCGCCCCGGCTGGCAGCGACAGACCGGTGTCTGGCTGATCGCGGCTATCGTCTGCCCGATCGGAGACTTCTTCCAGCGCTATGGCCGCCTGGCGCTGTGGCTGCTGGTCTTCATCGGCATCTACCGCATCAGCGACATCTCGATGGCGGCGATGGCCAATCCGCTCTACCTGAGTCTGGGCTTCACCAAGAGCGACATCGCCAGCGTCACCAAGGTCTTCGGCGTGCTGATGACCATCGGCGGCGGCGTTCTTGGCGGGCTGCTGGTAGTCCGTTATGGTCTGGGCCGGATGCTGATCGTCGGCGCGCTGGCCGTGGCACTGACCAACCTGCTGTTCGTGCTGCTCGCCACCGGCGGCGACAGCCTGCCGCTGCTGATCGTGGCCATCACCGGCGACAACCTGGCCAATGGCCTCGCCAGCACGGTGTTCATCGCTTTCCTGTCGAGCCTGACCTCCCGCACCTATACCGCCACCCAGTACGCACTGTTTTCCTCGCTGATGACGCTGCCCGGCAAGTTCATCGGCGGCTTCTCCGGCGTGGTCGTGGCCGATGTCGGCTATGCCAGCTTCTTCGGAATCGTCTGCCTGCTCGGTCTGCCGGCCGTGGCGCTGGCCTGGTGGCTGAGCCGCCGGCTGTCGACGCTCGATACCAATAGTGAAGGCGACGAAGCGGCCGATGAGGCGGGGGCGGCCTCGAAAACCCAAGCACGGGGCAACGGACAGGAAAGCGGACGGGAAGACGGCGAGCCCGCCAGCACGCGCTGACGGGTACGGACAGAAATAAGAAATGAAGAGGCCGTTGCCAGCGAACCTCAGGAGAGCGCCCGACGCTGCCGGGCGAGCCAGTCCAGGGCGCCCTCCGAAGCGAGCCACTGGTCGCGCATCAGCTGACGATACTGCCACGCCTCCGCGCGCGTGCCCGGCTCCGGCATGTCGTCGCCGAGTCGTGCCGGCCGCGGGCGGTCTTCACAGAGAATCGGCAATATGTAGGGGTTGGCCGAATAGACCTCCCGCAGCACGGCGAGCGCGTCCTCCCGACGCGACAGGCGATAGAGCGCCAGTACCCGGCCCATCTGCACGCCCAGCATCTCGGTTCCTTCCGGCCCCTGTTCGCTGACCGCTAGCGCCTGTTCATCGTTGCCCTCACGCAGCAACTGGTCGATCACCAGCTCGCGCAGGCCCAGGCTGTCCTCCTCGTCCAGCGCCAGCAGCCGCTGCGCCAGCTTCCGCGCCTCCTGCCCCGCGCCACGCTCCATGCCGATGACCAGCGCCAGGCCGGTTCGCAGCAGCGTCGCATTGTCCGCATCGTGCCAGGAAAAGCTGCCACCGGCGTCCTCGAGCTGGTTGAGCCAGAAGCCGTAGCGCTCCGCCAGCGGCGTGAAGAAGGTATCGACCATCCAGGGCAGGCTGCCGAAGCGACTCGCCAGCGCCAGGGTCAGCGCCTGCATCACGCGCGGCGCGTCCAGCCATTCCGGGTTGGCGCACAGTGCCTGCAGCCACTGCGGCGCCGTTACCCACGGGTCGCCCAGAAACCCCAGCGCGGCATCTTCGTCGATCTCGACCTCGCAGGCATCGGCCCAGCCACTATAGAGCGATGCCTCGCGAGAGCTGGGTTCATACAGCAGCGCCCCTTCCTCGGAGTGGGCCAGTTCGAGACGGGGCGGACGCTGCTGGGTATGCAGCAGCGCCTGCAGCGCCGTCAACGGGCCGGCCAACGCCTCCTCGGAGTGGATGACCTGCTCCGCCAGCGCCGCCTGAGGGTCGTCGGCCAGCTCGGCGATGAATTCGAGCTGATCCGGGTCCAGATGATGCTGGCGCGACAGCCGTCGCCACCAGAAGGCCGCACGCTGACGCGCCTTGCCGACATTGCCCTCGTGGAGCAGCACCATCGCCTCGATATACGCCAGCGACGGTGAATCCGGCAGGGTTCGCTGGGCGCTCTGGAAGGCATCCCGCGCGCTGGCCAGATCGCCGCTGTCCAGATGCATCAGGCACAACCGCTCGAGGGCGGCACCCCGCAGGAATCCCGGCCCCTCGGCCATCACTCTCTCGACCAATGCCGCCCGCTTGCGATGAAAACCGCGCTCCTGATAGAGATCGACCAGGATTTCGAAGGCCGGCTCGATCTGCTCTTCCAGCACCGCCCAGTCGCGATCGCCGGCAAACAGCGACTCCAGAATCTGCTGGGCGCGGCCGTTGTTGCCGCTCTCCGCCGAGACGATGCCGGCTTCCAGCAGCGCCTGCGGTGGCGCCTTGCGGCTGTCCAGCGCGGTCTTCAGCGTCTCGCCACGCCATTCGCGCAGCGACAGCATCCACATCAGGTGTCCGGGAATGACGCTGGGCATCTCGACCCGCGCACAGCAGTCGCGATAGAGCCGCCCCGAATCGCACCAGCAGGGTTCGTCCCGCTGCGGCTCCGCCAGCGGCTCGGTATCGAAGTCGCGCCGAACCAGCGGAGTCTGGTTCCAGATGAGCGGAGCGAGCGCCTGAGCCAGGTCGAGACTGCCGCCGCAATGCTCGACCCCCTCGGCTCGGGCCCATGCCATCATCGTCGGGTAATATTCATTGGCGCGAATCGTCTCGAGGGCGCCACTGGCAAAACCCAGCAGCTGTTCGACCCAAGCTGTCAGCATGGCATTCCTCCATTTGCTCGCTCCATCCTAGCATGCCGGGCAACAGCGCTGGCGAGTGCCGGCATGGGGTGATAATTTAGCCGCCGCTTGCCCTGTCGGGGTCGGCAGGGCCATCGTCGCCGTCAGCCCGGATGCCGGTGCCAACCCGGTCGTCGCTGTCAGCCGGTCGCCGTGACCAGCCGACCGTCGTGACGAGCCGACCGTACCCATCCATCGTCGTCACCAGAGAGGAGCGCCCGTGCTCTTGCCGATTCCGTTTCGTCGCCCTTCGCAGTCGGCCGCCAGCGATGCACCACAGGTAAGGCTGGAACGGGAAGGCCGTGACGAGATTCGGCGCATCACCGCGGCGGTCGAGAAAGTCCCCTGGACCGTCAGCCTGCTGCAGATCCTGTGGACCGCCGGGCCGGTCACCCTGCTGGGCGCCTGGGGCGGTTACCTGCTGGGATACGGCAAGGCGCCGACGCTCGAGAACTACATCTTCTTCATTTCGTTCACGGTCATCACCGGCGCGGCGGGGATCATCGCCAATCTTCTGCATCACCTGACGGGCGGGAGACGGCTGGAACGAACCTCGAGTCGCATCGAGCGCGTCATCAAGACGCTGCCGGAGCTGCTGCTGGCGACGCGCAATCTCATCGTCGAAAGCCTCGAGGGCGATGCCCGGCGCCGTGAAGCGGCCGCCATGCTGCTGCGCAAGCAGGATCTGTCGCCGGAAGGCGTCGAACTGGCGGCGCTAGAGTTGCTGGACGATCAAGAGAGCGCTCGCGTGATCGGCCAGATCGATGTCTACCGCCGGGTGGGCCTGCACGCGCGCGTCAGCGATCTGGTCGAGATCTACCGCGACGACATCGAACCCCGCCTCACCGAACTGTACGAGCTCGCGCCGGTGGCGATCACCCTGCTGCGCGAGCGCTTCGAGGGGCACGCCCCGGACCCGCGCTACGGCGTGCCGCGGGACGAGCACTTCATCGAACGTGTCATGGCCGCCATCGAGCACGACAACGACCTGCTGATGACGCTGCAGGACGTCGAGGAGATGGTGATCCTGGCGTTCGAGCTGATCAGCGGCCGGGAGATTCCGGTGCTGTCGTTCGAATATCGCGGACGCTGGAAGCTGGCGCGGGCGTTCGACAGCCTCGAGGAAGCCCGTGCTCGTCACCGCATCGCCCAGGCGACCGGGCTATCCCGCCTCAAGGCGCTGAACACCTATCTGATCGAGCATTCGGTGACCCCGCTTGCCGAGAACGTCTCCGGCCAGCGCGCCGATGCCCTGCTGGCCCACAGCGTCGCGGCCATCGACGAATTGAGCGAGCAGATCCAGACGTTGGCCCATGCCATCCACACCGGGCGCAGCGACGATCGCCAGACCCTGCGCCACCAGGCAGAGGTGCTGACCAACGCGATCAAGCTCTACAAGAGCGTCTCCAGCGCCTACAACGAAGTCGGGCGCAGCCACGCCCATCGCCTGCGCATGGCCCAGCGCTGGGAGGCGGTGAGCGCCGATCTCTCGGACGACACCACCCGCCTGCGCCTGGGGCCGGGACGGCGCGGCCTGCGCATTCGCGAGAGCAAGATCGCCCTCAACGACGAGGCCAAGGCAGTGGTGTGCAAGCATCTCGGCCGCCATCTCGAGAAAGCCAATATCGGTACGCTGCGCGAGCGTCTGCGTCAGGCCGAGCGGGACACCCAGCTCAGCGTGGGGGTCGAAAGTGCCAAGCGCGTCGCGGTAGAGATATTCCTGGCGCTGGAGCCCCACGTGCATCTGTCGCGCCCGGCCGTCCAGCGCGCCATCAACAGCACCAACGCCGCGGATTTCGGCCAGCTCGAACCCAACCTGTCGATCGCGGCGAAAGCCGCGATGGGATCCGCCATGGTCCGCGAGATCGAGACCGACCTGTCGCGCACGGCGGAGTCGCTGGCCCTGGCCCTGGTCAAGCACTACCGCGTCGCGCTGGAACCGGAAGCGATGGCGTTTTTGCAGCGTCAGTACGGCGCGCGGGAAACCACGCTGCAGATGCTGACCAACGTCAACCTCGACCGTGGCGAAACCCCCAACGTCAGTTACCTCAGCATGGCGCCGCCCGCCGTGGGTATGCCGCATCGCCAGTGGTATCGGGCACTGGTTCGCGCTCGTCGCCATCTCGAAAAATGACTGCCGAACGGATCGACCACCGCCACCTGCCGGAGCCCGCGCCATGCGTTTGATCGTCGCCGAAAAGCCGAGTCTCGCCCGGGCCATCGCCGATGCCCTGCCGGTCAAGGCGACGCGCCGCGATGGCTATCTCGAGGCCGGCGATACCGTCGTGAGCTGGTGTCTCGGCCACCTGCTGGAACAGGCACCGCCCGAGCGCTACGACCCGAGATACAAGCAGTGGAGGCTCGATGATCTGCCGATCATTCCCCAGCGCTGGCAACTGGTTCCGAGAAGCCAGGCAAGATCGCAGCTGGCCGTGCTGCGCAAGCTGATCAAGAGCGCCGACAGCGTCGTGCACGCCGGCGACCCGGATCGCGAGGGCCAGTTGCTGGTGCAGGAAGTGCTGGATCATCTGGGCTGGCGTCGGCAGACCCAGCGGCTGCTGGTTCAGGATCTCAATCGGCCTGCCGTAGTCAAGGCGCTCGCCAGCCTCGAGGACAACCGCCGCTACCAGCCGCTCCATGCTGCCGCCGAGGCCCGTTCCCGCGCTGACTGGCTGTACGGCATCAACCTGACTCGCGCCTGGACCTTGATCGGTCGTCAGGCCGGCTTCGACGGGCTGCTGTCGGTGGGTCGCGTGCAGACGCCGGTGCTGGGGCTGGTGGTTCGGCGCGATCGTGATATCGCCGTGTTCGAACCCAAGCCCTTCTACGTTCTGTGGGTCGACCTTCAGGTCGCCAGCGGCTCGCTGCGGGCCTGGTGGCAGCCCGGCGAACACCGTCCGCTGAACGGCCGGTCTTTCGATGGCTCGTGTTTTGATGGCTCGTGTTTTGATGAGCAGGGCCGCCTGCTCGATCCGCGTCCGGCCGAGGCGCTGGCGCAACGGCTCGTCGGCGCCCGCGGCCATCTCGCCGAACTCGACCAGAAGCGCAAGCGTCAGGCCGCGCCGCTGCCCTACTCGCTGTCCGCGCTACAGGTCGATGCCGCACGACGCCACGGCCTCTCCGCGCAGCGAGTGCTCGATGTCTGCCAGTCGCTCTACGAGCGCCACCAGCTGATCACCTATCCCCGCTCGGACTGCCGCTACCTGCCCGCCGCGCACCATCGGGAAGCGGCCAAGACCCTGACCAGCGCCTGTCACCTCGACGACCAACTGCAGGAATGGGTCGAGCAGGCAGACTTCGGCCTGCGCTCCAAGGCCTGGGACGACACCAGGGTTGGCGCCCACCACGCGCTGGCGCCGACGGGCCGGCCGGCGGACATGGACAGGCTGAACCGCGACGAGGCCAACCTGTTCCGATTGATCGCGCGCAACGTCCTCGCCCAGTTCTATCCGGCGCTCGAGACCTACGAGACGCAAGCGATCTTCGAACTCCTCGATGAACGCTTCAAGGCCCAGGGGCGGGAGATCCTCGAACCGGGCTGGAAGCCGCTGTTCACCACTCGCGACGACGTCCCCGCGCTGCCTCCGCTGACGCGTGGCGAGCCGGCCACGGCGACCGATGCGAGCAGCGAGGATCGCGAAACCCGGCCACCGGAGCCGTTCACCGACGCCAGCCTGATCAAGGCGATGATGAACATCGCCCGCTACGTCGAGGACCCCGCGGTCAAGCGTACGCTGCGCGAGTCCGACGGTCTCGGCACCGAAGCGACCCGGGCCGGCATCATCGAGACGCTGCTCACGCGGGGCTATCTGGTTCGCGACAGAAAAGCCATCAAGGCCACGCGCACCGGCCATGCCCTGATCGACTCGCTCCCGCCTGCGGCGACCCGGCCGGAACGTACCGCGCTGTGGGAGCAGCGGCTTTCGGCGATTGCCGACAATCAGGACGCGCCGACGCCTTTTCTGGAAGCGCTGGTCAGCGACCTGCGCGCGCTGTTGGGCCAGGCAGACGCCAGCCGGCTCAATCAGGCGCTCAAGCTCGCGGCGCAGGGCAGCGCGCCGGAAGCCCCGGCAGCAAAGCGCGGCGGACGCAAGACCAGCGCCGGCCGCCCACGACGACGATCGACGGGAACTCGACCAAAGGCCGCGACATCGAAAAGCGGACAGTCGAAAACGCCTGCCAAACCAGTACGCGCCCGCCGTGCCAGGAAACCCGGCTCATGACGACTCGACCCAAACACTCCAGCCCCGAACACTCCCGACCCGCGACGTTAGCCGCCGGCGGCCCGTGGCTGATCGTCGGTGCCGGCGCGCTCGGCCAGCTGTTTGCCGCCGCCATCGCGCCGACGCATCCCGTGATCCTGCTCGGTAGACGCCCGGCTCCGCCGGCGATCCGGCTGCGCACGCTGGAAGGCCGGGATCGGCAGATAGCGTTGCCACGTGGGCAACTGAATGATTGGGCGGATCGGCCCGCCGGAAACGAAGCGCCGGCGCTGGTGGTGCTGGCGACCAAATCGCACGATGCACAGGCGGCTTTGGACGCGCTGGCGCCCCGTCTCGCGCCGGCCACGCCACTGCTGCTGTTGCAGAACGGCTTTCGCAGTCAGCCGGACATCACCGAACGCTGGGCCGGACCGGTACTCTGCGCCTCGACCACCGAAGCCGCCTATCGTCCCGGACCCGACCCGGATAGCCTTCTACCCGATGTGGTGCATGCCGCCGCCGGCAAGACCTGGATCGGCGATCTCGCCGCCCGCCACCGCGCCCTGGCGGCCAGCGTTGCCGAGCGCCTGACCCGAGCCGGCATCACGGCCGCGCCATGCCGCGATATCCGCCAGCGACTCTGGCAGAAGCTCGCGATCAACGCCGTGATCAATCCGCTGACCGCCAGTCATCGTGTTCGCAACGGCGAACTGGCAGCGCCCCGATTCCGGCCTCGAATCGTCGCGCTGGTAGCGGAGATCGCCCAAATCATGCAGGCCGAAGGCGTCTTACCACCCGACGCGGGCTGGCAGGCATTCGTCGACGCCGTGATCGAAGCCACTGCCGCCAATCGGTCTTCGATGCTGCAGGACGTGCTCGCCGGACGCCCCACGGAGCGTGATGCGATCCTGGGGCCGCTGATCGAGGCGGGGCGCCGCCATGGGCTCGAAGTCGCCACGATCGATGCGCTCTATCGAACGACGCCGCGCTAGCGTCGAACCGATGGCGGGAAACGAATACGGCCGGTCAATATGACCGGCCGTATCGTTCATCGTTGAGCGCGTCAGGCGATCATTCTGCAGCGCTGGCCGCTCCAGAAGTCTCATTTGAATCGACCTTGGCCCTGTCCGCCGGGAAAAAGATGCCCTTCTTGAGATCGCTCTCGATCTCTTCGAGCGAGCGCCCCATCGTCTCGGGTACGTAGCGGATGATGAAAACCAGGGCGATCGCAGTGATCACGGCATAGAGCCAGAACGTGCCGGAAGTGCCCAGCGCGCTGATCAGCGACAGCGTGGTCAACGTGACCAGCAAGTTGAATACCCAGTGGCTCAGCGCGCCCATGCTGGCGCCTTTTCCCCGCACGAACAGCGGATAGACCTCCGCGTTGATCAGCCACAGGCAGACACCGAAACTGCAGTTGAGCGCCATGTAGATCGCCAGGCACGCCACCAGCGCATACTGACTGAAAGCGTCCTCGGGTGCGCCACCGATAAACAGTAGTCCCATAAGGAACAGCGCCACCGCCGAACCCGGCACCATCCACAGCAGGAACCGCTTGCGGCCAATGCGGTCAACCAGAAAGATGCCCAGGATCGTCGCCAGATTGATCAGCACCGCGCCCCCGATGGCCGCCAGCACCGAGGCACTGTCACCGAAGCCGGCCTGGCTCAGGATGGTCGGCGCGTAGTAGATCAGCGCGTTGTTGCCGGTGATCTGCGAAAACATGGCGATCCCCACGCCGGCCACCAGCGCGGGGCGGATCCAGGGCTGGAACAGATCGCGCCAGGAACCTTCGGGGCGCGCCGAGACCTCCTTGATCTCGTCCATCTCGGATTGAGCCCCTTCCCGACTGGCGCGCACGCGTTCGAGAATGGCCAGCGCTTCCGGTTCACGCCCCTTGCCTACCAGCCAGCGGGGACTCTCCGGCAGAACCAGCATGCCCAGCATCAGAATCACCGCCGGGATGATGCCGAGACCGAACATCCAGCGCCACTGCTCGCCCAGGCCATAGCCCACGAGATAGGCGACGAGAATGCCGAATACCACCATGAACTGGAACATCACCACCAGCTTCCCGCGGTGCTCCGGCGGCGTGACTTCGGCGATGTAGACCGGAATGATCTGCGTGGCGCTACCGGCGGAGAGCCCGAGAATGAATCGCGCCGCGATCAGCATGCCGACGCTGGTCGAGGCCGCCGACAGGATCGAGCCGAGGATGAACACCGCACCGACCAGCACGATCGTCCAGCGGCGGCCGAGACGGTCGGACAGCCGCCCGGTACCCACGCAGCCGAAGATGGCACCCAGGATGATAGCGCCGGTGACGAGCTGCTTGAGGGTATCGTCGAGGGCGAACTGCTTCGACAGCCCCAGCAGAGCCACACCGATGATGCCGGTGTCGTAACCGAACAGCAGGCCACCCAGCGCGGCCACGACAGATACCATGACGACCAGCCCCTTACGCTGCGGGCCGCGACTGGTGGAAGCATTTGCGTTCATGTCTCTCCTTGCCTCTTTCCTTATGTTTTTCCATAAACACCGAGCAAGCCGGATGACGCGTTGGCTTCGCCCGGCGGGCGATCACACCGATTTGAACCGTATGCTGGAACCGTTCCACCACAACTGGCGATCCGCGCTGGCAGCCATGGCCTCGATGCGTTCGGCGTTGGGGGCATCGGTCGTTCGCACCCACTCCCGTGCCTGCCGTTCGGTACGGCCGAACTGCATATGCCGAGCCACCAGGCGCTCTTCCCGCAGTTCCTGATCGACGTCGAGAAACCAAACTTCGTCCAGCATGGCACGCACTCGAGGCCAGGGTTCCTCCTCGAGCAGCAGATAGTTGCCTTCGGTAATGATCAGAGGCGATCCCGGCGTGACCGCGATACTGGCGGCGATGGGTTCCTCGATTTCCCGATAGAAGCCGGGGGCATACACGGTTTCGCGATTGCGATAACTAGCGCGAAGACGATGCAGCAGATCGCGGTAGCCGAACGCATCGAAGGTGTCCGGCGCACCCTTCCTCTGGGCACGCCCCAATGCGTCCAGTTGGCGATTGGAAAGATGGAAGCCATCCATCGGCACGACTTGCGCCTGATCCCCCAGCGCAGCGAGCAGTGCCTCCGACAGCGTGCTCTTGCCGGAACCCGGGGCGCCGACCAGGCCGAGGATTCGACGCTTTGATGAATCGATTAAGCTACGGGCGGCATCGAGAATCAGCGGGTCGATATCGATCGATAGCGCCCGCGTTTCCATTATCGTGATTGGCATGGGGGAATCGCAGAAAAGCGGGAAGTCAAAACAAGCGTAGCATGCTCATTTTGATGACGAGAGTGGTTTTTCTGCGACAAGACTATAGTCGTAAACTTACCAACATAGCCCATGACCGGGAGCTATTTGGCGACTCTACCGGCCGATATTCAGGCTATTCAGCTGCAAAGCCGTTTCATGACGCGGCAACGATATCGAAAAACCGCCCCTAGTTTTCACCGACTTTCTGACGCAATCTTGCCACCTCATCCATCAGTTCGAGCGCCAGCGCCGCCCCGGCCAGATTGACACCGAGATCCCGTTGCAGTCGCTTTACGACCTTCACGCGGTGCAGGCTAGCGCCATAGAAACGCCACTGCTCGCGCCGACGCCCGCTGGGCTCGATGATGCCTTCGTCGACCAGCTCGATGACCCACTCCGCGTGGACCGTGCAGGCTCGGCATAATTCGCCCAGCGTCAGAACGGGGGTTTCGTCGAGATTGTCGACCGGCATTTCAGTGAGGTCGTGGATGGTCATGATCCGTTCTCCGCGTCCGCTCTGGGGTTGAAACCTGCCACCGCCGCCAGCTGGCGATAGGCTGCCTTGACGTCGTCACGCTTCGCCGAAGGCAGGACGACCTCCAGGGTCACGTAGCAATCCCCCGGCGGCTGACCGGGTATACCGCGACCCTTGAGTCGCAGGCGCCGCCCGCTCTGGGAGTCCGGTGGAATCTTCATCTCCACGGAGCCTTCGGGCATCGGGACCGTAACCGTGGCGCCCAATGCCGCCTCCCAGGGCGCAACGGGGAGCTTCACCGTGACGTCGCGCCCTTCCACCTGATAGCGCCGATGCGGCTCGAATTCGATCTCCAGGTAGAGATCGCCGGCCGGCCCGCCTCCAAGGCCCGGCTCGCCCTGCCCGCTCAATCGGATCCGCTGGCCCTGCTTCACACCCTTGGGAATGCGCACTTTCAAGGTGCGATGACGGGACCGCAGCCTGCCCTGCCCGTCGATTTCGCCGCTCTGGAGCGTCAGCGTCCGCGTCGCACCGCGATAGGCATCCTCGAGTGCAATCGAGACCTTGGCGTGATGATCCTCGCCGCGCACATTCGCGCCGCGGGTACGATACCGGGCACCGTCGGACTCGCCATGCGCGAAGCCGTCCGAACCAAAGCCCGTCGAATCAAAACCCGTCGAATCAAAACCCGTCGAACCAAAGCCCGTCGAGCCATAACCCCGGCGCTGGCCGAACAGGGACTCGAAGAAATCGCTGAAAGCCGCACTATCTTCCCGGGCATAGCCTTCCTGCGTGTAGCCACCGCCTCTGAACTCGAATCCGGTATCCCAGTCCGGCGGCGGTCGGAAATCCTGCCCGGCCCGCTGGCCTCGACCCACCTGATCATAGGCGAGACGCTTTTCCGGATCCTTCAGCACCTCGTACGCCTCGCCCAGCTCCTTGAAGCGGGCATCGGCGTCGGCTTCCTTGCTGACGTCCGGATGATACTTTCGCGCCAGCTTGCGATAGGCCCGCTTGATCTCATCCTGGGTGGCATCCCGCTCGACCCCCAGCACCGCATAGTAATCCTTGAACTCCATGCCGCACTCCCCGTGACCGAACCAACGGTGACCGCGCCCGGATGACGGAGGACGGACCGACCAGCCGTCGGTACGCCCTCGATCGCGTCTCGCAGTCACTATCCTTATAGCAGGATTCCCTATAGCAGGATTGGCAAAGCTCGGTGGCTAGCCGGTGTTACGAAGGCCAGCGGCGATGCCCGCCATCGTGACCATCAGCGCCCGCGTGAGCTCCGGGGTAATGTCGCCGTCCGCATCGCGGTTGCGTTGCAGCAGTTCGGCCTGAAGGCCATGCAACGGGTCGATGTAGGGGTTGCGCACCTCGATGGCCTGACGAATCAGCGGCGTGTTCTCGAGCAACTGGCGCTGATCGAGTATTCGCAGCAGCACGGCCTCCAGATCCACCAGGCGCTGACGCAGCGACTCGCCCAGGTGCGTCAGGGCGGGATCGTCGACCAGGCGGTTTTCGTAGTAGGCGGCGATGAGCGGATCCGACTTGGCCAGCAGCATCTCGAGCATGTCCAGGTAAGTGCCGAAGAATGGCCACTGCTCGCGCATCTCGCGCAATCTATCAAGCCCGCCATCTTCTTCCAGCCGCTGCGAGAATGCTTCGCCGCTCCCCAGCCAGGCCGGCAACATCAGGCGGGTCTGCGTCCAGGCGAAGATCCAGGGAATGGCACGCAGCGTTTCGATACCGCCCTCCTGACGCCGCTTGGCGGGACGCGAACCCAGCGGCAGCCGGCCCAGCGCGCCTTCCGGCGTTACCGCCCGGAAATAAGGCACGAATTCAGGATCCTCGCGCACGACGCCAACGTAGGCGCGGTGGGCGATACCGGCCAGGCGGTCCATCTCCTCGCGCCAGACCGGCTGCGGCGCGGGCGGCGGCAGCAACGTCGCTTCCAGCACCGCGCAGACGTAGATTTCCATCGAGCGCAGGGCGATATCGGGCTGGCCGAACTTGAAGCGGATCATCTCGCCCTGCTCGGTCACCCGCAGGCTGCCGTTCACCGAGCCGGGCGGCTGCGACAGGATCGCGGCATGGGCCGGACCGCCGCCACGACCGACGGTGCCGCCACGGCCGTGGAAGAGGGTCAACGACACGCCGCCTTCGCGGCACACCTCGACCAGCCGCTCCTGGGCCCGATACTGGGCCCAGGCAGCGGCCAGCTGGCCGGCATCCTTGGCCGAATCCGAGTAGCCGATCATCACTTCCTGGTGATCGCCGGCGACCTCGCGATAGCCCGGTAGCGCCAGCAGGCGTTCGATCACGTCGCCGGCCCGATCCAGATCGTCCAGCGTCTCGAACAGCGGCGCGATGGGCAGACGCACGCCGTTGCCGGCTTCCTTCATCAGCAGCGCCACCGCCAGCACGTCGGAAGGTTGCTGCGCCATGGAAATGACGTAGGTGCCCAGCGCCTGACGATGCTCGCGGCCGATGACACCGAAGGTATCGAGCACTTCCCGCGTCTCGGCCGAGCACGCCCAGCGCGAGGGAATCAGCGGTCGCGGCGAGGCCAGTTCCTCGAGCAGAAACGCCTGCCGCGCCGGTTCGTCCCAGTCCTGATAATGGCCGATGCCAAGGTATTGGGTCAGCTCCTCGAACACCTGAGCGTGGCGGGCGCCATCCTGGCGTACGTCGAGCTTGGCCAGGTTGACGCCGAAGATCGCCACCCGTCGCAGTGTGTCGAGCAGCACGCCGTTAGCGATGGTTTCCAGCCCCACGTCGCACAGCGAGCGATAGCAGGTCAGCAACGGCGCGAAAAGCTGTTCGCGCGTTTCGATGATCGGCGCGTCGCCGGGCGGTTCACCGTCGAGTCGCGCGCGCGACCAGGCCCGGGTCGCCTCCAGCCGGGTCGATAGCCGCTTGAGCAGGGCGCGATAAGGTTCTGCTGCTTGTCGAGAATCGCGCTCGGGATCGTCCCCGATCTCGGCCCGCAGCGCATCGCTGGCCTTCCACATCGACAGCTCGGCCTTGAGCTGTTCGAGATCGCGCAGGTAGAGATCGGCCGCCATCCAGCGGCCCAGCAGCAGGACTTCTTCGGTCACGCTGGCCGTGACATTGGGATTGCCGTCCCGGTCGCCGCCCATCCACGAGGCGAAGCGGATAGGCGAAGCTTCCAGCGGCAGGCGCTCGCCGGCGGTCTCCATCAGCAGCGTGTCCAGGTCGCGGTGGAACGTCGGCACCGCTTCCCACAGCGAATTCTCGATCACCGCAAATCCCCATTTCGCCTCGTCGACGGGCGTGGGACGTTCATGCCGGATCTCGTCGGTGTGCCAGGACTGGGCGATCAGTTCTTCCAGGCGGCCGTGCGCGCGCTGCAGCACTTCCGGATGGTCGGCGCTGGTCTCGATGATCTGCAGGCAGTGATCGATGGCGTCGTATTTCTGGATCAGGGTGCGGCGAATGACTTCGGTGGGGTGCGCCGTCAATACCAGGTCGATTCGCATGTCGGCGATGGCATCGACCAACTGGCGCGGGGAATGTCCCGACGACGCCGCCCGATGGAGCAGCTCGCCAAGATCGGGCTGGGTGCCGGGCTTGTAGTCCTCGACCCGCCGAAAGCGCGCCCGATAGTGCTGTTCGGCGATATTGGAGAAGTTGAGAAACTGGTTGAACGCGCGGGTGACCGGCAGCAGTTCCTGCTCGGGGAGCGCGCGAAGGTAGTCGATCAGCTCGCGGCGGTCCGCCTCCTCCGCGCTCTGCCGCCCTTTCTTGGCCAGGGCGCGGATACGTTCGATGCGGTCCACGAACTCACTGCCGAGATCCTTGGCAATAGTGCGGCCGAGACTATCGCCCAGCAGCCTGACATTGTCCCGCAACGACTCATGCAGCGACGTTTCCGTTTCCGAGTTCATGGCATCCCTCCCAAGATGGTGGCGCAGGGACACCGCGTGGCGACCCTGCCCGGACAGACCGATATCGTCAGAAGCCCTTTAGGGTTCAGCATAACGATCTGCGGGACGGAGTCGACCGGCAGGAAAACGACATTAGTCGTAAATTTACAACATCAATGAAGGATTCAGGCGTTTTCGTCCTGCTTCGCCGCCTGCCAGTGGCGCTCCATCTCTTCCAGCGAGGCATGCTCGATGAACAAGCCGTCTTCCGCCAGCGCCCGCTCGACATGACGAAAGCGGCGCTCGAACTTGCCATTGGTACGGCGCAGCTGCTGCTCCGGGTCACACCCCAGACGGCGCGCCAGGTTGACCACGGCGAACAGCAGGTCGCCGACCTCTTCCTGGGCGTGGGCTCGATCGTCTTCGGCCAGCGCCGCTTCGACCTCGGAGAGCTCCTCGCGGATCTTGTCAATGACCCCACGCTCATCCGGCCAGTCGAAGCCCTGGCCGGCCGCACGTTTGCTCAGCTTGGCGGCACGGCTCAGAGCCGGCAAGGCGGTCGGAACGTCGTCCAGCGCCGAGGCTCTGCCTCGATTCGAAGTATGGCGAACTTCGCGCTCCTCGGCCTTGAGCGCTTCCCAGCGCGCCTTCACCCGGCTCTCGGCGATCTCGTCATCGCCTCGCCGGGACTCCAGCGTGCCGTCGGGGAAGACGTGCGGATGGCGGCGCAGCATCTTCGCCACCAGAGTATGGACGACATCGTCGAAGTCGAAGCGCCCTTCTTCACTACCGAACTGGCTGTAGTAGACGACCTGGAACAGCAGATCGCCCAGCTCGCCGGGGAGTTCGTCGAAAGCCCGCCGCTCGATGGCATCGGCGACCTCGTAGGCTTCCTCGAGCGTATGCGGGACGATGGTGTCCCACTCCTGCTTGATATCCCACGGGCAGCCGTGCCGGGGGTCTCTCAACACGGCCATCAGGGTCAGCAGGTCATCGAGCGTATGCCGCCGAGAATCCTGGCGGCCAGCCTCGGGCGATAGTGTCGTGTCCTCGTCCTTCATTGCGATGCCTGTCCCTGAGCATGGCCCTGGCGCAGCCGTTTGACGTCGATCACGTTGGGCAACTGCTGGATGCGCGAGAAGATGCGCTCCAGTGCCTCCAGTCCTTCGATTTCCAGGGTGATCCGCATCCGCGCGATGTTGTCCAGCTTGTCCGTCACCGTGTTGACCGAGGTCACGTTGACGCGATCGCTGGAGAGCACGTGGGTGACATCGCGCAGCAGCCCGGAGCGATCCCACGCCTCGATCTCGATATCGACCGGATACTGGGCACGCACTTTCTGCCCCCATTCGACATCGACGATCCGCCGTGGCTCCTCGCTGCGCAGCTGCAGCACGTTGGCGCAGTCCTGGCGGTGAACGGTGACACCGCGACCCTGGGTGATGTAGCCGATGATCTGGTCCCCCGGCACCGGGTGGCAGCAATTGGCCATGGCCGTCTTGAGATTGCCGACGCCGAGTACGGTGATGCCGTCGCTGGGCTCCTTGCCCTGGTGCCGCCTGGGCTTGGTCAGCAGGCGGTCGAGCTGCTCCTGGTCGTCGCTCTCGCCGAACAACTGCTGTGCCTGATGCAGCACCTGGCCGATGCGAAGATCGCCGGCGCCGATCGCGGCGTACATGTCATCCACCGAGGTGTAGTTGACCGCCCCTGCCAGGCGTTCGAGATCGACGCCATCGATATCGAGCCGGCGGAATTCGCGGTCGAAGATCGCCTTGCCCTCGTCGAGGTTCTGCTCCCGCGCCTGCAGCTTGAACCAGGCCTGGATCTTGGAGCGCGCGCGCGAGGTGCGGACATAGCCCAGGTTGGGGTTGATCCAGTCGCGGCTCGGCGCACTCTTGGTCGCGGTCAGGATCTCGACCTGCTGGCCGGTCTTGAGCAGGTAGGTCAGCGGGACGATTCGGCCATCCACCTTGGCCCCGCGGCAGCGGTGGCCGATTTCGGTATGGACGCGGTAGGCGAAATCGATCGGCGTGGCGACCTGCGGCATGTCGATGACGTGGCCGTCCGGAGTGAACACGTAGATCCGGTCCGGCGCCACATCGCTCGCCAGCCCTTCGCGGAAATCGCCGACGTCGCCGACCTCCTCCTGCCACTCGAGCACCTGGCGCAGCCACGCGATCTTCTCTTCGTAGCTCCGGCTCTTGGCGTTGGTGTCCATCCCCTTGTAGCGCCAGTGCGCGCAGACGCCGAGCTCCGCCTCCTCGTGCATGGCGAAGGTACGCACCTGGATCTCGAGCACCTTGTTCTCGGGGCCGATGACCGCGGTATGCAGCGACTGGTAGCCGTTCTTCTTGGGATTGGCGATATAGTCGTCGAATTCGTTGGGCACATGGTGCCAGCGCGAATGCACGATACCGAGGGTGGTATAGCAGTCGGCGATTTCCGGCACCAGAATGCGGACTGCGCGTACGTCGTAGACCTGGGAGAAATCGATACGCTTGCGCTGCATCTTGCGCCAGATCGAATAGATATGCTTGGCGCGACCGTCCAGGTGATATCGCAGTATCCCCTGACGTTCGAGCAGCGTTTCCAGAGTATGCACGACCTCCTGGATATAACGGTCTCGATCCAGCCGTTTCTCCGCCAACTGCTTGGCGATCGATTTGTATTCGGTTTCGTGCAGGTAGCGGAAGGCCAGGTCCTCCAGCTCCCACTTGATCTGGCCGATGCCCAGCCGATGGGCCAGCGGCGCATAGATATCGAATACTTCGCGCGCCACGCGTAGCCGCTTCTCACGCGATGCATCCTTGACCTGACGCAGCATGCAGGTGCGTTCGGCGATCTTGATCAGCGCCACGCGGACGTCGTCGACCATGGTCACCAGCATCTTGCGCAAGTTGTCCTGCTGGTTGTGCTGCGACAGACCATGCTTGGGGGCCTGCAGCTGGCTGATCGCGGCCATGCTGAGCACACCTTCGATCAGCTTGGCGACTTCGCCACCCATCTGCTTGGAGACACTATCGAGACTCAACAGGCCGCGGCGGACACTGCGATACAGGATCGCGGCTTCCAGCGTGGGTTGGTCCAGCTTGAGCTGGCTGAGAATGTCGGCCATTTCCAGGCCAGTGAGCAGCGTCTGATCAGAGAGCGCTCCGGGCACGCCCTGGGCATCCCGCTCGCTGGCCCGGAGAGCCAGGTCGCAGGCCTGGCGTATACGCTCGGGCGCTCGCAGCTCGACATCCTGCTGCAGTCGTTTCAGCCACAAATCCAGATCGACGCTGCCATCGACCAGCGGTTCGCTCTCTCGCACTTTTACCATGCTAGTGCTTGCCTCCCGAAATCGGACTTTCGAGACCGCCAACCCGCCGCCGTGGCCGCTCGAACAACGCGAGCGACTCCAGATGGGCGGTATGCGGAAACATGTCGGCCATTGCCAGACGCGACAGCGAATAGCCGCCCGCCAGCAGATGCGCCGCGTCTCGCGCCAGCGACGCGGGATCGCAGGAGATATACGCCACCCGCGCCACGTCGCTTTTCGCCAGCCGTCGGCAAACGGCATCGGCGCCGTCCCGCGGCGGATCCAGCAATACCGTATCGTGCTCGGCAATCAGGGCGTCGATCGTCGTGCCCGGCGCGCTGAGATCGGCCTGCAATGCCGAGACGTTCAGGCCGTTGCGGCTGGCATTGTCTCGCAGCCGTTCGACCATCTCATTGCTACCTTCGACAGCCGTGACGCTGGCAACGTCATCGGCCAGCGCCAGCGAGAAGTTGCCGATGCCGGCGAACAGGTCGAGCAGCCGTTCCTCGCCACGAGGTGCAAGCCAATCTCGCAGCGTGTCGACCAGGCGCTGGTTGATCTCGGCGTTGACCTGCAGGAAATCCCCCGGCGCCAGCGAAAGCGACACCGGCCGGCGACCGTCGTCGTCGACCGTCGTGACCAGCTCCGGGCGGTCGCCAAGCCAGACCAGGCTGGTCGACTCGCGGCCTCGGCGCAGCGCGCAGGCGAAGCCGTCGCGGGCGGCGAACGCTCGCCAACGCTGCTCGTCTCCGGGTACGTCGCGCAACTGCCGCACCACCACGGTGACCACGTCGGCATCGGTCAGCAACAGTTCGAGGTGCCCGACATGACGCGGCGCCTCGAGAGACTCCAGCTGTGCGCGCAGGCGCGGCAGCAGGGCCGCCAGCGGCGGCGCCAGCACATGGCAGCTGTCGATGTCGACCAGTTGCTCGCTGCCTCGCGCGCGGAACCCGAGATGCACCTGACCTTGCGCATCGCACTTGACGCCCAGCCTGGCGCGACGACGATAACCGGCATCGTTGCCAGCCAGCATCGCGATGGCTTCCGGCGAATCGATGGCTTGGCGCTTGAGCAGATCGACCAACGCTTGGCGCTTGTGCTCGCGCTGGCCCGCGACGCTCAAGTGCTGAAGATCGCAGCCGCCGCAGCGCGCCGCGTAGACACAGGGCGGTTCCACACGCTGTTCAGCTGCGTTGAAGCGCTCACGGACATGAGCCTCGTCATAGCGCTTGCGCTGACGATGAATCGCGATATCGACCCGCTCTCCCGGCAACGCGGCATCGACGAACACCGTCTTGCCTTCGGCGTTTCGCGCCACGCCGCGCCCGTCATGCGCCAGTCGCTCGATGGTCAGCGAGCCGTCGTCGGCTTTCGCTGCCGGCGCATGCCGCGACGGCTGGCGTTCACGGCGCACGGACGGTGATCGTCTTTTTCCCAGCATCGCCATGATCAGGCGTCCGGCGCGTAGAGGCCGGTGGAGAGATAGCGATCGCCACGGTCGCAGACGATGAACACGATCACGGCATTGTCGACCTGCTCGGCGATCCTCAGCGCCCCCGCCAGCGCTCCGCCGGAGGAGACACCAGCGAGAATCCCCTCTTCCCGTGCCAGGCGGCGCATGTGCTCCTCGGCTTCCTGCTGGCCGATGTCCAGCACGCTGTCGACCCGCTGCGGTTCGAAGATATCGGGCAGATACGCCTCGGGCCAGCGCCGGATGCCGGCAATGCTCGCGCCGTCTGCCGGCTGCAGGCCGACGATCTGGATCGACGGATTGCGTTCCTTGAGATAGCGCGAGGTCCCCATGATGGTGCCGGTGGTTCCCATGGCGCTGACGAAATGGGTGATGCGCCCTGCGGTCTGCTCCCACAGTTCGGGGCCGGTAGTACGGTAGTGGGCCAGCGGATTGTCGGGATTGGCAAACTGGTTGAGCGGTTTGCCTTCGCCCCGGGCGATCATCTCGTCAGCCAGATCCCGCGCCCCTTCCATGCCGGCTTCCTTGCTGACGCCGATCAGCTTGGCGCCGTAGGCCGCCATGGCCTGCTTGCGCTCGCTGGAGGCGTTGTCCGGCATGATCAGGATCATGCGATATCCCATCACCGCGGCGGCCATGGCGAGCGCAATGCCGGTATTGCCGGATGTCGCTTCGATCAACGTATCTCCCGGCGAAATATCGCCTCGGGCTTCCGCTTCGCGAAGCATGGACAGCGCCGGACGATCCTTGACCGAACCTGCCGGATTGTTGCCCTCCAGCTTGGCCAGAATCGTATTGTCGCGTCCGGCATTGATGCGGGCGAGTCTCACTAGTGGTGTATTGCCAACGGTCTGCGCAAGCGTGGGGAATGCCATAGAAAAGTTCCTGGAGCCAGAGCTTGTACGGTTCAAGGCCAGACCGACGAAGAAAACGGCCGGCCGAGAACGGTAAATGGAATGGTAATAGTATATCGAAGCCAGCGGGGGACATGACAGCGATCATCCAGGACACGGCAACGACTCGTGTGTTGGTATCGCGCCCTGATTCAATGATGGGCGATCCTTTTTATGGCATCGCCTCATGGCACGGCAGGTTCGAATCACTGACAGGGCTATGGTTTTTCGGACCTTCGCCGATAAACTTGATGGAAACGCAATAGCTGCAGGGTTTAATGATTACACGCTGGCTGGTCATTTTTTTCCTACTATTTTCTTCGCTGCTGCTCGGCTTGGCCGGGTGGCACGCCTGGGAATGGCGCCGTGCCAACGATCAGATGCTGTCTCGGCGACTGCAAAGCATCAATCGTGTCTTCACGCCGTCGCTGGCCGAGGCCGCGCAGAACGAGGACATGGCTCGGGTGCATGAGCTGCTGGCCCGCCTGACCAGCGATCCGGCGATCGTCAACGCCACCCTGCGGGATGAAAGCGGTAACGTTCGGGATTTCACGGGGGCGATTCCTCCTACCATGCCATTGGAGGCGCTTCCTTCGGCATTGCACATCGGGAATCACGAAGGGATCCAGCGCTGGATACAGCCTCTGGAGACCTTCGTTGTCCCGCAGTCATCGCACCGCTACTGGCTGGATCTGAGTCTCGATCCTCTGCGTGCCAGCGCCATCCCTGACCACCCTTTCTTCGGCCCCTGGATGTCGCTGCTGGCACTGCTGCCACTGTTCGCGCTGGCGCTGACCTGGCGGCGATCACGCCATCTTGGCCGTACGAGGCGTGGCCGCACGGCATCCGATACCAGAGCGCCGCTTTTCCCGGCGTCATCGTTGGCTCACGCATCGGCAGTGAGCGCGGACAACGATCTTGCCTACGTGAGTCATGAACTCCGCGCGCCGCTGTCCGGGGTGCTGGGGTTCTGCCGCCTGCTGGAGAACAGTCCTCTCGATGCGCAGCAGCGGGAATGGCTGCGCCACATTCATCTGGCTTCCACCGGGCTGCTCGATACCGTCGATCATGTGCTGGGAGACAATCGCGGTCGGGCAGATAATGTGTTCGATATTTCAGAGGTGCTCTGGGAAATCCTGTGTCTGCAGACGCCGTTGGCGCAAGCGAAGCGCATGACCTTGCTGGCTACCGTCTATGACGACGTTCCCCCTCGCCTCGTCGGTGCCGACATCGGCATCCGCCAACTGCTGACCAATCTGATCAACAATGCCATCAAGTACGGCGAGGAAGGCGATATCGTCATTCGCGTCGTTCTCGAGAGCCGTGAAGGTAGCGCGGTCCGCTTGCGCTTGAGTGTCAGCGATGGCGGCAGCCGCGATCCATCACATCGTCAGCGCCTGAAGCGAGCGCTCGAAAGAGGGCGAGCCAAGGCAGTCGATGCCGAAACCGGCATGGGTATCGCTATCTGCCAGCGGCTGGCAGCGGAGATGAACGGGTCGCTGGCCCTGGGGGCCCGTTCGGGCAAGGGCAACACGGTCATCGCCAGCATCGGACTGGAGGCCTGCGAGCCCTATGTTCGCCCTGCGGAATTCGATCTGGAAGGCGCGGAGATCGCGATATGGCAACCCCATGCCCGGCTGGCGTATAGGCTCGACTATGCGCTCAAACGCTGGCGTGCACGCCCGAAATCACTGAGCGAACCGGATTCCTTGAGCGCGACGGGTGACACGAGTCAGCTATCGATCATCGGCATCGATGAGAAGGCTCTCGAGCCCGAGGCCCACCGAATCTGGCAACAGCGCTTCGATGCCATGCGTCGCCCTTGTCTGCTGATGGCCAACCTCGCCCCGACGAGGCCGATAACCTGGCGCCTGCCGGAAGGAAGCACCATTCTCCGACTGCCGATATCCCGATACAGCCTGGGGCGAGCCCTGGCCAGGATGCTCGCCGAGCATCGTCAGCGGGATTTCCCCCCGCGCCCTCGAGTGCTGGTCATCGATGATGACGAGGTGTCGCAGCATTATCTCGATACGGTACTTACCGCCATCGGCGCGGAAGTCGTGGCGGCGCGTAACGCCGCCGAGGCCGTTGCCCTTGCCTCGGAACTCACCATCGATCTGGTACTGGTGGATCTGCATTTGCCCGATGCCAGCGGCTTCGAAGCGACCGATCGTCTACGACGATCGAATCGGGAATGGGAGCGCAAGCCCGTCATCGCCATGACCGCCGAACCGAACGCGCACCAACGAGGCCGATCGACGGACGATATCGACGAGATACTGATCAAGCCGCTGGAAGAAAGTCTGCTGAGAAGCGTGCTGGCGCGGTACCTGACGATGCCCCTGCGCCCGCCCTCGCCCTCGCAACAGATGCTCTCGGCGTCAGATACAGATGTCCCCCGAACGCCGCCCCCCTTGCACGCAGGCGACCTGCCGGTCGTCGACAAGGCCCAGGCCCGCCGGATCAATGGCGATCGCGAGGTGCTCGCCGAAGAAATGCTGGCATTGCTGATGGCAGACTTGCCCAGATATCGACGCGAACTGAACGCGGCATGGCACCACCGCGATACCGAGCAGCTTGCCGAAATCGCGCACCAGCTCGGCGGCGGTTGCTGCTACTGTGGCGCGCTCCAGCTGGCCGCGGCTTGCGAGACATTGGAGAGCCGCGCTCGCCGACATCCGCTGGACGCGTGTGGCGAAGCATTTCGTGAAGTGATGACCGCTTGCGACCGTCTGGTCATATGGGCCGACGACCAGACGGCCACGAACATTCATTGACCCGCTTATGCGTGGTCGTGGTCGTGGTCGTGGTCGTGGTCATGCTCGAAGGATTCGATCTGGGCGACGAGCCCCGACTCCTGGCCGGCCACCATCAGCCGTTTCATTTCCGCCACGGCCTCCTTGAGCCCGACGAACAGCGCTCGCGCAATGATCGCATGGCCAATGTTGAGCTCGTGGATGCCGGGAATCGCCGCAATCGCCTCGACGTTGTGATAGTGCAGGCCGTGCCCGGCGTTCACCACCAGGCCCAGTTCGTCGGCGAATTCCGCCGCCGCGGTCAGTCGTTCGTACTCGAGGCGCTGCGCCTCGCCGCTGGCTTTCGCATAGCCACCGGTGTGCAACTCGACGACCGGGGCGCCGACCTCGAACGCCGCCTGAATCTGTGCCGGCTCGGGATCGATGAACAGCGAAACCCGACACCCTGCCGCCTCGAGTCGACGACAGACGCTGGCGATGGCATCGCGACCGCCCACGACATCAAGCCCGCCTTCAGTGGTCAACTCTTCCCGCTTTTCCGGCACCAGGCAGACGTCGGCGGGTTGCAGCCGCTCGGCCAGGGCGACCATCTCCTCGGTGACCGCCATTTCCAGGTTCATGCGCATGTTGAGCACGGCGGCGATCAGCTCGACGTCACGCTCCTGGATATGGCGCCGATCTTCGCGCAGATGCAGGGTAATGCCATCGGCACCGGCCTCCTCGGCCAGCAGCGCGGCCTGGACCGGGTCGGGATAGCGAGTGCCGCGCGCCTGACGCAGCGTCGCGACATGGTCGATATTGACCCCCAGTTGAATACGAGTGGCGATCATGGACTCGAACTCCTTGATGTAATAAGCCGTGGTGAAAACGTCGTCGCGGCGGGGTTGCGAATTCGGCGCCGCCGTATCAGGTATCACTGCCCTGACGGCGGCGCTGATTGAGGCGCTGCATCAGCTCCCGGGAACGCAGTGGCTGGTTGCCGATCAGCGGCGCCAGGGCGGCACGGGTCAGTGCCTTGCTCAAGCCCGCCAGCCCCGGCACGTCCCAGTCACCCCGCGCCAGCAGCTTGAGGCTGCGACCATCCCAGCCGGGCTGCTGGGCCGCGATCGGCATGAATCGGCGATTATCGGGCAGGTAGGTATAATGCGTGGCGGGATCGAGCGGCCGATCCTCGAGGTCGAGAAATACCGGCTCGGCGTCCAGTGTTTCCAGCAGCGTGATCTCGAGACGCCTGAGGCTGGTCGCGCGCTCGGCCGGCCGCGTCAGCCGCTCGATCGCCCAGGCATAGATGGCGAACACGTCCGCCGCGGGCAGCCCCACCGGCAGCGCTCGCGTCAGCAGCTCGTTGGCATACAGCCCGCAAAGCAGCCCCTCGCCGGCCAGCAGCACTGCGCTCTGCGTGGTTTCCATCATGCGCAGGCGCTTGAGATCGCCATCCCCGACCCAGGTCAGGTGCAGGGGCGCGAACGGCTGCAGCTTGGCCCGGGACTTGCTCCCCGCGCGCTGCACGCCCTGTGCCACCGCCCGCACGTGACCATGTTCCAGCGTAATGACATCGACCAGCGCGCTGGTTTCCCGATAAGCCCGCTTGTGCAGCAGATAGGCCGGCTGAGGTTGCATGCCGCTCAATCGAGGTCGTAGCCCAGGCTCTTGAGCGCTCGATCGTCGTCTGACCAGCCGCGTTTGACCTTGACCCACAGGTTGAGCATGACCTTGCTGTCGAAGGCTCGCTCCATCTCCTGGCGCGCCTCGATGCCGATCTTCTTGATCCGCTCTCCCTTGTCGCCGATCAGGATTTTCTTCTGGCCCTGGCGCTCGACCAGCATCAATGCGCTGATATGGATGACCTTGCCTTCGTCGCGAAACTCCTCGATCTCGACGGTCATCTGGTAGGGAAGCTCGTCGCCCAACTGGCGCATGACCTTTTCGCGGACCAGCTCGGCAGCCAGGAAGCGCTGGCTCTTGTCGGTGATCTGATCGTCCGGGAAGTAGTGCACGCCTTCGGGCAGGCGCTTGCCGACTTCGCCTTCGAGTTCCGGCACGTTGGTTCCGTGCTTGGCGGAGATCGGCAGGATCGCGGCGAATTCACGCCTGGCGGAAAGCGACTCCAGCCACGGCAGCAACGTCGTCTTGTCCTCGAGCCAGTCGACCTTGTTGACCGCCAGAATCACCGGCGCCTCGACGTGGGTGAGCTTGTCGAGAACGACCTGATCCTCTTCCGTCCAGCGCGTGCGGTCGACCAGAAACACGACGCAATCGACATCGCGCAGCGCCTGTGACGCAGCCTGGTTCATGAAGCGATTGATCGCCTTGTTGCGATCGCGGGTCTGCAGATGGATACCGGGCGTATCGACGTAGATGAATTGCGCTTCATCTACCGTCTTGATGCCCATCACCTGGTGGCGTGTCGTTTGCGGACGCCGCGAGGTGATGGAAATCTTCTGCCCCAGGATGCGGTTCATCAGGGTCGATTTACCCACGTTGGGACGCCCGACGATAGCGACGAAACCACAGCTCTGTGTCATTGGCGCTTGCCCTTTGATGGTTCGAGTTTGGACAACGCAAGCTCAGCGGCCTGCTGTTCGGCAAAACGTCGGCTCGTCCCCTCTCCCAGCGTCGGTGACTCGCCCAGCATGGCCACGTGACACTCGACGCTGAAGGTCTGGGCATGAGCCTCGCCTTCCACCGAGATCACTTCATAGCGCGGCAGTGCCTGCTGACGTGACTGCAGAAACTCCTGCAGGCGCGTCTTGGGATCCTTCTGCGTATTGTGCAGGTCGATCGCTTCCAGACGGGTCCCGAACCAGGCCAGTACGCGACTGCGCGCCACGTCCATGCCGGCATCGAGATAGATCGCCCCGATCACCCCTTCCAGCGCATCGGCCAGGATCGAATCGCGCCGATGACCGCCGCTCTTCATCTCGCCGGACCCCAGTCTGAGACACTCGCCCAGGTCGAATTCCCGCGCCACCACGGCCAGCGTCTGCCCCTTGACCAGCCCGGCTCGCAGGCGGGACAACTGCCCTTCCCGCGCGGCCGGAAAGCGCTTGAACAGCGCCTCGCCGATCACGAAATTGACGATCGAGTCGCCCAGAAACTCGAGCCGTTCATTATTGGCGCCGCCGACGCTGCGGTGCGTCAGCGCCAGTTCCAGCAGCGCCGGATCACGAAAGTCGTGGCCAATTCGGCGGCTGAAGCCTTGCAGAGGATCACTCACGTCATTCCCATTGAGTCGTTATCTTTGAAACAAAGAATCGTTGTCTTTGAAGCAAAGCGGGCGCGGGATAGCCCGTCGCCCGCTTTGCGAGTTGCGTGTCTTGCCGCTGCTTAAAGAACGGGACCGTCATGGTTCCGCAGCCAGAGCCGGCGGCCGACACGCTTGAATTCACCAGCTATATAAGAATCAGTTTATCTGGCGTACCGTGCTGAAGCTAGGCAATCCACCATCCCAGTGCATCCAGACCGCAAACGCCTTGCCGACGATGTTCTTTTCCGGGACGAAACCCCAGTAACGGCTGTCGTTGGAGTGGTCGCGGTTGTCGCCCATCATGAAATACTCGTGATCGGGAACGACGATCTCCCGCATCTGGGGCCCGGGACTCTGGGGGTTGTTGAAGATACTGTGCTCGACGTCACCGAGGTGCTCCTCGAACAGTTCTTCGCCCGGTGCTTCTGCCGGGTCGGGATCGGTCATCGACTTGGGCACCGGCTTGCCATTGACGTAGAGCTGCTTGTTTTCGTAGCGAATGTGATCCCCCGGCAGGCCAATGACGCGCTTGATGAAATTGACCGACGGATCCTGCGGGAAGCGGAAGACCATGACATCGCCGCGCTCCGGCTCACCGATATCCACGATTTCGGTGTTGACGACCGGCAGACGGAGACCGTAGCTGAACTTGTTGACCAGGATGAAATCGCCGACCTCGAGTGTCGGCCGCATCGAGCCCGAAGGGATCTGGAACGGCTCGATCACGAAGCTGCGCAGCACCAGGACGACCAGCAACACAGGGAAAAAGGAGCGGGCGTAGTCGACCGGCCAGGGGTCCTTGTAGTCGACCGACTTTCCGCCGCCCAGTGTCTCTGCGGCGGCCTGCTGGCGCTGGTGACGCGAGCGTCGCCAGAACAGGCTGTCGAGCAACCAGACGAGCCCCGTGATGGCGACAGCCAGCACCAGTAACAACGAAAAATCCATGAGGTGTTTTTCCTACTCGTTCACTTTGAGAACGGCAAGGAACGCATCCTGGGGGATTTCGACACGGCCCACCTGCTTCATGCGTTTCTTGCCGGCTTTCTGCTTCTCCAGCAGTTTCTTCTTGCGCGTCGTGTCGCCGCCATAGCACTTGGCCGTCACGTTCTTGCGCAGTGCCTTGACCGTCGAACGGGCCACGACATGGCCGCCGATCGCGGCCTGAACCGCCACGTCGAACATCTGACGGGGGATCAGCTCTTTCATCTTGTCGACCAGGATTCGACCCCGGGAATGGGCGTGGTCGCGATGAATGATCAACGCCAGTGCATCGACGCGATCACCATTGATGAGAATGTCCAGGCGAACCAGTTTGGCGGCCTCGAACCGCTCGAAGCTGTAGTCGAGGGAGGCATAGCCCTTGGAGATCGACTTGAGCCGATCGAAGAAGTCCATGACGACCTCGGCCATCGGCAACTCGTAGACGAGCTGCATCTGGCTGCCCAGCACCTGCATGTTCAACTGCACGCCACGACGATTGACGCACTCGGAGATGACGTTGCCCACATACTCCTGCGGCACCAGGATGCTGGCCCGCACGATCGGCTCGCGCATCTCGGCCACGTTGGCCATGTCGGGCAGCTTCGACGGGTTGGAGATGGTCAGCAACTCGCCGTTGTCCATCAGCAGCTCGTAGTTGACCGTCGGCGCCGTGGTCAGCAGGTCGATATCGTATTCGCGCTCCAGGCGCTCCTGGACGATCTCCATGTGCAGCGTGCCGAGGAAGCCGACGCGAAAGCCGAACCCGAGCGCATCGGAGTTTTCCGGCACGTAATCGAGCGAAGCATCGTTGAGCGCCAGCTTCTCGAGCGCATCGCGGAAATCTTCGTAATCATCGGAGCTGACCGGGAACATTCCGGCGTAGACCTGCGGCTTCACTTTCTGGAAGCCCGGCAGCCGCGGTACGTCCTTAGTCTTGGTATGGGTGATGGTATCCCCGACCGGCGCACCATGGATGTCCTTGATGCCGGCGATGACGAAGCCGACTTCGCCGGCCCGGAGGATGCCGGTGGAGTTCTGCTTGGGCGTGAAATAGCCGATGTCGGTCACTTCCCAGTCGCGACCGGTCGACTTCATCTGGATCTTGTCGCCCTTCTTCAAGGTGCCGTCGAACAGCCGCACCAGCGACACGACGCCTTGATAGTTATCGAACCACGAATCGATGATCAGGGCCTGAAGATTGCCCTCGCGATCGCCTTTGGGCGGCGGAATATCGCGTACCAGACGCTCCAGCAGGAGATCGATGTTGAGACCGCTCTTGGCCGACACCCGTACCGCGTCATGGGCATCGAGACCGATGATCTCCTCGATCTCGTGCGCCACCTTCTCCGGATCCGCCTGCGGCAGATCCATCTTGTTGAGGACCGGAAGCACTTCCAGATCCTGCTCGATGGCGGTGTAGCAGTTGGCAACCGACTGCGCCTCGACACCCTGAGCGGCATCGACCACGAGCAAGGCCCCCTCGCAGGCGTAGAGCGAGCGCGACACCTCGTAGGAGAAATCGACGTGCCCCGGCGTGTCGATGAAATTGAGCTGATAGGTATGACCGTCCTGCGCCTGATAGTCGAGCGTGACCGACTGCGCCTTGATGGTGATACCGCGCTCGCGCTCGAGATCCATCGAATCGAGCACCTGCTCCTTGAGTTCACGATCCGTCAGGCCACCGCAGAACTGGATGATTCGGTCTGCCAGCGTGGACTTGCCGTGATCGATATGGGCGATGATCGAGAAGTTGCGGATGAACTTCAGTTGCTCGTTGCTTGCAGCGTCTGCCATTGAAACCTTACCGGTAATTTGTACGCGCGCGGTCCGCACGATGTGCCATAGCCAGGAAAACACCAACTGATTCGTCGAGCGGGATGAAACGCGCGACACGCGGTGCGGGAAACGCCGGCCATGACGCGGGGTCCGGTCAGTAGCCGAGCAGCGCACGACGCAGCGATTCGCCCGCGCCGCCACTGAGATACCGTTGTTTTCCAGTCGCGCGGTTGATTACGAATTTGGCGCATTGTACCGACATGGCCGTGGCAAAGACAGCGACAACCGGAACGCACACAGCCTCGCAAAGCGAGGCTGTGTGACGGGCTTGGCCCGGACCTGTCGTCGTCCGGCGCGACTCAGTCGCCGGCCTTCAAGCGCAACGCTACGAACAGCGAAGTTCCATCCCGGACGATACGCACCGGAATGGCACGATCGCCGTCGGCCTGCTTGACCGCATCGATCAATTGATCGGCGCTGTCGACCGCTTTCTGATCGAAACTGACGATGACGTCACCAGGCTGAATGCCCGCCGCCGCCGCCGCGCCACGCGGGTCGACGCGACGCACCAGGGCGCCATTGTCGATGTCCAGCTGTTGCTTCTCCTGATCGCTGATATCGCTGATCGCGATTCCCAGCTTGCTCTGGTCATTGGTAGATCCGCTGGACGGCGAGCCATCGTCCGCCATCTGCTCCGGCCAATCACCCACGGTCACTTCGATCTTGCGCTGGTCACCGTCGCGCATGACCTGCAGAGTGACTTCATCTCCCGGCGCCACCTGGCCAATCAGACGCGGCAGGGTCGTGGAGTCATCGATATCGGCCCCATCGGCGCTCAGAATGACATCACCGGCCTTCAGACCCGCCTTCTGTGCCGGGCTGTCATCGCTGACATCGGAAACCAGTGCTCCCTCGGTGCCATCGAGCCCGAACGATTCGGCAAGATCCTTGGACACCGGCTGAATCACCACGCCCAGCCAGCCGCGGCTCACATGACCTTCGGTGCGCAGCTGATCGGCAACGTTCATGGCAACGCTGATCGGCACGGCGAACGACAGCCCCATGAAACCACCGCTACGCGTGTAGATCTGCGAATTGATTCCCACGACTTCACCGTCGAGGTTGAACAAGGGGCCACCGGAGTTACCCGGGTTGATCGCCACATCGGTCTGGATGAAGGGTACGTAGGTCTCGCTCGGCAGTGTGCGGTTGATCGCGCTGACGATGCCGGCCGTTACCGAATGATCGAAACCGAACGGAGAACCGATGGCGGCGACCCATTCGCCGGCTTCGAGGTCATCGGAGTCGCCGATCTTGAGCGTGGGAAGATCGTCGGCATCGACCTTGAGCAAGGCGACGTCGGTTCGCGCATCGGCGCCCACCAGCTTGGCCGGCAGCTCCCGCCGATCGTTGAGACGCACCATGATCTCGTCGGCATCCTTGACCACATGGGCGTTGGTCAGGATGTAACCATCCTTGCGGATGACGAACCCGGAGCCCAGTGACTTGCGCTCTTCCTCGCCCTGCGGCGCGCCAGGCATCGGTGGCATCTGATCACCGAAGAACCGGCGGAATATCTCGGGGACGTCTTGCTGACCATAGGGCCCATTGGGCGCACTGACGCTACTGGTGGTGGCGATGTTGACCACGCCGGGAGCGGCCTGCTTGACCAATCCGGTGAAGTCCGGCAAATCGCGGGCCTGCGCCGTCTGGAAAGATAGCAACGTGACGGCCATCAATAGCCAGGGAGCAAACCATCTTGTCATGCGTTCCATTAAATACTCCTAACATTCGATGAAGACTCTGGCGAGTCGCACGTAGATAGATCGATGTTCATAAGGGATAAATCGGCGATAACGAACCTCACGCCATCGAATCGTCGCCGCGCCCGGTCAAGGCACGGCGACCACTTTCATTGATGCGAAAATACGCCAAGAGTTCAACGGGATGTAAAGTTTCTTTGCGCTGAAGAGCGAAAAGCCCCCGTCACCGACTGACTGCAAAACTGGCTGAAGAACTGACCAAAGAGAAAAGGCGAGAGACTAGGGGCTGTTGACGTTTCAGCGCGAACCGCGTTGCTGCGCCAAATGGCGCCAGGCCAGGCGCGGGATGCAGAGAAGGGTGGTTCCCTTTTCCAATCCCGCAACGCCGCATAGCGCCATTTGCCGCGCAACCCGAAGGGCCGGGCCAGTTTTTGCACGGTGCTGCGTTATTCGTCGTTCATTTGGAATGACCAAACTACGCTCCTCACGCCTTGCCCCGCACAAAAACTGGCTCCGGCGCGGCCGTGCATGAAACGTCAACAGTCCCTAGGAACCGGCGGCGGGAGCACTCGCTTCAGGCTCGTCCCGAGACCCAGAGACATCGGCGGACGGTCCGACATCGCCTTCGTGCCAGGTCACTCGCGCAGCGATACGTGCCAGAACCTCGGCCGGTGCCTCGCCCAATACCAGTATCTGCATGGGCCGGCCCTCATGATTCACATGACGAACCGCTGCATAGGAGATACCCAGTCGATGCATGCCGGGCAACAAGGAACGCCGGTTACCGGTAATGGGTTCGACGAACAAGCTGATGCTGGTCAAACCGTCGCTGTAGAGCTGGTGCTCTATCCGTGCGCTCTGATCAGGGCTATCAGGCGGGATCGGTTGGGAGGTAAATCCGGCAGGCAGCCACTGCGCGTGCCACGGAGAATTCGCCGCTGACTGGCCAGGGCCGAGACGGAGCGTATCAGGATAAAGCGTGGGGGCACGCAGATCGGTTATCTGAAAGGTTTCGAGAATCTGACCATCGATACCGATCATTTCACGCTTGAGCGGCAGCGATGTCTCGCGATCCAGCCAGAGACGGTAACCGTAGCGGAGCTCGTCCTGCGGCTCGATGTCGAGACGCCATGCCGCGCGTCCGGCAATTCGCTCGATTTCCATCGGCTGGAGGTCGTAATGTCCGGCGATCTGCCGGGTCAAGGCGCCAGGCGCGAGACCGGCGGTGAAATCCAGCATTCCCTGCCCCGCGGCATCCTGGCTCACGCTACCCCGCTTTTCCACAGCGACGGGCGGGCCATCCAGAAATCTCGCGGCCTCGGTCTCCACCCCCTGCTGCACGCTATGCGTCAGCGCCAGGGTCCTGACGCCATCGAAACTGATACGCACGGCCCGTGCACTGAAGTTATAGCAGTGGCTGGCCCAGAGACTGCGTTGAAACAGCGCCTCGGGGGAGATATCGCTATCGCTCGCCGCGGCCAGATCGCGACAATCGAAAGTCTCCGGCACCGCCCGCTCGTCGGCGGACGCTTGAGCCTGAGCGGTACCGGAAACCGCAAGCAGAGGAAGTATCGCAGCCAGGGAGGCCCGGGGAGAAAACCGAAACATCAACGCGCTTCCGTGGCTCCGACACCGTCGACCTGAGCGGACAACGCGCCCGGCGTGCGCAGCAATGGCATCCAGTTGTCGCCAGTGCTGTAGGCAGCCCCGACGGAGTGACGCTCCAGATACGATTGCAGCGTCTGCGCCTGCTCCATATCGACGTTGGGGGACTGGCGCGTGCTCGGCGACAGGAACATCGGCTGCATCACCTGCTCGCCGACCGTCATCAGGCCGCTGTTATTGCCAGCGCCGAGACTTCCGCCGCCAAAGCTGCCGCTGCCCAGCGAATAGGGCAGCCCGCTGGAGACCGGCGCCTGCATGGAAGCCTGCATCGCCCCGCTCTGGTCGTCGGCAACGCGTCCGGAAGCCAGCGAGGCACGGGCACTTTCATTGACCGCAGAAGTACCTGTGGCGGCCGCCACATCCGAGGACGTGGTGGTGTCGCCACCGAAGCGGCCGTTGTAGACCTGAACGCCGGTAATCACCATGAGCGATACCGCCGCCGCCACGGCAGCGCCGCCCATCATGGAAAACGAGTGGCGCCTGACCGGCTCGCTGGCCGGTTCCGCGACGGGCCGGGGTTCGTCCGCCAGCGCCGCCATCACGTCGCCGGAGATATCGATATCGACGATCGCATCCCGCTCGCGCCGCATCATGCTGCGGGCCAGGTGATATCGACGCCAGGTATCGGATTCCTGCGGCGACGTGCCCAGCGTCTTGAGCGCTCGCCTCAGATCGAATTCATCGGCCTCGTTATCCATCAATGCGGAGAACGATTCGTGTACCTGCTTCATAGTCACACCCTCACACTCGCCTTGCGGCTTGCCACGTGTTGAATGACGGCGACACTCAGGGCGACATCTGGGGGCATGCCATTGCGATCCTCGAAGGCCGCAATGCCCTTGCCCGCTACCTGCGTCACCGGCCCGTCGTCGCCGGATTGTCTCCAGCCGACGACGGCTTGGCTATTACCTGCCCCACTATGACGACAGAAATCGATGACAGTTCATTTTCGATTCATCTTTCTCGATTCGATCCGCCGTCAGCGCCCGGATCCGATGGTCCTGCATCGCTCAAGCGTCGTTGATCGCGTCTCGCCCACCGTGCTCCAGCAACGGTTCGATATGCTTGTCGACTGCCTCGCGCGCCCGGAAGATACGCGATCGGACGGTTCCCACCGGGCACTCCATGATCGTGGCGATATCTTCATAGGAAAGCCCGTCGAATTCACGCAGCGTGATCGCGGTGCGCAGATCGTCCGGCAGCTGTTCGATCGCTTCGAACACGGCCGCTTCCAGTTGATCGCGGGCGATCGCCGCCTCCGGCGATTCGATATCCGACAGACGCCCGCTCTGGTCGACGATCTCGGCATCGCTGATATCCAGATCGCTACCGGGAGGACGCCGCCCCCGCGATACCAGGTAGTTCTTCGCCGTGTTGATGGCGATGCGATACATCCAGGTATAGAAGGCGCTTTCGGCACGAAAGCTGCCCAGGGCACGATACGCCTTGATGAAGGCTTCCTGGGCAACGTCCTGAACTTCGGAATGGTCCTGAACATAGCGGCTGATCAGACCGAGAATCTTGTGCTGATACTTCTTGACCAAAAGATCAAAAGCTCGGGTGTCCCCTTTCTGGGCGCGTTCGACGAGTTGCTGATCGGTCTCTCGGACACCCATTCAACGCCTCCCCGTACGACTGGGCACCGGAAGCTGCAGGACCTGGAGCAGGGAAATGACACAGCGATGACGAGTGTGGTGACTAGGAGATAATACGCTCATGATCCCACCTGGAGCCCTTTGAGCTCACGATTCAATGACAGGCGTGCAAGTTATAACAGAAACGATGGATTAGCACGCGAAGCCGGCCAGTGTTCCTGTTTTAGCCCGCCTCATCAAGTCGCGCCTCGGCGCCGAATCCCCCGACATGCAGGGCACAACCGGGCCGGAAAGTTGATTTTTGTACCTTGCAGCCCCCATAGTACGCGCTCCACGCGCAGTCACTATCAGAGTCAACGGGCCCCAGCATGTCGGAACAGCAGGTCAACAATCTCAACGTTCTTTCCCAGGATGTCCTGATTACCCCGGAAGCGTTGAAACAGAACATTCCGCTTTCGGAATCCGCCGAGCGCACGGTCATCGAAGGACGCCAGACCATCCAGCGCATTCTCGATCGCGAGGATCCTCGCCTGCTCGTGGTCATCGGCCCGTGCTCGATTCACGATCCGGAAGCCGCACGCGACTACGCCAGGCGCCTTCGCAAGCTCGCCAATGCCGTCAGCGACAGTCTGTATATCGTGATGCGTGTCTACTTCGAGAAGCCGCGTACCACGGTCGGCTGGAAGGGTCTGATCAACGATCCGCACCTGAACGACTCGTTCGAGATCGAGGAAGGCTTGCATATCGCTCGCCGGCTGCTGGTGGATCTGGCGGAAATCGGCCTGCCGCTGGCCACCGAGGCGCTCGATCCGATTTCGCCGCAATATCTGCAGGACTGCATCAGCTGGTCCGCGGTAGGGGCTCGTACCACCGAATCCCAGACCCACCGTGAAATGGCTTCCGGTCTTTCCGGCCCGGTCGGCTTCAAGAACGGCACCGACGGCAGCCTGGACGTGGCGGTCAATGCATTGCAGTCGGTCGCCAGCCCGCACAATTTCCTGGGCATCGATCAGGCGGGCCAGGTCGCGGTGATCCGGACTCGGGGCAACGCCTACGGCCACGTCGTCCTGCGGGGTGGCAACGGCAAGCCCAACTACGACAGTGTCAGCGTCACCCTGGCCGAGCAGGAACTGCACAAGGCGGGGCTGAAAGCCAACCTGATGGTCGACTGCTCCCACGCCAACTCCAACAAGGACCCGGCGCTGCAGCCGCTGGTCATGGAGAACGTGACGCACCAGATCCTCGACGGCAACCGCTCGATCATCGGCCTGATGATCGAATCGAACATCGGCTGGGGCAGCCAGAAGATTCCCGAAGACCGCAGTCAGCTCGAATACGGCGTCTCGATCACCGATGCCTGCATCGACTGGCCGACTACCGAGCGCACGCTTGTCCAGATGGCCGAGCAATTGAAGCCCGTGCTCCAGTCGCGTCAGCGTTCCGACGACTGATCCCGGGACGACGACCGTTCAAGCAGAACGCCCGGTGCCGCAATTCACGGCACCGGGCGTTTTCGTTGGCGGCAGCGGCAACGCGGCCCGCGTCAGTTCCTGGCCGGCTCGCCCGCTTCCACCCCTTCGATCTGGCGCCGAAACGGCGGCAGCGCGTCCAGCAGCGCCTTGCCGTACCGCCGGGTCAGCACACGCCGGTCCAGCAGCGAGATGCGGCCGCTGTCGTTCTCCTTGCGGATCAGCCGCCCGCACGCCTGCACCAGCTTGATCGACGCGTCCGGCACCGATATCCGCATGAACGGGTTGCCGCCCTGGCTCTCGATCCACTCGGCGAGCGTGGCGCCGACCGGATCGTCCGGCACCGAAAACGGCAGCCGGGTAATCACCACGTGGGTCAGGTAGCGACCGGGAAGATCGATCCCCTCGGCGAAACTCGCCAGCCCGAAGATCAAGCTGCCGCTGTCGGCGTCGACCGCAGCGCGATGGCGCTCCAGCAGTTCGCGCTTGGGCAGCCGATCCTGTGACAGCAGGCGCGACGCCCAGGGTTCCGGCAACGCATCGGCCACACTGCGCAGTTGCTTGCGGGAGGAGAACAGCACCAGCACGGCTTCGTCGTCTTCCAACCCTTCGATGAACTCGACGATGGAACGGTCGTGCGCCTTGGCGTCGCCGGGCTCCACCGCTTCCCGCGGCACACTGAGGATGGCTCGGGAATAGTCGAAAGGGCTCGGCAGGCGCTGATAGCGATAGCGGTTGGCCAGGCCGGCCCGCTCCTGCAGCCGCTCGAAACGATTGAGCGCCGTCAGCGTCGCCGAGGTCACCACCGCCCCGTAGCAGGTTCCCCAGAGATGTCGGGCCAGCGTCTCCGCCGCCGATACCGGGCTGGCCGAAAAGGTCAGCTCCGGCTCGCCACCGAAGTTCTGGAACGTCAACCACCGCGCTTGCGGTGCCTGCCCCGCCGGATCCGGCTTGGCCATGGCCGACCACAGCGCATGCGCTTCCAGCGCGCGGCCGTGGAGCAGCGCCGTCAGCGGCAGCCACGGTTCCGCCTGCTCCCGCGGGAGACCGGTGGATTTGTCCGGGTCGAGACTCTCGCGAAGGATATCGCTCATCGTTTCCAGATCGCGCGATAGCTCGGCGAACGGAATGACCAGCTGCTGGGCCAGATCGACCAGCGGCTCCGGCGCCCGGCCATTGGGGAAGCGGAAATGCTGCGTCTCCTCGCCCGCCCCGGAGCCGAGTCCGGCAATCTGATGTCCCATGGCGTAGGCGTCGCCGAGCCTTGGCTCCAGCGCCGCGATGCGTTCGGGAAAAGTCGCCAGCAAGCGGCCGAGTGTCGGCTGGGCGCCGAGCGCGGTGTTCAACTCCGTCAGCGACTTCTTCAACGTCCGCAGCCAGCGCAACGTGCCGTTGATTCCGAAGCGATGATAGAAATGATCCAGCGCCTTGTCCGGCAGGTGATGCCCCTCGTCGAAGACGTAGATACAGTCCTTGGGCGACGGAAGCACCATGCCTCCGCCCAGCGCGAGGTCCGCCAGCACCAGATCGTGATTGGCGACGATGATGTCGGCCTGCTCGAGATGCCGGCGCGAGCGGAAATAGGCACAGGCGCCGAAATGGCCGCAGCGCCGATTGGTGCACTGACGATGATCCACGGTCAGCCGTCGCCAGTCGCGATCGTCGATGGCGACCGGCCAGCTGTCCCGATCCCCTTCCCAGTTACCCGAGGCATAGGTATCGGCCATCTCCTGGATCAACTGCGGGAAGTCACCGCCGGCGTCCGTGGCGATGGTCTGCTCGAACAGCGACAGCGTCGGGTTGGGCTCGGCGCCTTCCAGCGCCTGATCGAGCTTGGCCACGCACAGGTAACGTCCCCGGCCCTTGGCCAGCGCGTATTCGAAATCGAGCCCGCTGTGCGCCTTGAGCATCGGCAGGTCCTGATTCAGCACCTGCTCCTGCAGCGCCACCGTCGCGGTGGCGACCACCAGTCGCTTGCCCCGCGCCTTGGCCACCGGCAGCGCCGCCAGCAGGTAGGCGAGCGTCTTGCCGGTGCCAGTGCCCGCTTCCAGCACGCAGACGTGTTCGTCGGAGGTCCGCCGCCCCTGCTCGTCCTGCTCGATCGACGCCAAAGTGCGCGCGATCTCCGCGATCATCAGGCGCTGGCCATAGCGCGGCGTGAGCTCCAGCCCTTCGAGTACATGCCGGTAAGCCTCCTGGATCTCTTGCTTGAGGGGTTCGTCGAGCATGCGCATTCCGGGGAAGGAAGGTCAGAAACAGATCGCCCACCGACGGTGGACGATCGAGAGAGCCGAACCGTTGTCGATGTCAGCCGCTCAGGACAGCATCGGCTCACGACATCATGGACTCGGGCGGATGCTCGCAGGGCAGCTTGCCGTTGATGTAGTTCTCGATCTCCGGCAGCGAGAAGGCATCCTCTTCGCCGACGAAACTGATCGACACGCCCTTGGCACCGGCGCGGCCGGTCCGCCCGATACGATGGACGTAATCCTCGGGATCTTCCGGCAGCGTGAAGTTGATGACGTGGCTGACATCTTCGATGTGGATGCCACGACCGGCGACATCGGTCGCCACCAGCACGGTCACTTCGCCTTCCCGGAAACGCTCCAGCGTCTTGATCCGCTGGCTCTGCGGCACGTCGCCCGAGAGCATTGCCGCATTGACGCCCTGATCGCGCAGCATCTGATCCAGTTCACGCACCAGATCGCGACGGTTGCCGAACACGATCACCCGCTCCATCGCTTCCTGGCTGACCAGGTTGAACAGCAGCTTGCGCTTCTCGCTGTCGCTGACCAGATAGACCCGCTGGTCGATATTGGCCGCGTTGTCGGTGGTCACCTCGATCTCGACGTGGGCCGGATTCTGGGTCCACTGCTCGGAGAGGTTGAGGATATCCGGCGTGAAGGTCGCCGAGAACAGGAAGGTCTGGCGTTCCTCGCGCTTGGGCGTATAGCGGATGATGCGCTTGACGTCCGGAATGAAGCCCATCGACAGCATACGGTCGGCCTCGTCCAGCACCAGTACCTCGACCTGGGAGAGATCGATGTCGCGCTTCTGCTGGAAATCGAGCAGACGCCCCGGCGTGGCCACCAGAATGTCCAGGTTCTTGCTCAACTGATCCCGCTGCTTCTGGTAGTCCATGCCGCCGACGACGCTGGCCACATGCAGAGACGTGAAACGGGCCAGCGCCTTGGCGTCCTTCTCGATCTGCAGCGCCAGTTCGCGGGTCGGCGCGATGATCAGCGCCCGCGGCGTTCCCGGCTTCTGGCCATCCGGCGCTTCCTCTTCCAGGAAATAGGCCAGCATCGAAATCAGGAAAGCTGCGGTCTTGCCGGTGCCGGTCTGCGCCTTGCCGACCACGTCGCCACCGAGCAGCGTATGCTTCAGCGCTTCGGCCTGGATCGGCGTGCAGTATTCGAAACCTTCTGCCTGGATCGCGCGCATCAATGATGTCGGCAGGTCGAAATCATGAAACCGCCAGCGTCCGGCAACGGGCTCGACCTGAAACTGTTTCAGCGACCAGCTGGAAGCGTTCCGCGACTGCGATTTACGTGGCTTGCGCCGACGCCGCTTGGGTCTGCGGTTCTGTGCCGGGGCCTGGGTGTTGTCAGACTCACTCATAGTTATGACGAATGTCCGAAATCGATTGACGGTTTGACTCGCGACGGCTGGCGTTCTGCTCGGCGGCGCCACAACCAAGGCACGGCGGGCCGGCATTCACGCCATCAAGGACGAACCCTCGACGCGACGATGATCGACTTCGCCGGGGCCATGCCCGGCGCGAGCCGAACGTATTGTACCAGTTCCGGCCCGCTAACGTCGCGAGCCCAGTGGTCCAACGTCGCGAGCCGTGATCGGCAAGCCGATGGCACAACCCCCTTCCCCTGTTAGAATGCGGGCTATTGTTGGCTCGGGAACACCGCCCTCATGGTCGAGAGTTTCCCCATGCTGATGCCTATATCGCCATATCGCCGGATTTCCCGCTGAATACTGACAGGTTGCGCGCATGACTCGCAGAAAAAAGACCCGGTCGCTGGCCGACAAGGTGACGATCCGTACCGGCAAGCGCAAGGACTATCGCCGCTGGCGCCATGACAATCCCGATGAAGTCGCCCCATCGCGTCGTTACGTCGACAAGAAGACCCAGCAGCGAAAACTGCAGGCCGAACGCAAGCGCCAGCGTCAGAGCGCTCCACCGCTGCCGCTGCATTCCGCCAGCACCAATGGCGACGCCTCGAAGGATGAGGGCTCCGATTGATGCGACTCGTCTCTTTCAATATCAACGGTATCCGCGCTCGTCTGCACCAGCTCGAGGCACTGATCGAGAGCCATGCGCCGGACGTCATCGGCCTGCAGGAGACCAAGGTCCAGGACAGCGAATTTCCCCGTGACGCAGTGGAAGCCTTGGGCTATCACGTTCACTTCCATGGTCAGAAAGGCCACTACGGTGTCGCGATGCTGACCCGGGCGGCACCGGTATCCGTTCATTATGGATTGCCCGACGATGGCGAGGAGGCGCAGCGCCGCCTTATCGGGGTGACGCTCGACATGGACGATGGTAAACCGCTGACGGTGTGGAACGGTTACTTCCCCCAGGGCGAGAACATCGCTCACCCTACCAAGTACCCCAACAAGCGGGCGTTCTACGCCGGCCTCAACGCGCTTCTCGAAACGCAGCACCAGCCTTCGGAGCGCATCGCGATCATGGGCGACTTCAACATTTCGCCGGCGGATATCGATATCGGCATCGGCGAAGACAATCGCAAGCGCTGGCTGCGCGAAGGCAAGACCAGCTTCCAGCCCGAGGAGCGCGAATGGCTGGAGCGCCTAAAAGCGTGGGGGCTCGAGGACAGTTATCGGCTTTGCCACCCGGACAGTAGCGACTACTTCAGCTGGTTCGACTATCGCTCCAAGGGTTTCGATCGCGAGCCCAAGCGCGGCCTGCGCATCGATTACATCCTGGTCACCGAGCCGCTGGCTCGCGCCACACGTCGCTCGGGTATCGACTACGACCTGCGCGCCATGGAACGGCCTTCCGACCACGCCCCGGTGTGGAGCGAGTTCGAGCTGGCGTGAGTTTCGTTTCCTATGGCGACAAATTCACTATGGCGACAAATTCAAGCAGGACGAACTTACCACTGACCGAGCACCAACTTTCCTTTTGCTCGTCAATGCGAGGGGCAAGCCCCTCGCGCTCCCCTTTTTGACGCCACAGACGGCGGCAAATTCCAGTGCCCCGGCTTTATTGACCAACAAACAAGAACGCTGACAAGGACCACTGGCGATGGTCAGTGGAGAACTGGTCAAACGACAATCTGTCACCCTGTCTCGCCACCTTGCCAAAACCGACCAGCGCGTGAGCCAACCACCGCTACGCCGATCCCAGCGAATCCAGCCACTGCTGCGCCTGCTCGACACCCGCTGTCCTGGCCTGCTGGAAGGCATTGCGGGCCGCCTCCCGATCGCCGAGCTGCAGCGAGGCGATGCCCTGCAACAACCAGTCCCGCCCGGAAATCTCGCCGCCGGCCTCCCGCAGACGGGAAAGCGCGTCCCTTGTCGTCTGCCACTCGCCCCAGCCGTAAGCGAGCTCGGCCAACTGCTGCCAATCCTCTGCCCGGCCGCTCTTTTCGGCCAGCGTCTTCCAGGCCGACAGCGCACGGCCATGATCACGAGCGGCCGTCCAGGCCTGGGCGATCAGGCGCAGGTTGGCGCCGCCGGAATCCAGCCGACCGCTATCCAGCCAATCCTCCAGATGCTCGGCGGCACGCGCCGGCGTCCCCCCGGCGATATGCAGCCTGGCCAGCTGCACCAGATCGTCGTCCGATGTCAGCACACCTCGGCGCCAGCCGCTTTCCCAAATCGCAGCGGCACGACCGTCATCACCGGCTTGCTGGGCAAGTCCCGCGGCCCGGCGCCAGACGCCCGGCGAGCTCGCATCGTCGCCCAGCAGCGTCAGGGCGTCGTCGAAGCGTCCCGCCTGCTGGTAGACCGTACTTGCCAATTGCCGTTGCGACTGGCTCCAGCCCTCGGTGCCGGACGCTCTCAGCCGATCGAGCGAGTTGGCCGCGGCCGACCACTCTTCGAGCGACGCCCGCGCCTGAACCAGCAACCAGCGCGAAGCGTCGTCTCCGCCGCTGCGTTCGACCCATCGGGTGAGCAGATCCGCGCCCTGTCGTGTCTGGCCGCCGCTCAAGCGCAGCCGTGCCTCCTGAAGCAGCCACGAGAGACGGCGCGCGTCGGGAACATCGTCGATGCGCCGCGCCTCGGCCAGTTGCTCCGCGGCCTGGAGATCGTGGCCCTGGCGGGCGTTGGCCGATGCCGCCAGTTGCAGGAACAGGGCGCGCGCCCAGCGGTCGGCCGCATTGCCGCCTTCGAGGCGCGAAGCCGAGTCGGCAGCGCGCGAAGCCACCGCCGCGTCGTCGCCGGACTCGAGCTGCGACTGCATCGACTGCAGCGCCTGGATCATGTCCGCGCGCAGCGCCGGACCCTCGGCCCGGGCCAGCGAGATACCGCCGCAACCGATCAGGCCCACCAGCACCAGCGACAGACAGCGCTTGCTCAGGCGACGAACCGTCATTGAACTCACGATCAGCCCTCCAACTGGAACTGGATACGCTGCGTGGCCCGCCGCACGTCATCGGCCGGCGGGAATCGCCACTGTGATACCGCCTCCTCGACGGCACGGTCGAACACGTTGGCGGGATCGGCGTCGATTACCCGCAAACTGTCGGTATCGACGCGTCCATCAGGCTGAATGATGAAACTCACCTCCACGTAACCTTCCAGGCCACGCCGGCGCGCACGCATCGGATAGGACGGATTGACCCGGCTGGTAGGCTGCAACTGGCCGACATCGCGCGGCGATGCCTGCGTTCCTCGCGGCGGTTGCTGCGGTGCGGGTTCCGACTGCGTCGGGCCAGGCTCGGATTCCGGCTGCGGCGCTGCTTCCGCCACGGTTTCCTGCGTTGGCTGCGGTTCCGGCTGAGCCTCGGGTTGCGGTTCAGGACGCGGCTCCGGCTGCGCCTCGCTCAGCTCGGGCAGCGATTCATCCAGCGTCACGTCCGGTGCCTCCATGGGCGGCGTCTGCGGTTCCGGAATCTCCACCGGGCTCGGCGTCTCCGCCGCTGGTACGGGCGCCGCCGCAGGGGGCGGCGGTGGCACACTCGGCGGCGTCGGTAACGCCGGCGACGTCGGCGTCGGTTGCGCCTGCTCCTGCTCCGGCGCGTCGACCATCGAGATCGCCGTCGGCGTCACGATCTGGGTGCGATCCGGTTCCGGCGGAGCCACCAGCAGCGCCAACAGATAGAACAGCAGCAGCGCCAGCAGCGCGCCGCCGACCAGGCCTGCCACTCTACGCATCAGCCGGCATCCCGGTTGGCGGCCACGGCGACGTTATCGACGCCCGCCTGGTGAATGCGATCCATGACCTCGATCAGCAAGCCCGTCGTCGAGTTCTTGTCGGCCTGCACCACGACGCTGCCATCGCCGGAAACCAGCTGCGCGACACGGGCACCGACGCGATGGGCATCCACCGCCTCGCCGTCGACCCAGACCGCGCCTTCGCCGGTGATGGCGACGAGCACCTGGGTATCCTGGCGCGCCGTGGCCTCGCTCGACTCGGGCCGCTGGATTTCGACGCCACTCTCCTTGATGAAGCTGGTGGTGACGATGAAGAAGATCAGCATGATGAAAACGACATCCAGCATCGGCGTCAGGTCGATGCCGGTCGAATCGTCACTGGCTTCCCGCAAGCGGCGCCTACGCATGAGAGTCCTCCACGGCGCGGGCCATGCGGTCATGCAACCGCTGGTCCTCGCGCCGAATGATCTGTTCCAGACGAGTGACGAAAAGCAGGCCGACCACGGCAACGGCCATGCCGCACAGCGTGGGCAGCGTGGCCTGGGCGACGCCGTCGGCCATGGCGCGGGCCTGGTTGCTTTCGGTGAGAGAAAGACTGTCGAACACCTGGATCATGCCCGTCACCGTCCCCAGCAGACCGAGCAGCGGGCAGACCGCGATCAGCAGCTTGAGCCACGGCAACGGCAGGCGTAACCGGGCGATCAGTTCGCTCGTCCACACTTCGCGCAGGGTGAGCGCGCTCCAGCTCGAGTGATCGCGACGCTGGATCCAAGCTTCGATCAGCACTCGCCGCGCACGTCGATGGGTGAACTGCCAGTAGAACAGCCGTTCCAGCGACATCGCGAACAGCGCCATCGCCACCAGCATGATCACCACCAGCACCTCACCGCCAGCGCCGATCAGCCAGCGGATCGGCTCAAGCGTGGGCACCATGACGGCGCTCCTCGGCGTGGGCGACAGCGGCCGTCTCGGCCTCAAGATGTTCGGCGAGCACCGCACTGGCACGTCCTTCCAGCAGGCCGATCAATCGTCGGCTGCGGCTGCTCAAGGCGGTATTGACGAACAGCAGCGGCACCGCGGTGATCAGGCCCAGCACGGTGGTCACCAGCGCCTGGCTGATGCCGCCGGCCATCAGTTGCGGATCGCCGGTGCCGAACACGGTGATCGACTGGAAGGTGACGATCATCCCGGTCACCGTACCCAGCAGCCCCAGCAAGGGCGCGACGGCGGCGATCAGCTTGACGACCGGCTGGCCCCGCTCCAGGCGCGGCTGCTCCGCCAGCAGCGCCTCGTCGAGTCGAGCTTCCAGCGCTTCCGGCGCGTGATCACGGCCCAGCGCGGCGAAGCGCTGGAGTACGCGCCCCAGCGGGTTGTCGTCGCTGAGAGACTCCGGCGCCCGCATCTGCCGACGCATGCGTGCGCTGACCCGAAGCAGGTAGACATACTGCACTAGCGCCACCAGCAGCCCGATGATCCCCAGCGCAACGATCACGTAACCGACGTAGCCGCCCTGCTGGAACCGCTCCCACAGGCTCGGCTGCTGGGCGAGCGCGTCCAGCACGTCGCCGTCGGTGGGATCGACCACGATCTGGTTGCCCTCGCCCTGCTGGAAAGCCTGCAGGGCCTGGCGAGCATCACCCGGGATTGCCGTCACGACGGAAAGACGGCCGTCGTCGCCGATTCGCTGCAGCAGATCGCCGTTGCTGAAGGCGACGGTATCTCCCAGACGGATCACGGGGCGCTGGGCGACATCGCCGTCCGACCCGGCAACCGGCGCCTGGAACCGCACGCCTCGGCCGCTTTCCGCGATCAGGCCCGCCAGATCCTGGCGCACCCGGTCCAGCGTCTGCAGGTCGATCAGCCCGCGATCGTCGAGCCGCGGAGGCAACCGTGCATCACCGCCGACGGTCAGCCAGCTCTCGCCCAGCGCATCCCGAAGCTCGCTGGCCTGCTGCTTGACGATTCCGGAGATATCGCCAATATCACCGGCGTCTTCCGTGCGCTGCCGCTGTAGCGCCGCCAGTTGCTGCTGCTGTTCCGCCTGGCGCGATTCCAACTGGTCGCGCTTGTCCTGGGCGACCTGCAGCCGCTGCTCGGCATCGGCAAGTGCCTGCTGCAATGCCTCACGATCATCCAGCAGCGTCTCCAGCCGCTGGGTATCGCGCTGTTCCGCGGCCTGGCTGTCGGCCCGGAACGTCTCGAGCACCTGTTGTATCGATGGCGCCCCGCCACCCGACGCGTCGCCGGACTGAGCACTGGCGGCGACGGGCAATAGCGTCATCGCCACGAAAGAGAGCGCTGACCACCACGCATGGCGCTTCATGACTGTCCGTCTCATGACTGCCCCTCCGCCGCTGACTGCCCGTCTTCGACGACCAGCGACGCCGGCAGATGCAACAAGGCCGGCGCGCTCTGATCCTGCGCGATGCGAATGCCGCGACGGACCTCGTCGATCTGATCGCCGTCCAATGCTTCCCACTCGCCGTTGGCAACGCTCCAGACGCCACCGGCCTGATCGTTCGGCGTGACGTAGTACCAGCCCGTTCTTCCGACCCGTAGATAGTCGACTTCCCGCGCGAGCAGGCTACCCTGACTCGCGGCGTCGGATTGCGCCCCCTCGAGCGGGCCGCTCCATTGGTCCATTTCCCGCCCGTAGGCGAGCTCGGTACGCCAGGCGGAAAAGATTCGCTGCAGCTTGTCGGCCTGCGAGGCATCATCGCGGGACAGCATCTGCTCCAGATCATCGACGCGGGCCAGACGCTCGTCACGCAGGAACGGCATGTCCGCTTCGACCATCGCGCGCAGTTGCTCGACCATCTCGCGCATCTCCCCCGGCAGTGCCTCGCGGGTCACGGAGATCTGCGTCAACGCCTGCTGCTCGGAAGCGATGCGCTTGGCCTGGTTGTCGACGATCGGTGCCAGCTCGGCGTTGTAGCTCTCGAGCCGGTCGGCCTGCTGACTGGCCTGGCGCAGGCGCTGCAGCGCTTCCCGCGTGGCGTCGTCGGCATTGTCGATACGGCTTTGAAGTTCGGCCTGGGTCTGCTGGGCCTGGATGCTGGCCTGGCTGAGCGAGTCCTGGGCCGGCGCCGTGCTGGCAACGCCCAGGCTCATGGCGGCGAGAAAGGACGCCAACAGGCGTGCCCTTCCTCGTTTCCGCGGGGAATCATGCACCACGCTATCTCCTTGCGTATGAGCCGTGACAACAAGCTGGTGACAAGCACCGCTAACCAGCGGTGTAACGAAGCTGAATTCGACGCGATACGCTAATACAAACAAGAACAATTATCAATCCGTATAACTTGGCGCGCCAGTGACAGCCCGCGACATCCGCTGAACGGCGAGGCACAAAAAAACCGGCACCCGCAGGTACCGGCTTTCTGGATCGGGAATCGCGTAGGCGAGTCGTCTACAGCTTCTGCTCCAGCTCGGGCAGAATCTCGAACAGGTCCCCGACGAGGCCGTAATCGGCCACCTGGAAGATCGGCGCTTCGTCGTCCTTGTTGATCGCCACGATCACCTTGGAGTCCTTCATGCCCGCCAGGTGCTGGATCGCGCCGCTGATACCGACGGCAATATAAAGCTCGGGAGCGACGATCTTGCCGGTCTGCCCGACCTGCATGTCGTTGGGCACGAAGCCAGCGTCAACCGCGGCGCGGGAGGCACCGATGGCGGCGCCGAGCTTGTCGGCAATGCCTTCGAGCAGCTTGAAGTTGTCGCCGTTGCCCATGCCACGGCCACCGGAAATGACAACGCGGGCGCCACCCAGCTCCGGGCGCTCGTTTTGCGCGAGCTCTTCGCCGATGAAGCGCGACAGCGCGTTGGAGACGACGGCATCCACGGGCTCGATGGTCGCGGCCCCGCCTTCGCTCACCGGGTCGAACGCCGTCGTGCGCACGGTGATCACCTTGAGCGGATCGCTGGACTGCACCGTGGCGATGGCGTTGCCGGCATAGATCGGACGCTTGAAGGTATCGGCGCTCTCGACGCTCAGGATCTCGGAGATCTGGGAGACGTCCTTGAGTGCCGCGACCCGCGGCAGCACGTTCTTGCCATCGGTCGATGCCGCGGCGAGCACGTGGCTGTAGTCGCCGGCCAGCTGGACCAGCAGATCCGCCAGCGGCTCGGCCAGCTGATGCGCGTACGCCGCGTTATCGGCTACCCGCACGCGGGAAACGCCATCGAGTTTGGCGGCCGCTTCGGCAATGGCCGCCACATTCTCGCCGGCGACCAGGATGTCGATATCGCCACCAATGGCTCGGGCGGCGCCGACGACATGAGCCGTGCCGGCGGAGAGACGCCCCTCATGGTGTTCGGCCAGAACCAGAATACTCATGCGATCAGCTCCTTTCACAGCACTTTGGCTTCGTTCTTGAGTTTGTCGATCAGCTCGTCCACGGAGCCTACCTTGACCCCGCCCTTGCGCTCGGCCGGCGTCTCGACCTTGAGCAGCTCAAGCCCGCTGGAGACGGTTACGCCGAGTGCTTCCGGCGTCCGGCTGTCCAGCGGCTTCTTCTTGGCTTTCATGATGTCCGGCAGCTTGGCGTAGCGCGGTTCGTTCAGGCGCAGGTCGGTGGTCACCACCGCAGGCAGCTTGAGCGCGACGCTCTGCAGACCGCCATCGATCTCGCGGGTGACGCGCACGTAGCCGTCCTCGACGCCATCGCCGAAGGCGACCTCCGAGGCGAAGGTGCCCTGGCCCATACCGCTCAGCGCCGCCAGCATCTGGCCGGTCTGGTTGTTGTCGGTATCGATCGCCTGCTTGCCGAGAATGACCAGGTCGGGCTTCTCTTCATCGACCACGGCCTTGAGCAGCTTGGCGACCGCCAGCGACTCGACGCGTTCGTCGGTCTCGACGTGAATGGCGCGGTCCGCACCCAGCGCTAGCGCCGTGCGCAGCTGTTCCTGGGCGGCCTTGGGGCCGACCGAGACGGCGACGATCTCCGTGGCGACGCCCTTCTCCTTGAGACGAACGGCCTCTTCCACCGCAATTTCACAGAAGGGGTTCATGGCCATCTTGACGTTGGTCAGATCCACGTCGGAGTGATCCGGCTTGACCCGGATCTTGACGTTGTAATCGATGACGCGTTTGACCGCGACGAGTACTTTCATGGGTGTCCTCGCAGACTAGTGACAAACCGACCCCCGCAGGCGTTGGTCGGCATCGACGATCGAACTACGGCGATCGTCAGCGTGACGGAAATGCCGGGCAACAAAAACGTCGGCGGAGACAGAATCACGCCGACGCCAGCTCGGGTCAACTCGGCGCTCCCTCCTGCCCCAGCTTGGTGCGCCATCGGGACAGGAACGAGCGAAAAATGCGATGATAGCGCATCAAAGGGGTGCTGCCGAAGCAGCACCTTCGCATAAGAAAAGCGCCTGTTGGCATAACATCAGGCAGCTGACTCACGTTAGGCTATAAAAAATGGCGGCCATCAGTCGTCGACGAACGGACCGGGCAGGCATGGCGGCACGCATCCTGCCAGCAAGCGAGGAGATCGGGTTTGGAACGTGAATCCATGGATTTCGACGTAGTGATCGTGGGGGCAGGCCCCAGCGGCCTGTCGGCGGCGTGTCGTTTGATGCAGCAGGCGAACGAGGCCGAACGGGAGCTCTCCGTCTGCGTGGTCGAGAAGGGTTCGGAGGTCGGCGCGCACATCCTCTCCGGGGCCGTGTTCGAACCGCGCGCGCTGTCGGAACTGTTCCCGGACTGGGCCGAGCGCGGCGCGCCGTTGAACACGCCGGTACTGCGCGACGAGCTCTATCTGCTGAAGGATGCCGACAAGGTCCAGAAGCTGCCCAACGCGCTGGTACCCAAGTCGATGCACAATGCTGGCCACGCCAGCTCGAACGGCACCGACAATCCGAACTATGTCATCAGCGCCGGCAACCTCTGTCGCTGGCTGGCCGAGCAGGCCGAAGGGCTGGGGGTCGAAATCTTTCCCGGCTTCGCCGCCCAGGAAGCGATCGTCGACGACGAAGGCATCGTGCGGGGCATCATCACCGGCGACATGGGCGTCGCCGCCGACGGCAGCGAGACCGCCAACTACATGCCCGGCATGGAACTGCGTGCCAAGTACACCCTGTTCTGCGAAGGCGCACGGGGCCATATCGGCAAGCAGCTGATCTCGCGCTTCGATCTCGATGCGAACCGCGACCCGCAACATTACGCCATCGGCTTCAAGGAGCTGTGGGACGTGCCCGCCGAGCAGCATGAACCCGGCCTGGTGCTGCACGGCTCCGGCTGGCCCCTGAATGACAAGAACCATGGCGGCGACAGCCATGGCGGCTGGTTTCTCTATCACGGCGACAACCAGCAGGTGATGGTGGGGCTGATCGTCGACCTGGCGTACCGCAACCCTTATCTGTCGCCGTTCGACGAATTCCAGCGCATGAAGCATCACCCGCTGCTGAAACGCCATCTCGAAGGCGGCAAACGTGTTGCCTATGGTGCCCGCGCGATCACCAAGGGGGGCGCCAACTGTCTGCCCAGGATGACGATGCCCGGCGCCCTGCTGCTGGGCTGCGACGCCGGCACGCTCAATTTCGCCAAGATCAAGGGCATTCACACCGCGATGAAATCGGGGCTGGTCGCGGCGGAGAGCGTGTTCGAGGCCATCGCTTCCGGCGACGAGGGCGGTCAGGAGCTTACCGCCTTCACCCAGGCCTGGGAGTCGAGCTGGGCGTGGCAGGAGCTGCAGGCCAGTCGCAGCTTCGGTCCGGCCATCCATCGGTTCGGCACCGTGGGCGGCGGCGCCTTCAATTTCGTCGACCAGCTGCTGGGCGGCAAGCTACCGGTGCAGCATGACACCACGCCGGACCATCAATTGAAGAAGGCGGCGGAGTCGACGCCGATCGATTACCCCAAACCCGATGGCAAGCTATCGTTCGACAAGCCGTCTTCGGTGTTCCTGTCGAACACCAACCACGACGAGAACCAGCCCTGCCATCTGAAGCTGAGCGATCCGGACATTCCCATCGCCAGAAATCTGCCGGAATACGCCGAGCCCGCGCAGCGCTATTGCCCGGTCGGCGTCTACGAAGTGGTCGAGGAAGGAGGAGAACCGCAGTTCCGGATCAACTTCCAGAACTGCATCCACTGCAAGACCTGCGACATCAAGGACCCGTCCCAGAACATCACCTGGGTAGCTCCCGAGGGTGGCGGCGGACCCAACTACCCCAACATGTAAGCTCGAAGCTCGAAGACAACATAAGCAAACCGCCCCACGGCAAGCACCTGGGGCGGTTTTTTTCCAGCTCAAAGCTTATGACTTGCAGCTCCCGAGCGAAGCCCGGGCTTACTCGCCGGTCGCGATCGGCCTCGATGGGTCACGAATCCAGTCGCTCCAGGATCCCGCGTAAAGTCGCGGCAGCGGCAGACCCGCCACGGCATAGGCCAGGATATCGTGGCAAGCGGTCACGCCCGAGCCACAGTACGCTGTCAAGACTTCGCTTCTGGGAAGCTCATCGGCCAACTGGCGCGCGCTCTTGAATCGTCCCGATGGTTCGAGATTTTCCACGCACGGCCGGGATATCGCTCCAGGAATATGTCCGGCAACGGGATCGAGGGGCTCTTCAATGCCCCGAAAGCGTGCAAGGGCTCGGGCGTCGATCAGTTGCCCTCCTTTCTCGTCAAGCTCGTCCACCGCAACCAGCGCATCATCATTGAACGATGGCGACCAATGGCTCCATCCCTCGATCTCGCCAGCCGTCGCGACGAGTTCCCCTTCGGCGGCTTCCCAGGCGGCAACGCCACCATCGAGTACCCGCACATCGGGATGCCCGGCCCAACAAGCGATCATCCACCAAGCCCGCGCAGCCGCCAATTGACCACCATTGTCGTCATAGACCACGACCGAGCACTCCGGCGTTACACCCCTCGCTTGAAGCGTTGCCGTAAAATTTTCCCGAGAAGGCAGCGGATGTCGACCGCCCTGCCCCGGCGTGGCAGACATATCTCGTTCAAGATCCAGAGAAAGGCTCCCTGGAAGGTAGCGACGGTCGCAGGGTTCCCCGCCGCCCCGGAAAACACGACAATCCAGCACCAGCGGCGGTCGATCGCCAGCCAGGCTTTGCCGCAGCTCCTCTGCCGTTACGAGCACGGATTCGTTCATCATTGCCTCCTTGGTGCTTTATCAGCCGAAACGGGTGTCGGTCGAGAAAGGTCGTCGATCGAGCAAAGTCGCTGTTGGCCGAATAAAATCGTGGCCGAGAAAGATCGTCGGTCGAAAGAGTCTGGCCGATCAATGCCGTTTCGTCAGGGGCGCCCGCGCCGCGATCAGGCGACGTCGGCCGGCCGACTCGAAACGCACGTCGATGACCGGATTGGCTTCGTTGCCTTCGACCACCAGTACCTCGCCGTCGCCGAAGCTGGCATGCCGCACTCGATCACCGACCTGCCAGCTCGCTCCGGATCTCGCCCCGCGTTCCGCGACGGGCGCTTCCGTCTCTCTGGCTCGCGGCACGAGGCCCCGTCCGACGTGCTCCAGCCCGACACGCTGCAGGTAGGCGCCGACCATGTCCGGCTCGCGAACCGCCACGGCGGCCTCGCTGCGCGCCTGAATCGCTTGGTCGATCCGACGGCAATCCTCCACCGCCGTCTCGTCGAGAAAGCGGCTCGGCCGGTGATCGCCGCCATCCTGAACCAGCAGCAGCCGTTCTCGCGCCCGCGTGATGGCGACGTAGTACAGCCGCCGCTCTTCTTCCAGGCGATCCGGCGACAGCGGATTGTCGCGGCTGTAATGGGGAAAATCCTCCTCATTGAGCCCCCATACCGCCACCAGCGGCCACTCGAGCCCCTTGGCGCCGTGCACCGTGCTGATCAAGACGCCATCGGGCCGGTTCTCCACCGGGTTGCGCAACAGCTCGATGAAAGCCTCGGGATCGTTGGCCAGCTCGCCGGCCTGCTCGATCAGCACGTCGAGCAGACGCACGTCATCGTCCCCCTTCTCCCGCCGCGCTGCCGAGCGGCGCAGGACTTTCTCCGCATCGATGGCATCGACGACATGCTCGAGCAGCTTCGCCGGCGGCCAGGCGGATAGCTTGGGCAGTTCGCAGAGGAGCTGCCAGCGCCGCTTGAGATGGCGGCGCTGCCCCGGCTTGAGCCCCGCCAGGACCGGGGCCTCGCGCGCCGGCCATTGCTGCGTGCGTGCGAGCTCCTCGACCAGCCGACGCACGCGCTCCTGGGCGACGAATGTCGTCGGCTGCGAGAACAGCAGGACGAGATGGCCGGGATCGTGCAGCCGCTGCGGCTCACGGGCCAGCTGAAGATAGCCCGCCAAGGCCTGCACCAGCGGCAGCCGAAACACGAAGCGCTCTTCCTGTGCCAGCCGAAACGGTACGCCGGCCCGCAATAGCTGGAGCTGTACCGAGACCGACAGCGACCAGCTACGCACCAGGACACAGGCTTCGTCGCTGCGCCGGCCATCGGCGTGCCAGCGCTGCAGCATCTCCAGCAACGCGCCAGCACCGACGCCCGTCCGCAGCCGTGTCAGTGGGTTGCCGGGCGCCGCCAGGCAGAGCTGATCCCAGCGTTGGCGATTGTTGCGAATCGCGTGGTTGGCGGCCAATGCCAGGGCGTGGCCGTGGCGGAAGGTGAAGGAGAGCGGATACTCGCTTGCCTGGCCGAACAGGCCGTCGAAGCGCGCCAACATCGCGTCGGGCCGAGCGCCCCGCCACTCGTAGATACACTGGTTGGCATCACCGACGGCCATGACCTGCGCCTGATGACCGGCTAGGATCTTGAGCAGTCGCAGCTGGGCTTCGTTGATGTCCTGATATTCATCGACGATGACATGGCCCAGAAAGCCCTCGACCCGGCGCCGCGCCTCCGCATGGCGTTCCAGGCACTGCAGCGGCCGATAGAGCAGGTCCGCGTAGGTCATCGAAGCCGAGGCATCGAGCAGCGATTCCGCCACGTCGAAGGCCTCGATGAAGTGGCGCTCGCTGTCGGTATAGCCGAGCCGTTCGAAGAGCTCGGCGGGTGCCACCACTTCGGCCTTGACCAGATCGCAGAACTGGCCGAATGCCTCGAGCCGGTCCGCGTTCAGCGCTGCCTCGCGGGTCTCGCCATCGGCGGATTCCAGGCTCTGCATCACTGCCTGACGCAGCAGCCGCTCACGCTGCCAGTCGGCCTGCAGCAATTGGCGCGGCGGCAGATAGCCCCAGCGGGTCAGGCTCTGGGTCAGGCGGTGACCAATCGAATGGAAGGTACGCACCTCGGGCAAGACGACCTCGGCGGGCGCTTCTCGCACCAGCTTGGCCCGGAAGTCGTCCCGCGCCGCGCGGTTGAACATCAACACCAGGATGCGGCGCGGGTTTTCGCCATTGGCGAGCAGATGCAGCACCCGTCTGACCAGGGTCGTGGTCTTGCCGGCCCCGGCTACCGCCGCGACCCGCGCATGCCCTTCGCGATGACCGACCACGGCGCGCTGCTCGTCGGTCAGGCTGTCGGCGGTAGTATCCAAGGGCAGCGCCGCGTTCAACAGCTCGCTCATCTCGCACCGTCGTCGAGGCGGCCCAGCGGGTGCCATGCCCCGCCACTGTACAGCCCGAGCTCGTTGCCCTGCTGCTCGGCGAGCTCGATCCAGCGGTAGTACAGATTACGATGCAGGCGCGCCTGCAAACCGTGACGAACGGGCAGCGCCGGCAAGAGATCGCCATCCGGCGTCGCCAACAGGGACAGCCGGTGTGACACGTCCAGCGGTACGCGGTCACCGCAGGCAGTCACCGCGACCCAGTCGGCACCGGCCTGATCGGCATCCGTGACCCATAGCGGTAGATCCTCGACGCCGATACGCAGCTTCTCTCCCGGCGTCACCAGGTAATAGTCGCCGTCGGCCTCCCGCCGTAGCACGCGGCTGAGCAAGTTGACCAGCGCCGGCCGCCGGATCGGCGTGCCTTCGTGGACCCACTCGCCGTTGGCCGCGATACGCAGATCCATTTCGCCGCAGAAAGGCGGATCCCACCGTTCGAGCGGCGGAATGGCTTGCGCATCGAGCTGTTGAAACAACGTGTCGAGTTTCATCGTGCCCCCGTATGACGATGCCCTCTCGCAGAGGGGCATCCATGCAGTGAACGTGCCTACACGAATGGATTGTCGGACTGGCCGCCGGGCGCGCAACCGGGAAACAGCTGATAGAAGTTGGCCCGCGTCTGCATCGCCACCTCGTCGACGGTAATGCCTCGCTCGCTCGCGATACATTCGGCGACTTCGACGACCCACTGCGGCTCGTTGGGCTTGCCGCGATGGGGAACGGGGGCGAGAAACGGGCTGTCGGTCTCGATCAGCAACCGGTCCAGCGGCACCTGCCGGGCGACCTCGCGCAGGGCGCCGGCGCTGGCGAAGGTGACGATCCCGGACAACGAAATGTAGAAGCCTGACCTGACCGCCTCCCGCGCCATGGCGAGATCCTCGGTAAAGCAGTGAAGCACGCCGCCCACCTTGGGGTCGACGTGTTCGCGAATCAGGTTCAGCGTTTCGTCGCGCGCCTCACGGGTATGGATCACCACCGGCAGCTCGAGTTCGCGAGCGGCGCGAAGGTGCGCAACGAAACGTTGCCGCTGGATGTCCCGCGGCACGCTGTCGTAGTGAAAATCGAGGCCGGTTTCGCCGATGGCGACCGCCCCGTAACGATCGGCACACGCCTGGATCGCTTCGCTGTCCGGCTCCGCCGACACCTCATGCAAGGGATGCAAGCCGACACTGATATCGACATCGTCATGCTGCCGCGCGATCTCCGCCAGGTTCGGAACCCCTTCCAACGATGTCGCAATCGCCAGGAAACGATGGACACCACGGCCGCGTGCAGCCTCCAGGGCCAGGTTGAGGTCGCCTTCGTAGGGCGACAGGTCGAGGCGATCGAGATGACAGTGAGAATCGACGAACATGCGAATTCCAGGTAGAGAATGACAAACATGGCGCCCGGCATGGCACGAGCATGGCGAGCAGACCACTCATGCCGACAAACCGAAAGCGCCGTCACAGGGTATGACTGAGCGACTCCCCTCGTCCGGGAGAAGATGCCAGCCGCGCCTCGATACGTTCACGCAGCGCCTGATCCTCGGCACTGAAATGAACCCCGATGCCGGCAACGCGTTGCCCGGCGCCGGTCGGCGTCAGCCATACGACCTCTCCGGCGACGGGGAAGCGCTCGCTCTCGCCGGGCAATGTCACCAGCAGATAGACGGACTGGCCAATCCGATAGTCCTGCTCGGTCGGCACGAACAACCCGCCATGCTTGAGCCACGACATATAGGCGCTACGCAGAGTCTCATCGTCGCGGATGGTCAACGACAGGGCCTTCTGGGCATTCATCAGCTTTCACCTTTACCGTTAGTCGCCGCATCAGCGTTCGACTCGTTGCCGGCTCAAGAGCGCAACAGGGCCGCCCAGCGGACCAGCCAGGCCTCGAGCACCAGTTGCGGGTTGGGATTCCCCCCCGCCGCCAGCAACCGTCGCTGTTCGCGAGCGTAGTCGAGCAAGCGGAACCAGTCGCGGACCCGGGCATTCTTGACGGCCTGGCGATACAGCGGCAGCAGGTCGCTGTTGCGCACCCGCTGGGGGTCCCCCGACAAGCCGAGCCGGATCAGATCCTCGAGCCAGGCGATGCCATACCACAGTATGCGATCGAGCGCCTGGGCATCGAGTCTTGCCGCTTCTCCCACGGGTTCGCCGCCGCGCACCAGCGCGTCGAAAAGCTCGCGCAGGTCCTGACGCAGATTCCGGGCATCGGCACCCGCCAGCTCTTCGGCCAGCAGCGGCAGGCCACCGGCGACACGCAGCCAGAATCGCGCCTCTTCTCCTTCTCCCAGACGCTCGCGCAACCACGGCTCGGCTGCCTCCAGCGGCGGCACGGCGAGGTTCCAGTGCTGACAGCGCGAACGAATCGTCGCCAGCAGCCGCGAGGGAACATCGGAAACCAGGATGAACAGGGTGCGCTCGCCCGGCTCTTCCAGGCTCTTCAGCAACGCGTTGGAGGCCGCGACGTTCATCGCCTCGGCCGGTTCGATACGGATGACTCGATAACCGCCCTGCTGCGCGGTCTGGGAGACGAAGCCGTTGACCTGACGAATCGCATCGACACGAATCTGGCGCGACTTTTCGGCCGGCGTCACACTGAGCAGATCGGGATGATAGCCCGACGCCAGCATTCGGCAGCCGTGGCATTCGCCACAGGCGGTGTCTGCCGGCGTGCGACACAGCGTCCGCGCGATCAGCGCATCGGCCAACGGCTGCTTGCCGATCCCGCGCGGGCCGGACAGCAGCAAGGCGTGCGGGAGACGGCCGCCGTCCTGCAGCTCGACCAGCTTGCGCCAGCGATCGAGTTGCCATGGCAACGGGGTCATAACCATGCGGCCAACCTTTCCGTCAGGCACTGCTCGATGGATTTCTGGACCGCTTCCAGCCCGGGCGAGGCGTCGATGACCGCGAATCTGGCTTCCTCGGCGGCACGTGCCAGGTAAGCCTCGCGCACGGCTTCGAAGAACGTTTCACGCTCACGCTCGAATCGATCGAGCTGGGCACCTCGCTGGGTGACGCGCTGCGCAGCCACGCTCACCGGCACGTCGAGCAGCACGGTCAGATCGGGCTGCAGGTCGCCCTGGACCAAGGTCTCCAGCGTGCGAATGCGCTGGAAATCCAGTCCTCGCCCGCCGCCCTGATAGGCAAACGTGGCATCGGTGAAGCGATCGCAGACCACCCAGGCGCCGCGAGCCAGTGCCGGACGAATGCGTTCGGCCAGATGCTGGGCACGCGCAGCGAAGACCAGCAGCAGCTCGGCGTCGTCGCTCCACGCCTCTTCACGGGTCGGGTCCAGCAACAGCTCGCGGATGGCTTCGGCGCCAGGCGTGCCCCCCGGTTCCCGGGTGCGTACGACCTCGACGCCCCGTGACGTGAGCCAGTCGCAGACGAAGCCGACATTGGTCGTCTTGCCCACGCCCTCGCCGCCTTCCAACGTGATGAAGCGGCCGGTCCGCTGTTCCATATCGCCTGCGCGCATGCGGTGTCGTCTCGTCGGTATGGTCGGTTTTGCGGGTGCAAGCCCGCGATTTCAATCGCGATTCAGGATATAGCGGCGGACGGCCGCATTATGCTCTTGCAGCGTTCGTGAAAACTGGTGCGAACCATCGCCCTTGGCGACGAAATAGAGCGTATCGCCATCGGCGGGATGTACCGCAGCCTCGAGCGCGCCCCGGCCAGGCATGGCGATCGGTGTCGGCGGCAATCCCTCGATGACGTAGGTATTGTAGGCGGTCTGCCGCTGGAGATCGGCGCGCGTGATATTGCCGACGTAGCTGTCTCCCATGCCATAGATGACGGTGGGGTCGGTCTGCAGGCGCATGCCCTTCTCCAGGCGTCGCGTGAAGACGCCGGCGATCTCCTTGCGCTCCGCCGGGACGCCGGTCTCCCGCTCGATCAGCGATGCCAGAATCAGCGCCTGGTAGGGCGAGTCGATGGGGAGATCGTCATCGCGCTCGTTCCATACCGCGTTCAGCGTCTGCTGCATGCGATCGAACGCGCGCTGCAGGAGTTCGAGATCGGCAACCCCCTTGTGATAGCGGTAGGTGTCGGGGAAGAACTGCCCCTCGGGATGCGTTCCCTCATGGCCCAGCGCCGTCATGATCTCCTCGTCGCTCATCTCGCTAGTGCGATGCTCGAGCTTCGGTGCCTGATCCAGCAGTCGGCGCATCTGCTTGAAGGTCCACCCCTCCGGCACCGTCAGGCGGTAGGTCACGACCTGGTCGCTCGAGAGATGCGCGATCAGTTGACGGCCGTTCATGCCCGGTTCGATCTCGAACTCCCCGGCCCGAATCCCCTGCGTGGCCTTGGGAGCGACGCGCGCCAGAATCCGGTAGGGCCATGCCGCCTCGATGATGCCCCGACTTTCGAGGTCGTGAACGACCTGGGTGAAAGCCGCACCGGGCGGCACCTCGTAGATCGTCGTCTCGTCGAGCGCGATCGGTGCATCGAGCTGTTTCTGCCAGTAGTGGAAACCGCCGAACACCACGATCGTGGCGACCAGCAACAGCAGGATCAGAATCTTGAGGACACGCATGTTTATCCTTAGTCCCGGAAATCAGTCCCGGATGTCGCTTCATGGCGCATCCGGGCAAAAATACTGAAGTCAGTCATTCGGGTTCAGCGGGTAACCCAGACGCCGGTGAGCCACTTGCTGAAGAGAGGAAGCGAACGTCGCCGGCCATCGTTTGAGGCATTTCCCGGCGGCATCGTCGAGCCGACGAATGGGCCAGACCCCCTGGACGCTGTTGAGCAGCCAGGCAGCATCGGCCTGGCACAACGAATCCAGCCCCGCTCGCACCCAGTGCAGCTCGATATCGTCATTCACGGCGTTCAACAACGTGCCCTTGACGCCGCAGCGATCCAGCAACGGCGTCTCGAGCCGTCCCTGCCGATACCAGATCAGATTCATCGCCGTGGCTTCGACCAGATGGCCCTCGCTATCGCAGAGCAGCCCTTCGACAATGGCGTCGTCCCGCCACTCCTGACGCGCCAGCACGTTCTCCAGCCGCGCCAGATGCTTGACCCCGGCCAGACGCGGCTGAATGCCCAGACGCAGTTCGCAGCACCGCACATCGACACCCTCGAACCAGCGCCGGGACGCAGGCTGGAAAGCCGACGCGGTCCAGCGCCAGCGCAGCTCGGCGGAGTCGGGAGGCCGATAACCGCGTCCACCGCTGCCACGAGTCACCATCAGCTTGAGTACGCGAAGCCCCGGGCCGCATTGTGCCGGCAACCGATCGAATGCCTCGAAGTCCGGCGACGGCAGCGAAAGCCGCTCGACGCCTTGTCGCAACCGCGCCATGTGGTATTCCCACAGCAACGGCTGCCCGTCCCGAACCAGAACGGTTTCGAATAGACCGTCGCCGTAGGCCAGTCCGCGGTCGTCGAACGGGAGCGCCGTGTCGCGCATCTCGATCAGACCTGGGTGAAGATCAGTGAACCATTGGTGCCGCCGAACCCGAAGGAATTGGACAGCGCGGTGCGGATCGGCATGTCCCGTGCCGTGTGAGGCACGTAATCCAGCACGCAATTCTCGTCGGGGTTATCCAGATTGATCGTCGGCGGCGCAACCTGATCCCGGATCGCCAGAACACAGAAGATGGCCTCGACGGCGCCGGCCGCGCCCAGCAGATGGCCGATCATCGATTTGGTCGAGCTGACCGCGACGCGACGAGCCGCATCCCCCATGACCCGCTCGACGGCACGGCTTTCCGCCACGTCCCCGGCCGACGTCGACGTACCGTGGGCGTTGATGTACTGGATATCGGAAGGATCGATGCCGGCATCACGAATCGCATTGGCCATCGAGGCCGCCGCACCACTGCCATCTTCGGGTGGCGAGGTCATGTGGAAGGCATCATCGCTCATGCCGAAACCGGTCAGCTCCGCGTAGATGGTCGCGCCACGGCGCTTGGCATGCTCGTACTCCTCGAGCACCATGACACCGGCGCCGTCGGATAGCACGAAGCCGTCGCGGTCGCGATCCCACGGGCGACTGGCGGCCTGCGGATCGTCATTGCGCGTCGACAGTGCTCTGGCAGCGGAGAACCCGCCGAGCCCCAGCGGCGTGGTCGCCATCTCGGCCCCACCGCAAAACATCACGTCGGCATCACCATAGGCGATCGTGCGGGCACTGTAGCCGATATTGTGCGTGCCCGTGGTGCAGGCAGTGGTAATGGCGATATTCGGGCCTTTGAAACCATGCTGGATCGCCAGGCTGCCGGAGATCATGTTGATGATCGAACCCGGCACGAAGAACGGCGAAATACGACGTGGCCCGCCCTTCTTGAGCGAGTCGTGATTACGCTCGATCATCGGCAACCCGCCGATGCCCGACCCGATCGCGACGCCAATGCGATGCGCGTTCTCTTCGGTACATTCGATGCCCGAATTGCGCATCGCTTGCGTCGCGGCGGCGACACCGTACTGGATGAACAAGTCCATCTTGCGAGCATCCTTCGGATTGAGATACTCGCCGATATCGAAATCCTTGATCGCACCACCGAAGCGCGTGTTGAAACCCGCGATATCGAAACTGTCGATCGGCGCGATGCCACTCTTCCCTGAGAGGAGATTCTTCCAGCTCTCCTCGACCGTGTTACCCACTGGCGTTACCAACCCCAGCCCGGTCACCACCACTCTTCTGCGCGGCATCGAATCTCCTCCGAACTTCCTGATGACCATGGAAGGCATTCCCCGTGAATGTCGGCCTTGGCCATCACATCACGAGATTCCGACCTTCGCCTGGCCCGATTGGCGCAAATTATACCTGAACATCCCGGGAGATGGGCGCCACAAGCAGGGACTTTGGCCTCTCTGTTCGCGCGTCGGCACGATCTCGAGAAAAGACCCTGAAATGCAGAAAGCCGCTCTCATGGAGAGCGGCTTTCCGAACATCGCAATTTCAGCCAGCCAGAACACTCCGCCATGGCGGAGTGTGCAAGGCTTACTGGTGAGCGACGATGTAGTCGATCGCTTCCTGAACGGTCGTGATCTTTTCAGCTTCTTCGTCGGGAATTTCGGTGTCGAATTCCTCTTCGAGCGCCATCACCAGTTCGACGGTATCCAGCGAATCCGCGCCGAGGTCTTCGGTGAAGGACGAGGAGTTCTGAATATCCTCTTCCTTGACGTTCAGGCGTTCGGCAACAACCTTCTTCACGCGCTCTTCGATGGTGCTCATTATGTCGTTACTCCTAGTGGTACGAATCCGCCAGCTAAAAAGCTGCGGGTAGTTTATAGACCGCCCCCAGACGACGCAACCCGCGTCGCGGAAGGATTACCGCATGTTCATGCCGCCGTTGACCTGCAGCGTTTCGCCGGTAATGTACCCGGCAGCATCGCTGGTAAGAAACCCGATGGCGGCAGCGATTTCCGCCGGCTGCCCCAGGCGCGCCAGTGGAATTTGTCCCAGAAGCGCTTCTCGCTGCGCTTCCGGCAAGGACTGGGTCATGTCCGTGTCGATGAAACCGGGCGCCACGGCATTGACCGTGATCGCACGGGAGGCGACCTCTCGAGCCAGGGCACGGGTAAAGCCTTCCATGCCCGCCTTGGCGGCAGCATAGTTGGCCTGCCCCAGATTGCCCATCATCGCGACTACGGAACTGACATTGACGATACGACCGAAGCGCGCCCGCGTCATCCCCCTGAGACTCGCCTTGGAAACACGATAGACCGACTTCAGATTGGTATCGAGCACCTCGTCCCACTCGTTTTCCTTCATGCGCATCAGCAGATTGTCCCGCGTGATGCCGGCATTGTTGACCAGAATGGTCGGCGCCCCGAAGGTGTCGGTGATGCGCTTGAACACGGCATCGATACTGGCCTGACCCGTCACGTCCAGCGCCAGGCCCAACCCTTCGATGCCTTGAGCCTTGAGATCCTCGTCGATCCTCGCAGCGCCACTTTCGCTGGTCGCGGTGGCGACGACGATTCGCCCCTGCCGCCCCAGCTCGTGCGCGACCGCGCGCCCGATACCCCGGCTCGCTCCCGTGACCAGCGCGACTCTACGTTCGGTCATGATGTCATCCATCCTTTAAGGCTCTTGTACATCCAGCGCATCACGCGCCAGCTCCAGCGCCGAAGCCAGGGTGTCAGGGTCGTTGACTGCGAGCCCCTTGGCCTGGCGCTGGATCCGCTTGTTCAGTCCGGTCAGAACCTTGCCCGGCCCGCATTCGATGAAGACGCCGGCGCCATCGTCGAACATGGCATTGACGCATTCGGTCCAGCGCACCGGACGGTAGAGCTGCTCGACCAGACGCTGCTGGAGCATCTCCGTCGTCTGCGGCACTTGTGCATTGACGTTCTGGTAGACGGCGTAACGCGGCAGCTTGAATTCCATCGTCGCCATTGCCTGGGCAACCTGCTCGGCCGCGGGCTGCATCAAGGCACAGTGGGATGGCACGGAAACCGGCAAGGGCAGCGCACGCTTGGCACCCGCCTCCTGGCACAGCGCAATGGCGCGATCGACAGCACCCTGATGCCCCGCGATGACGACCTGGCCCGGCGAATTGTAATTCACCGCCGACACCACCTCCGACTGGGCCGCATCGCGACAGGCCGCTTCCACCGCCGAGTCATCCAGGCCCAGGATTGCGGCCATCGCGCCAACGCCGGCCGGCACCGCCTGCTGCATCGCTTCGCCACGCAGACGCACGAGACGCACCCCCTCGGCAAAGCCCAAGGCGCCGGAGCAGACCATGGCGCTATATTCGCCCAGACTGTGTCCTGCCATCATGTCGGGGCGCGGTCCTTCGAGTTCCTGCCAGACGCGCCAGATCGCCACGCTGGCGGTCAGCAGCGCAGGTTGCGTACAGGCCGTTGCGTTGAGCTTCTCTTCCGGACCTTCCTGAACGACATGCCAGAGATCATAACCCAGCGCTTCCGATGCTTCATCGAATGTCGTGCGCACGACACTATAACGTTCGGCGAGTTCCCGCAGCATGCCGACCTGCTGGGAACCCTGCCCCGGAAAGACCAAAGCCAGTGATTGCGTCATCGCGCTCACCCTTGAAATGATGGACCGTCGGAACTCGTCGTATCGCGAGACCCGCTATCCACTCGGCCGCTCGCAACGGTCGACGAGATAACAGGCGTCGCTACATCCTGAGACCATGCAGCGCGGAAGTGCTCCGGAAGCCCGACTTCGACTTCCCGTATTGCCCGGTCGATGGCAAAAGCAAAAGCCTGGGCGCTGGCGTTACCATGACTCTTGACCACGATGCGGTTCAGGCCAAGCAGGCTGGCGCCGTTATGCCGCACCGGATCCAGCTGCGCCTTGAGCCGCATCAACGCCGGCCTTGCCAGCGCCGTGACCAGCCGCGTCGACCAGTGGGACTCGAAGGTTTCCTGCAGACGCTTGAGCAGCATCTGGGCGACCCCCTCGCTCGCCTTGAGCACGGCGTTTCCCACGAAGCCGTCGCAAACCACCACGTCGGCCTGGCCGGAAAAGATGGCATCGCCCTCAAGGTATCCGATGTACTCGAAGTCGCTGCCACCGCGAGCTCTCAGTAGCGCATCGGCCTCGCGCACGCGGGCCACCCCCTTGCTGGCCTCGACGCCGATGTTCAGCAGCGCCACCCTGGGCACTGCGATGCGGTCCACGACACGCGCCATCAGCGCTCCCATATGGGCAAAGTCGAACAGATGACGAGCATGGACATCGACACTGGCGCCCAGGTCCAGCAGATAGCAGCGCCCGCCCTTTCGGGTCGGCACCGCCGTACTGATGGCAGGTCGCGAAATGCCGGGAACCGTCCCCAGCTCACGCCGCGCCAACGCGACCAGCGCACCGGTATTGCCACAGGTGATACCGGCTTCGGCTTCGTGTTCGCGCACGGCTTCCAGCATGCCGTACAGGCTGGTGGCAGAAGGGTCGTCGAACACATCCATCGGCGGCGTGGACTGGAGCACCACACGCGGCGCATCCACCAGCCTGACGCGTTTGGCGAGGGACGGCTCCCCCGAGGCCTTGGCCAGCTCCGCAACCAAAGCGGAAAGCTCTACCTGCGGGCCAAACACCGACGGTTCGAGATCAGGGTGGCGCGCCAGCGCCAGAAACAGACCACCAATAGTGGCGCGGGGACCGAAGTCCCCGCCCATGGCATCAATGGCGATGCGCATTGCCTAGCGAAACGCTCGAGGTCTCGTTAAACGTCGATGACCTTGCGACCACGATAGTAGCCGTCCGGCGCGACGTGATGACGACGATGCGTGGTGCCGGTTTCCTGATCCTGGGACAGAGCCGGAGAAGTCAGGGCATCGTGTGCACGACGCATGCCACGCTTGGAACGGGTTTTACGGTTTTGTTGAACGGCCATGATACGACTCCAACGTCAATGTCTTTCAGATTCAGAGTTTTCCCTTCAACGACTTCAGGACGTCGAAGGGGTTGTCAGGGCGGGAGACCTCTTCAATCGGGGCATCACCGCTGCTCATTTGCTCACGAGAAACCGCGCAATCCGCTTCATCGTGATAGACCACTTGGGGCAGGCTGAGAATCAGCTCGTCCTCGATCGCCCCCAGCAGGTCAAGCTGTTCGTCGTCGACCAGAACCGGCTCGTAGTCGCTGGGCACCTCCGCCGCCAACGCATCGTCACTGACGATGGCCAGCCTGAAGTGGCTCGCGACGGATACCGCCATGGGCTGCAGGCAACGCCGACACGGCACCATGAGATCCGCTTCCAGATCGCCGTCGATGAGATGACGCCGCTGCGTGTCGACGTCGAACTGCAGCCTCACGCTAGCGCTGCCTTGCTGCGGCCCGATCTCGTCCTGCAGGCGCACCAGTTTCTCGAGGTCGACAAGACCCTCGATCATTTCTTGGTTAGCCGCTGCTCGATAAGGCTCAACGGTCGGGGGAAGTCGTCTGGTCAACATAGGCGCGACATAATAGGGACTCACCGTGCCCCTGTCAAAGCACATGAAGCACGCTATCCTGTTGCCGGAACGCGCCGACTGCGGGTCTCGGGCCAGAAGCCCGGCGCGACAGCCATCCGACTCCAAAGAGGAAGCCCATGTCTCGTCTGGTACTCGCCTCCAGCTCTCGCTATCGCCGCCAGCTACTGGATCGGCTCGATCTCTCCTATCAATGGGCTGCACCGGACATCGACGAAGCCCGTCGCGCCGGCGAGGACGCCGTCACTCTGGCGCACCGCCTGGCGCTGTCCAAGGCGCAGGCGGTCGCGGCCGACTATCCCGATCACCTGATCATCGGCTCCGACCAGTTGGCGCTGTTCGAGGGAGACATTCTGGGAAAGCCCGGCGACTTCGATACGGCTTGCGCCAATTTGCGCCGATTTTCGGGCCACCGGGTCAGCTTCATGACCGGTCTCGCCCTGATCGACACCGGCGCCGGGCGTCATCGTGTCGTGCACGACACCTACCACGTCTGGTTCCGAGACCTGAGTGACGAGGAGATCGAAAGCTACGTATCCCGCGATCAGCCTTACGACAGCTCGGGCAGCTTCCGCATGGAAGGCCTCGGCATTGCACTGTTCCAGCGCTTCGAAGGCAACGACCCCAACACCTTGATCGGCCTGCCCCTCATCAAGCTCTGCGAACTTCTGAGAGAGGCAGGGCTGAACCCCCTCGCGGGTCAGGGCAACTGATAGCGTACGGGCGAGGCGCCGTTGCTCAGCCCCAGCCAGTGAGCGGCAGCGCTGGTCAGCTTGTCGGAGACCAGCGCCCAGGGGTCCAGCGACGGCGTATAGTCCTTCAGACTCACCTCGCCCAGGCGTGCGCGAGACAGTTGCTCGAGATTGCCGATGTCATCGACCAGCCCCAGCGCTTTTGCCTGTTCACCGGTCCATATCAGACCCGAGAAGAGTGCAGGATCGTCGCTCAGGCGGTCGCCACGCCCAGCCTTGACCGCATCGATGAACTGCCGATGCGTGGTGTTCAGCACCGATTGCCAGAAGTCGCGCTGCGGCGGTGAAATCTCGGAGAATGGATCCATGAAGGCCTTGTTTTCACCGGCAGTGAAGACCCGCCGCTCGACGCCCACCTTGTCGATCGCCTCCTGAAGGCCGAACCCGGCACTGATGACGCCGATGGAGCCGACCAGACTGGCTGGCGAAGCGTAGATGCGATCCGCTGCCGAAGCCATGTAGTAGGCACCGCTGGCACCGATATCCTCGATCACCGCCAGAATCGGCTTATCGCCCTGCCCCTGGAGATAGCGAATCTCGTCGTAGACTCGTTGCGACTGGACCGGGCTGCCGCCGGGACTATTGATATGCAGCACGACGGCATCGGCGTCCGAGGCCCGCCAGGCCTGCTGCAAGCCCTCGATGATGCGCTCCGCGCTGGCCTGGCCGTTCGCATCGATGGGCCCGCTGACCTCGACAATACCCAGATGGCGACGGCTGGCAGACGCTCCCTCCCCCTGCGCCAGGAACATGGCATAGGCGCTCAGACAGAGGCTCGCGATCACGATCAGCGCGAACAGCAGGCGAAAGAAGATCTTCCAGCGTCGTGATCGCCGCTGCTCTTTCAGGACGCCGCCGATCCAGCGATCCATCATCTGCACTTCGGCCAATCGCACCGAGTCGGCATTGGCCGACTCGTCACCGCGTGAAGACGCTGCCGCCCGGCGTCGCTCGACTTCCTCCCGGCTCAGCTCAGGCCCCTGCGTCCAGTCATCCCGTCGCTCGTCGCTCATCTATTATCCTCTCCTTGCTGAATGCCACCACGCGGTGGCGACCCGGCATCCGTCATGCCGGCGGGATCAGGTATCGCCTCGATACCGACAACGACGCTCTCAAGCCAGCAGCCACTCGACGACCGATGAAAAGTCGTCGGCAACGAATTGCGGCTCGCTACGCATCAGCCGCTGACGCTCGTGAACGCCGTAGGTCACCGCGACGCGATCCATGCCGATGGCCCTGGCCATCTCCAGATCATATTCGGTATCCCCGACCATGACCGCCTCGGCCACCGGCACGCCACACTCCGCCACCAGCTCTTCCAGCATCAGAGGATGCGGCTTGGAGCGGGTGAGATCGGCGGTGCGGCTGGCAACGAACCAGCTACCGCAGGATTCGTGACCGAAGACACGATCCAGCCCGCGGCGACTTTTCCCGGTCGCGACCGCCAGCCGGCATGCAGCATCATCCCGCAAGCGCCGGATACCCTCGGCTACGCCGGGAAAGAATGGCGTCGGTATCCGATCGACGGCCCGAAACTGGTGACCATAGGCTTCGCGCAACCGATCCTGCTCCGAAAGCGTCACGCCCGGAAACAGTACGGCGACCGCCTCGGGCAGCCCTAGCCCGATAATGTCGCGAACGGCAGCATCATCCGGCACCGGCCATTGCAGTTCACGCGCAGCGGCCTGCATGCAGGCGACGATACGCGCCGCGGAATCCATCAGAGTGCCATCCCAGTCGAAGATGACCAGCGAATAACGGCAGCGCCGGGACGCCTGGCCCGGCAGCATTTCGACCGCGCTCGTTTCAACCGCCATGACGGGCACGCTCCAGCACCTTTTCCAATCCCGGTTCCAGCGGCGCTCTCGCCTGCACCAGACGGCCGGTCTTGGGGTCAGGAAAAGTCAGCGTCAGCGCATGGAGGAACAGCCGATCCAGGCGCAGGGAGCGTGCAAGATAGGCTCCCTCGGCGCTGCCGTACTTGTCGTCGCCTAGCAGCGGGTGACCGGCATGAGCGGCATGAACACGAATCTGATGAGTGCGACCAGTGACCGGCTCCGCCTCGACCAGCGTGACCTTCGGGAACGTTTCCCGCACGGCGAAGCGCGTCCGCGACACCTTGCCGCCATCATCCACCCGCACTCGTCGCTCGCCGTTACCGGCGTCATAGCGTTCCAGCCGCGCACTGACGTAATCGCGACGCGCCGGCCAGCGCCCCTGGACCAGCGCCAGATAGCCCTTCTCCATGCGACGCTCGCGCAGCGCGGTGTTGAGAGACAGCAGCGATTCACGATTCTTCGCCAGCAGCAGACAGCCCGAGGTATCGCGGTCGAGACGATGAACGAGCTCAAGAAAATCCAGGTCTTCCCGCACCTGGCGCAGCGCCTCGATCAGTCCGATCTTGACCCCGCTCCCGCCATGTACCGCCAGCCCGGAAGGCTTGTTGATCACCAGCCAGTCAGGGCCTTCGATGACGACACTGCCGGCCAGCAGGTTACGCAGGCTTTCGCTGGCTTCCTTGACGGCGCTTTCCGGCGCCAGCCGCAACGGCGGCACACGGACGACATCGCCGGCCTGGACGCGATAATCCGCCTTGATGCGCTTCTTGTTGACGCGCACCTCGCCCTTGCGAACGATGCGGTAGATCAACGACTTCGGCGCCCCCTTGAGCCGCGTGCGCAAGAAATTGTCGATTCGCTGCCCATGCTGCGACTCGCTGACCTCGATGAACTGAACTTCCTGGCCTTCGGCCATGCTTGACTCCCCCCGACAGCGCTCCATGGCGACACCCGCGCGCCGCCGGGCGCCATTCTAACGCACCGCACCGGCAGCGCGAGCTCAATTGCCGCTGCCTCGGCATTACTGTTATATTGCGAGCTCACTCGGTGGGCTCTGCCCATTCAGGCGCCAGCCACTGGATACGCTGGCCGAAGTGAAAAAATGTCTCGATCTTCCAGAGAGTTAACGAAGCCTACCGCTCACGGCTGCTGGAATGATCAAAACACGTTTGGAACGCCAGACCCTCGACTCGACGGCGCGACTGACAGTCTCAGCTCGCCAGACTCGCGGGAAAATCCACAGGTACCAGTGGAAGGCGTCGCCGAACCGAACAATGCCAAGTGATATAGACGGCAGTCTGCAGGACCGGATGCGCCAACGAAAAAGCGCACCGTGACATGTCCTGCCACCGTTTCGTACTCGACCCATGTTCGTGTAGCACCCGATAAAAGCAGGTAACGACAGCAAAGATGTAATGGCAATGAGCAGGCACGTTACTGGGCTCGACGAGCGTCGACTCGAACTCGCATCAATGGGCATTTCGTGCCACGTGACAAGCGATTTTCGGACCTCCTCCTCGAGTCCCTGACGCGGGTTTCGCACGTGTTGCACGTTGAACCCGTTCTGACACACGCCGCGCTTGTTTGCCCTGCCGGGTCGCTCCACCCATGTGCGCGAGCACAGCACGACCGCTAGCGGTTCGTCGTCGCCGATTGCAGCACGCCTTCCACCGGCACGCTCAATTAGCGAGACCGTATGAAAAGAATGCTCATCAACGCGACACAGCCCGAAGAGCTGCGCGTCGCACTCGTCGATGGACAACGCCTTTACGACCTGGACATCGAATCCGGTGCCCGGGAGCAGAAGAAAGCCAACATCTATCGAGGCAAGATCACTCGCGTCGAACCCAGCCTGGAAGCGGCCTTCGTCGACTTCGGCGCGGAACGTCACGGTTTCCTGCCGCTCAAGGAGATCTCTCGCGAGTACTTCTCCAAGGAGCCGTCAGGCCGGCCGAACATCAAGGAAGTCCTGAAGGAAGGCCAGGAAGTCATCGTCCAGGTCGACAAGGAAGAACGCGGCAACAAGGGCGCGGCGCTGACGACCTTCGTCAGCCTGGCCGGCCGCTTTCTGGTCCTGATGCCCAACAATCCTCGCGCCGGCGGCATCTCTCGTCGTATCGAGGGTGAAGAGCGCAGCCAGCTCAAGGAGGCCATGGGCCAACTGACGCTTCCCGACAAGATGGGCGTCATCGTGCGCACTGCGGGTATCGGCCGCTCGCCGGAAGAGCTGCAGTGGGACCTCGACTACCTGGCGCAAGTGTGGGACGCCATCACGACCGAAGCGGTCAAGCGGCCGGCCCCCTTCCTGATCTACCGCGAGTCGAACGTCATCATTCGCGCCATGCGCGACTACCTGCGCCAGGATATCGGCGAGGTGCTGATCGACAGCAAGGACGTGCATGAAGAAGCCCTCAGCTTCATTCGCCAGGTCATGCCGTCCTACCAGCAAAAGATCAAGTTCTACACCGACGACGTACCGCTGTTCTCGCGCTTCCAGATCGAATCCCAGATCGAGACGGCCTATCAGCGCGAAGTCAAACTGCCCTCCGGTGGCTCGGTCGTCATCGATCACACCGAAGCGCTGGTTTCCATCGACATCAACTCGGCACGCGCCACCCGCGGCGCCGATATCGAAGAGACCGCCCTGCAGACCAACCTGGAAGCGTCCGACGAGATCGCCCGCCAGCTGCGTCTACGGGATATCGGCGGTCTGGTCGTCATCGACTTCATCGACATGTCGCCCGCGCGCAATCAGCGCGAAGTCGAGAATCGCGTGCGTGATGCACTCAAGCTCGACCGCGCACGCGTCCAGATCGGCCGCATCTCGCGCTTCGGCCTGATGGAAATGTCGCGCCAGCGTCTGCGCCCTTCTCTCGGCGAGACCAGCGGCGTCGTCTGCCCCCGCTGTGATGGTCAGGGCACCATCCGCGACGTACGTTCCATTGCACTGTCGATCCTGCGCCTGATCGAAGAAGAGGCAATGAAGGAGCGCAGCGCCCAGATTCGCGCCATCCTGCCGGTACCCGTGGCGACCTATCTGCTCAACGAGAAGCGCAACGTGCTCTCCGACATCGAGCGCCGCCAGGGCGTCAAGGTTCTGCTGTTGCCGAATCCGGAAATGGATACGCCGCACTACGAAGTCCAGCGTTTCCGCGATGATCACGTTTCCGAAGACGGCGACGACACCAAGTCGAGCTTCGAACTTTCCGTCGACAGCGAACTGCTCAAGGAGCCGGAGACGACGCTCGCCAAGCCGATTCAGCGCACTCAGGCCGCCGTGCAGACCGTTCAGCACACCGCACCTGCCCCGGACTCGCTCCACCAGGAGCCGGAGAAGGCCCCGGAAGTACCGAGTGCACCCAGTGCGCCGACGCCGTCCACCGCGACTTCTCAGCAGGGTCAGAGTTCCGGCGGCCTGCTGCAGCTCTTCCGTGGTCTGTTCGGACGTCACCGTGCCGACGAAGAAGTTTCGAAGCCGAATGGCACAGCCAGCCAGCGAGGCCAAAGCGCCAATAGCGGCGGCCAATCGACGAGCACGCCCCGTGGCGGCGCCAGCGGCAGCAACGGCGCGAGCAATTCACGCCCGTCGCGCTCGCCTTCCCAGAAGAACGATCGTGACGGCGGCGCCAAGCGCAACGACGGCAATGCCAAAACCGCCGACAACGCTCGTAGCGACAGCAGCTCCCGGAATGACGGCAACGGTCGCAACGACAACGGCAATCGGCAAGGCAATAACCGCCGGCGCCGCAGCCAGGACGACCGTCAGGGCCAGCCTCGTCAGCCGCGCCAGGATAATCGGCAGGAGAGCCGGCCGGATAACCGCAGTAGCGACAAGGTCGAAAAAGCCGACAAGGCCGAAAAAGCCGATAAAACAGCTAACGATCGGCGTAACGACACCTCGAAGCCCGACAGCAGCAAGCCGTCCAGCGACGTCAAGCCTTCGCGCACCGAGACCCGCGAGACGGCACCAGCCGCCGCGACGGAAGCCGTCGACAGCAAGCCGAAGCGCACGCGCAACAATCCGCGCAATCGCTCGCGCAAGCATGCGCTGAATCCGGCGGCGGTCGAAGAGCAGCAGCGTCTGCAAGCCGAGGCGCCGACGGATACCAGCGCGGCCGAGGCAGCGACACCGACCGCAGCCGACGACTCGGTCGAAGCCAAGGCCAAGGCAGCCGAAGCCAAGGCAGCCGAAGCCAAGACGGCCGGCGAGGCAAAGACGGCTGCTGAGCCCAAGGCAACCGGTGAAGCCAAGGCGACCGACGAGGCGAAGACGAACGTCGAGACCAAGGCCTCCACGGCACCGCAGCCGTCGGTACAGGACGACAAGCCCACGGCCACGCCCGCGGCTCCCAAGGCAGATACGAATGCGGATACGAAGCCTGTTGAGCAGCCGGCCGGGAAGCCGGTAGCTGCCGAAAAGCCACTGGCCGCCGAGAAGCCCCAGGCTGACCAGACCGACACGGCGCCGAGCAAGACTGCCCAGCGGCAGGAAGCAGACGCCGGCAAGGCGGACGCCACCCCGACCGCCAGCCAGCCGACGAGCGCAGCCGCCGATGTTGCCGAGACGACGGCGGAATCCGCCGAGCGTCCCGCGGAAGCGCCTGCCACGCCGCCAAGCGACGGTAAGCCCGATGTCGCGACCAGGATGACCGCTGACGACGCCAAACCCGAAGGTCCCCGCCAGGAGGCAACGGCGGCACAAGCGAGCGAATCCTCTTCGTCGGAGACGCCAGCCGAGCCCAAGCCGGCGCAATCTCGCGAAGAATCGTCTCGTCAGAAGCGTGATCGTACGCCGCAGCCGGAAAAGGCGGCATCCTCGGCCGCTGGCAGCATATCGAACGCCGACGTACCGGCGGCGGCCGCTGCAGGCATAATTCCTGGCGAGACGAACGAGCCGGTTGCGAAGGCGAAGTCAGCGGCCGAGCGCGAAGCTGGCGTAGAAAAGGCCCAGGAAGCGCCAGCAACGCCGGTTGCAGGCACGACCGTGCTGTCGTCTGTTGTGTCGACTTCATCCAAGGCCCAGGAGCAGGCACCGGCTTCCGAGACCGCCAGCGCCGCAGCACCCGAGCCGGCGACACCGGACACGGCATCCAGCCAGGTCGAAGCCGGCGACCACCAAGCGGCAGATGCGACACCCGACAACGCTGAATCCAGCGAGTCTGCGTCGGCAGCCAAGACGCCGAGTGCCGACGCTTCCGGCGAAGAAGGCAGCAGCGAGCCACGTCGGCCACGTCGTCGTCGGGCCCATAACGACCCGCGTGAAAAGCGTCGTCGCGAGTCCGGCCAGAACGATAGCTGATCGGTCACGACAGCTGCCGTAGAAAGCGAAAAGCCCAGACAATATTGTCTGGGCTTTTTCTTGGCCGCTTGCCAGCGTCTGTCTCGGGAGACTAGCGGCTTGTCTCGAGGGCGTTACCTCTCTCGGCCATTTTGCTCTGTCATCACGCTCGCTACCCGGCCGAGCGCTCCCCGACCCAGCGCGGCTCGCGCTCCAGCGCCACCTCGAACCGGGCATGAACGACCTCAACGATCTGGTCGGCAAAGGCCAATAGCCCTTCCAGCGTCCCGCCGCCGAAGTGGACCAGCACCAAGGCCTGGCGATCATGAACGCCAAAACTGCCTTGCCGGTACCCTTTCAGTCCACACTGATCGATCAGCCAACCTGCGGCCAGCTTCACCCGCCCATCCGGCTGCGGATAGTGCGGCATCGACGGCATCCGTGACAGCAGGCGAGACGCCTGGGCCTCGGAGACGAACGGGTTCTTGAAAAAGCTGCCGGCATTGGGCGTACGTGCAGGATCGGGCAGCTTCTCACGACGTATGGCGCAGACGGCCGTGAAGACATCCCGCGCGCTTGCAGGCGCGGTCACATGCTCACTCAGCGCCCCGTAATCGAGCTTGGGCGCGGGACGCGAGGAGAGCGTCAGACCAAGCCGGGTAATGACGACCTGATTCGCCAGCTCGCGCTTGAACACACTATCGCGATAGCCCAGCTCGCAAGCCTCGCGATCCAGGCGATGCCGCCTGCCGTCCCGCCGGTCCACGAGCTCGACCCAATCCAGCACGTCGGCGATCTCGACACCATACGCGCCGATATTCTGGATCGGCGCAGCGCCGGCCAATCCGGGAATCAAGGCAAGATTCTCGATTCCCCATAGCTCGCGCTCGACACAGGATTCGACCAGCGCGTGCCAGCCGACCCCGGCACCGACTTCGACATGAACCGCATCGCCGCGACCCGACGCGAACGACACGTCTTCGAGATCCGCACGCAGCGTGAGCCCCTCGATACGGCGTGGCAACAGCACATTGCTGCCGCCGCCCAGCACCGTCATCTCCCACCCATGCTCGTTGGCCAATTGCAGCCCCTGCACGACCTCACCTTCGGTCCGGGCGCGCCAGAAACGCGCTGCCCGGCTGGGTAACGCCAGCGTATTGGCATCGGAGAGATCATGATCGACCTCCAGACCGTCAACCTCGGCTTCCCGCATCAGAGGATACCCAGCCGCTGACGCAACGATGCCACGAGCCCTTCCACGGCGTCTTCCAATTGGTCCAATACCTGCTGAAACCCGGCTTCGCCGCCGAAATAGGGGTCCGGCACATCCTCATCGGGCTGCCCGGCGTAATGCAGCAAGCGCGATACGCGAGCCCGGCTGCCAGCCGGCTGCAGCGCGAGCGCGCCCTCGAGATTGTCGCTGTCCATCACCAGGACCTCGTCGAACCGCTCGAAGTCCTCGGCGGTCAGCTGGCGCCCGCGCAATTCACGAAGGTCGATGCCCCGGTCGGTGGCGGCCCGGAGCGCGCGCGGGTCCGGCGGCTGGCCCACGTGCCAGGCGCCGGTACCACAGGAGTCCACCGCCACGCGGTCAGCGATACCTTCATCTTCCAGTCGCTTCCTCAGCATGCCTTCGGCCGTCGGCGAACGGCAGATATTGCCCATGCAGACGAACAGGATTCGCCATTCGGGACGCGAATCGCTCATGCCTCGCTCCGCTTCTCGTCACTTAGTCGCGCAAAATGCTGACGCACGCGCTCCAGGTCCTCCAGCGTGTCGACACCGCCAGGCAGCGACGACGTGACCGTTGCCACCTGAATGAGATGACCGTGCTGCAGCGCTCTCAACTGTTCGAGCTGTTCGAGCTGCTCCAGCGGTGCCGGCTGCCAATTGACATACTCGGCCAGGAATCCGGCGCGATAGGCGTAGAGACCGATATGGCGCAACCAGGCATCCGTCTCCAGCAGCGTCGGCGGCTGCGTCTTCCAGGCGTTGCGATCCCAGGGAATCGGCGCCCTCGAGAAATAGAGCGCCCGCCCCGTCAGGTCGGTGACGACCTTGACCACGTTCGGGTTGAACAGCGTATCCACGTCATGGATCGGCTCGGCCAGCGTCGATACTGACGCCCGGCCGTCCGCCGCGAGCCGCGCGGCGACACGGTCGATCGCGCTGGCCGGCAGCAGCGGCTCGTCACCCTGCACGTTGACGACAATGGTCTCGTCAGGCAATTGCAGCCTGGCGGCCACTTCGGCCAGCCGATCGGTGCCCGAAGGGTGATCATCGCGAGTCATCACCACCTCGGCGCCGAATGCCCGGGCGGCCTGCTCGATGCGGGCATCGTCGGTCGCGATCACGACGCGCGAGGCGCCGCTGTCATTGGCTCTCATCCACACGTGCTGGACCATGGGCAAGCCATCGATGTCCATCAGCGGCTTGCCCGGGAGGCGGCTGGACCCATACCGAGCCGGAATCACCACCACGAAATCATTCATGGTGCCGGCGCTGCCTTGCCGAGCTTCTCCTCGGTCGACATCACACGGGCTTCGTTTTCCAGCATCACCGGGATCCCATCCCGAATCGGATAGGCCAGCCCGCTGACCGAACTCTTGAGCTCCTGACGCTCGCGATCGTAGGTCAGTTCACTGTGGCTGACCGGACAGATCAGCATTGCCATCAATTCCTTATCCATGATTCTTCCTTATCAACGATGCCTGTGTACGCCACCACGAGCCAGACGAAAACGACCCGCGGAAATCTGCGACCATGATCGCGCCATCGACGCCTGCATGCCAGAGGGGCTTTCATTCAAGAAGGACTTCCATGCCAGAGGGGCTTCCATTCAAGAAGGACTTCCATGCCAGTGAGGCTTACATGGCAGAGAAGAGAGGATATCTAGGCACTGTCTGAAAAGTACTGCGCGCGCCCATGCGGCGTTAAAAATCGGCTGGAGCGCCAGCCCGGTCAAAATGCTCATTTACACCCCGCAAACTCCGCGCTTTCGCCGATTTTTGCCTTGCCTGGCCTTCGCTCGTCGACTTTTCAGACAGCACCTAGGATCGCGCCCAACCCTCGACTCGCTCGGCCCACCACTCGGCGAAGGCCGGTTCGGGTGCTGCCTCGACATCCAGCACCCAGCAACGGTCGTCGGCGAAGCCGGTACATTTGACCGCATCCTTCGCGGTCATGACCACGACTCTCGGGGCAGCGGGCAAATCGGCGACGGAAAACTGATGATGATCGCCGAACGCGATCCCTTCATGAGGCACGCCCAGCGCCTCGAGCGTGTCGAAGAATCGTTGCGGATGCCCGATTCCCGCCAGTGCCGCAACGGGGCGATCGAGCCCGAACGGCGGCTGCTCGACCGAGTAGCGCTCGCCGCTGATCAGGTGGCGCCACGCCGTCGGCACGAGGGTCATCGAAAAGCGCGGGACGCCTTCACCGTCGGTGCTGGCAAGCGATGCCGTACCGCCGTTGCCGATCAGCGCGTCGGCGTCGGCCAGGCGCTGCAACGGTTCCCGCAAGGGGCCTCGCGGCAGGCAGTGGCGATTGCCGAATCCTCGCACGCCGTCGACGACGACCAGTTCCAGCGATCGCCCCAGGGCGTAGTGCTGCAGACCGTCGTCGGCGATCAGAATGTTGCAACGGGAATGTTCGGTGAGCCAGCGTGCCGCCCGCGGCCGATCGGGATCGACGGCCAGCGGCGCGCCGGTCTGCTGTGCCAGCATCAACGGTTCGTCACCGCTCAGCGCCACGGGCGTCTGGCTCGTCACCGCCAGCGGATAGGATGGGGCCTTGCCGCCGTACCCCCGAGAGACGATGCCCGGCCGCCAGCCATTGTCCGTCAGCCAGCGCACCAGCCAGGCAACCAGCGGCGATTTGCCGGTGCCACCCACCGACAGATTGCCCACGACGACCACCGGGACCGGCGGCTGCCAGACCTCGCGACGACCTTCGCGGTAGGCCTCTTGGCGACGCACGACGATCTGTCGGTAAAGCGCTTCCAGCGGCGCCAGCAGCGTCAGCCATCGCGATCCGCGATACCAGGCGCGCTCGATCGGCGTCACGCCTCCTCCTGGAACTGCAGCTGGTAAAGGGAGGCGTAGGCGCCACCCTTTTCCAGCAGCTCGGCGTGGGTGCCGCTCTCGATGAGATTGCCCTGATCCATCACCGCAATGCGATCGGCGCGCTCGATGGTCGACAGGCGGTGGGCGATGACAAACGTGGTGCGGTCACGACAGACGACTTCCAGCGCCCGCTGGATGTAGCGCTCGGATTCGGTATCCAGCGCCGAGGTCGCCTCGTCCAGAATCAGTACCGGCGCATCCTTGAAGATGGCTCGCGCGATCGCCAGACGCTGGCGCTGGCCACCGGAAAGCATGACCCCGTTGTCGCCGACCAGCGTGTCGTACCCTTTCGGCAGTTGTTCGATGAACTCGTGCGCGTAGGCGGCCCGCGCCGCGGATTCGACCTGCTCGCGACTGGCATCGGGCACGCCGTAGGCGATGTTGTCGGCGATCGTGGTGTTGAACAACGTCACCTGCTGGGAGACCAGCCCGATCTGCTGGCGCAGCGGCGACAGCTGGTACTCCTGGATATCGATATCGTCGATCAGAATGCGTCCGGCGGTTGGTTGGTAGAACCGCGGCAGCAATCCCATCAGGGTCGACTTGCCGCTTCCCGAACGCCCCACGATCGCGACCATCTGGCCTGCGGGCACGTCCAGATCGATGCCCTTGAGCACTTCCGGCTGATCTTCGTCATAGGCAAACCGCACGCCTTCGAAACGTACGCGCCCTTCCAGGCGAGTCGGCAGGTACTCGCCCTCGTCCTTCTCGGTCGGCCGACTCAGCAGACCAAAGAGCTCCTGCGAGGCCGAGAGCCCTTTCTGGATGATGCTGTTGACGTCGGTCAGCGACCGGATGGGCTTGGCCATCAGGGACGCGGCGGTGATGAAGGCGACGAACTCCCCGGGCGTCATCGCATTCATCAGCTCCGGCGCCATCGCCAGCCACACGAGCCCCGCCAGCGCCAGCGCCACCAGCAGCTGAATGACCGGCGTGCTGGTCGCCTTGGTCATCGCCTCCTTGATGCTCTGCTCACGGTTGTAGTTGCTCGCGGCTTCGAAGCGGCGTTTCTCGTACTCTTCCGCCCCGTGTGTGCGCACCACCCGATAACCGGTCAGCGCCTCGGAGGCGACGTGCGTCACGTCACCCATGGAATTCTGGATGCGCCGCGAGATCTTGCGGAAACGCTTGCTGGTGTAGCGCACCACGAGCCCGATCAGCGGCGTGACGCCCATGAAAATCAGCGTCAGCAACCAGTTGGTCCAGAACAGATAGCCGATCAGACCGATCACGAACAGGCCTTCCCGCAGGATGATCGTGATCGCGTTGGTGGCCGCCCCCGTCACCTGCTCGACGTGATAGGTCACTCGCGAAATGAGATGACCGCTGGAGTGCATGTCGAAGAAGCGACCGGGCAGGTGCAGCATGTGGTTGAAGACGTTGCAGCGCAATTTGTGCACCACGTTACGCGCCACGTTGCTCATGAAGTAGGTGCCCAGGAAGGTACCGATGCCGCGAGCCGCGAACATGCCGATCACGAACAGTGGCAGAAAGTAGCGAAAGGCGGCATCCGGCTGCTGAATCCCGTCGATCAGCCGCTTCATCATCTCCGCCAGTGCCGTGCTCGAGGCGGCATAGATGGCATAGCCGACCACGGCGAGGGCGAAGGAACGCCATTCCACGCGGACGTATTCTAGGAGACGTCGATAGAGCGCCAGACTGGAAGCTTGTGACACGGTAACTCCGTTCGACTGGAAAAGGGTCTGGCTCCCGGCGCTGCGCCTGCCGCGCGGGCGAGGCGTCGAGCAAGCGGTATCGATGCCGGCTCGTCATCGTGCAGCGCGGGCGCTTTCAGGGGCTGGATTCTACCCCAACATCCCCGCCATCGACAGCCAGCCGACGCTCCCAACCGGGATGACGCTGTGCGTGAACGTCCCGCGTGGACGGGGTCAGCGTGACCCGGACAGCGCCATCATAGGCAGTATTCCAGACCCGGCTGCCGGCGTCGATGAACCGCTGGACGACAGAGGGCGCCGGGTGACCGAACGGGTTGCCGCGGCCGCTGCTGAAGATGACCTCGGCGGGCCGCGTCGCCGCCACCAGCGCCTGGGACGAACTGGTGGCACTGCCGTGATGACCGGCCACCAGCACGTCGAGCCGGCGATGTTCGAGCGGCCCGCTCGCGAGTGTCTCGACGAACTCGCGCTCCCGATTCACCCCGGCATCACCGGTAATCAGAACATGGCGCTTGCCCTGAGTGACCAGCAATACGCAGGAACGGTCATTGGCATTCGCGGCAATATCGCCGACAGGCGGGGACAGGAACCGCCAGGAGACGCCTTCGTCCCGCCAGCCGCCGCCTGCCTCGCAAGGCCGCGATGGCAACTGCAGATCGTTGCCGCGGGGCGCCCACCAGCGCTCGACCCGATGATCCTGGCGCAGCGCGGCGATACCGCCCGAATGGTCGGTGTCGCTATGCGTGACGATGACATCGTCGAATCGCTGCCCGGCGGGCCACAGCAGGCTGGCCGGCATGAAGCCCGATCCGAAGCGCGGCCCGGTGTCGACCAGCACGCGTCGGTCACGTGTCTGAAGTTCGACCAGTTGCCCCTGCCCGACATCATAGACCGTGATGACCAATTCCCCCCGGTCCAGGCTGGGCGGCCGAAGCAGCAGCACCAGAACCAGCAGCGACGGGCAGGCCCACGCTCGCGTCAGTCGTGTCACGCCCGGCAGCAGCCAGAGCAGCCCCCACAGCAGCAGCGCGACAGCGGTCGGCCAGCGCCACCAGGGGCTTGGCGTCCAGAGCGGCAGACTGTCGGCGGCCTGCGCGAGGACACCAGCCAACCCATTGGCCAACTGATCGAAGGGCCACCAGGCCCAACCGGCCAACGTCGGCCAGATCGCGAACAGCCAGCCGACGAATCCCAGCGGCACCATCAGGCTGCTCACGAGCGGAACCGCGACCAGGTTGATCAACGGCGCCAGCGGCGACAACCGTCCGAAGGCGAGCAATACCGCCGCTGCCATGATCGGGGCCAGCAGCCACTGACTGCGCAGCAGCGCGAGACACCACCCCCGCCCTCCCGAAGGTCGGGGCCGGCCCGACCAGGCGAGGATCAACACGGCAACCGCCGCGAACGACAGCCAGAGCCCGGGACGCCACGGCGCCAGCGGGTCGGCAACCACCACGAGCCCCAGCGCCAGCCACCAGGCCTGCCACCAGCCGGGCGCATGACGACCGCTCGCCGCCCACAGGCCGATTGCAGCCATGATCGCTGCCCGTACCGCCGGTGGCTCGAAGCCCGCCAATCCCGCGTAGGCGAAGGCCGCCAGCCCGGCTCCCAGCCACGGCCAGGATGTCATCCGCCAGGACAACGGCTGCACCCGACGCGCCACGCGCCTCAACAGCCACAGGCAGAGCGCTGCCACGAGACCGATGTGGAGCCCCGAGATGACCATCAGGTGGGTCGTGCCGGTCGCGTTCAGCAAGTCCCAGTCACCGTCGTCGAGACGCTCGCCGGCGCCCAGCGTCAAGGCCGCCAGCCAGCGTTTGCCCAGCGGCGAGATGTCGGCGTCGTCCAGTCGATCCAGGGCGGCCTGCCGTAGAGAAAAAAGAGCAGTGGCCATCCGCTTCGGCGAGTCGTCGCGGACGTAACCCAGCGCCTGTATCCCTTCGCGCCAGAGCCAACCGCCGTAATCGAAGGTATCCGGATTGGCGAATCCCAGCGGCTGACGCAGACGGGCGGTCAGTTGCCAGCGCTCTCCCTCGTGGAGCGCAGGCGCGTTATACCAGGACAGCCGCAGTTGGGTGCTGGCAGGACAGACGTCGCCGGAAGCCCTGGGGCGACAGGAATCCACCTCGAAGCGAAAGCGCGTCCGACGCGGATCGACATCCAGCGCATGGATTCGGCCCGTCAGCCTGAAGTCGTGGCCGGCGAGCGATGCCGGAAATTCTCCCGCACGCTGCTGGCCAACCTGATGCGCGCAGCTCAGGAAAGCCAGAACCGTCAGCGCGCCCCACAGCGAGCGTCGCCACAGCGCAACCGCCAGCAGCGAGGCGGCGGTCGTGACAGACAGGATTCCGAACAGCGACTCCCCACCCCCGCTTCGATACCCGACGAACGAGCCGGCTAGCGCCGCCAGTGCCAGTGGCATCGCCCAGCCGGGGCGTCTCGCCAGCACGGCGACCCGACTCGCGGCATCAGTCGCTATCAACGTCGGCATTCCCGATAAGCGGACTTAACATGGCGGGGCCTTGAAGTTGTATGGATAATGGGCCTTCTTCGTTCAGCGAGCGGCCTCATGTCTCGTCGATGGTTACAACGCTACATTCCCAGCCAGGAGAGGCTGCAGCGCACTCGCTCTTTGCGTTTCATGCACCATATGCTGGGCGATCCGGCGATGTGGGTGCTATCTCGTCATAGCGTTGCCAACGCCTGCATGGTCGGCCTGTTCGCCGCCATGCTGCCGATCCCGTGCCAGATGCTGCTGGCCGCCTTTGGCGCCTACTGCTTTCGCGGCAACCTGCCGCTATCCGTCAGCCTGGTCTGGCTGACCAATCCGCTGACGATGCCGGTAGTCTTCTATTTCAACTACCGCGTGGGGGCATGGGTGCTGGACTACCCGGCCCGCAAGGTGCCGGATCACATCACCACGATGTGGATCGCCGAACAGATGGCGCACATCGTTCTGCCGCTGGCGGTCGGCTCGGTGCTCGTTGGCCTGGTGCTGGCCCTCGTCAGCAACGTTCTGGTACGGCTCATCTGGCGCTTCCAGATCTACCGCAGCTGGCGGCGACGCGCGAAACGCCGCCAGCGCCGGCAACAACATTAAACTCGCCATCGACTGACCCGACTGCCCCAACCGACGGCCGGCTCGACTGTCGTTTCCGACCGTTTCGGCCTCCGGCCCCTCTGGCGATTTCGCACTGACGCAAAAAAACGCCGCCCTGGACTGTTGATCGTCCAGAGCGGCGTCAGCTTTAGGCCATGCGACAACTCGCTGCGTCAGCTCATACGGCGGTCAGTCGGCCTTTGTCCAGACGCATGGTGCGATCCTGGTGCGCCGCCAGCGACATGTCGTGGGTCACCACCACGAACGCACAGTCGGTGGTCGCCGCCAGCTCGTCCATCATCGCGAGGATGTTGGCCGCGGTAGTCTGATCCAGATTTCCCGTCGGCTCGTCCATCAATACCAGACTGGGATCGGTGACCAGCGCCCTGGCGATGGCCACGCGCTGGCGCTCCCCGCCCGACAGTTCACCGGGCTTGTGGGCACCACGTGGCGCCATGCCGACCCGGTCCAGCAGCTTCTGGGCCTTCTCCACGGCGACCTTCCGGCTCTGCCCGCGAATGATCAGCGGCAGAGCGACGTTTTCCGCCGCGGTGAACTCCGCCAGCAGATGGTGGAACTGATAGACGAAACCGATATAACGGTTACGAAAGCTGCCCAGCGCCGACTCATTCAGCCCCGCCAGCGATTGCCCGCCGATGACGACCTCGCCTCCATTGGGCCGATCCAGGCCGCCCAGCAAGTTGAGCAGCGTGGTCTTACCGGAGCCGGAACTCCCGACGACGGCCACTCTCTCTCCGGCTCTTACCTGCAGGTCCAGGTGATCCAGCACGGTGAGATCCTGCGGGCCTTCGCTGTAGGTTCGCGTGAGTTGGCGGCAGTCGAGCATGATGTTGCCTCCGCTGGCAGACGATGACCGGAAATTGGCTTCACTCATAACGCAGTACCTCTGCCGGCTGGATACGTGCCGCTCGCCAGGCCGGATAGAGCGTCGACAGGAAGGTCAGTCCGAAAGCGCTGGAGACGATCACGCCCAGGTCGCTCATCTCGAGCCGCGACGGCAGGTAGCTAATGAAATAGACGTTGGGATCGAGGAACTGGATACCGGTGACGGCCTGGAACCAGGCAATGATGTCGGACACCGTCAGCGCCAGGATCACGCCGGCAATCACCCCGATCACGATACCGATGATGCCGATCGCCAGCCCCTGCACGACGAAGATTCCCATGATCGACTTCGGCTTGGCGCCGATGGTGCGCAGGATGGCGATGTCCGCATGCTTGTCGGTAACCACCATGACCAGCGTCGAGACGATGTTGAACGCCGCCACCGCGACGATCACCATCAGCAACAGACCGATCATGTGCTTCTCCATCTGGATCGCCTGGAACAGGTTGCCATGGGTATAGGTCCAGTCCATGCCTCGATAACCGGCACCCAGATTCGAGACGATGTCCCGTGTCACCGGCCCGGCCTTGAACAGGTCATCCAGCTCCAGACGCAATCCATCGACCTTGTCGCCGAGGCGGGCGAGTGTCTGCATGTCCTCGATATTGGCATAGGCGAGATTGGCATCCAGGTCGGCACCGACCTTGAAGATCCCGCTGACGGTGAAGCGCTTCAGACGCGGAAACACGCCACCCGGTGTGATCGATGCCTCCGGCACCAGCAGCGTCACCCGGTCACCCACGCCGACCCCGAGATTGCGCGCCAGCAGCGAGCCGAGCACGACATGCCAGCTGCCGGCCGAGAGATCGTCGAGCGAGCCGGTCTGCATGTGCTGATCGATGATCGAGACGTCACGCTCGTATTCCGGCTGAACCCCGGTGACCATGGCGCCCTGGGTGCGTCCGCTGGCCGAGAACATGCCCTGCTGCTGCACGTAGGGGGCCGAGGCGACGACATTCCGATGCTGGTCGACCTTCTCGGCCAGCGCTTTCCAGTCCTGCATGCCGCCCTGCTGTTCGATGCGGGTATGCGGCACCATGCCGAGTACGCGGGTACGCAGTTCGTGATCGAAGCCGTTCATGACCGACAGCACCAGGATAAGGACAGCGACCCCCAGGGCCAGGCCAAGCATCGAGGTGAGCGATATGAAGGAAATGAAGTGGTTACGTCGTTTGGCCCGGACGTATCTCAGGCCCACCAGAAAGGGTAAACGGTCGAGCATCAGGTTGGATTCCTTGTCAGCAGCGGCTCATGTTACGGGTTTTGTCGGTTCCCGAAAACGCCAGTTTGTCGGGCGACCTTCGGCTTGCCAGCGGCGTCGCCCACGCTACACTGGCGCTCACCGGAAAGCGGTAGCGAGCGCCGTCGTCGCCGCGTCGAGACGACGCGCGACTCCTGCTTGCATCGCCGCGATCAGGCTCTACAATGCCGCGTCCTCTACATCGGCTCTGACGCACATCGGCCCTTATGCGCAATGGAGACACCATGACCCTGCGTCTGTTCCCCGAGTGGCACCCCCAGGATGCCATTCAACTGACCTGGCCGACCCCGACCAGCGATTGGGCACCGTTGCTCGAGCATATCGAGGCAACGCTGGAAGCGATGGTCGTAGCCATCACTCGCTATCAGCCGGTGCTGGTCGTCGTGCACGACGAGCCTCAGCGCGAACGCCTGGCGGCGCGTTTCACCGCGCTGGGCATCGACGCCCGGCGCTGGCATCTCGTGGAGGCTCCGAGCGACGACACCTGGGCCCGGGATCACGGCCCGATCGCCGTCGAACGCGATGGTCGCCTGACGTTGCTCGATTACGTCTTCACCGGCTGGGGTGGCAAGTTCGCCGCCGAACGGGACGATGCCTTGACTCGGGCGCTGGCATCCCGACAGGTATTCGCGGCACCGGTCGAATCGCAGACGCTGGTACTCGAAGGCGGCGGCATCGACACCGATGGCGAGGGCACGCTACTCACCACCAGCGCCTGCCTGCTCAATCCCAATCGCAACCCGGACCTCGACCGCGACGCCATCGAGACCTGCCTGGGCGAGCAGCTCGGCGTCTCCCGCGTGCTATGGCTCGAGAACGGGCATCTCGAAGGCGACGATACCGATAGCCATATCGACACCCTGGCGCGCTTCTGCGACCCGGCGACGATCGCCTACGTGCGTTGCGACGATCCCCGGGATCCGCATTACGAGGCCTTGGCGGCGATGGAGAACGAACTCAAGGCGCTCCGCCGCGAGGACGGCTCGCCCTATCGCCTGCTGGCACTCCCCTGGCCCAAGCCCTGCTTCGATCCGGACGACGGCCACCGCTTGCCGGCAACGTACGCCAACTTCCTGATCATCAACGGCGCCGTCCTGGTTCCGACCTATGGCGATGCCGCGGATTTCCAGGCACTCAAGGTCATCGACGGCGCCTTCCCCGGCCGCGACGTGATACCGATCGACTGTCGCGCCGTCATCCGTCAGCATGGCAGCCTTCACTGCCTGACCATGCAGTTGCCGCGCGGATCGCTCGATCCCTCGCTATCCTTGGGCTGAGTGGAAACCTGAGGCGAGAAGCCGAGTCAAAGAGCCGGTTCGAAATACAGGTTAAGGAGAGATCATGTCCAGAACGCTAAAGGTCGGCCTGGTCCAGCAGCAAGCCTGGCCAGACAAGCAGCGCAGTCTCGAAGCGAGCGAAGCCGGTATCCGCGAGCTCGCCGCCCAAGGTGCCGAACTGGTACTGCTGCAGGAACTGCACGCGACGCACTACTTCTGCCAGTGCGAAGATACCGAACTGTTCGACCTGGCCGAGCCCCTGGATGGCCCGACCGGCCAACGGCTCGCGACCCTGGCCCGCGAGCTGGATATCGTCATCGTCGGCTCGATCTTCGAACGCCGCGCCGCGGGGCTCTACCACAACACCGCCATCGTGCTGGACCGCGCCCGGGGCCGCGTCGGTCATTATCGCAAGATGCACATCCCCGACGATCCCGGCTTCTACGAGAAGTTCTACTTCACGCCTGGCGACGAAGACGCCAAGCAGGGTTTCGAGCCGATCGACACCTCCGTCGGCCGCCTCGGCGTGCTGGTCTGCTGGGATCAGTGGTATCCGGAAGCGGCTCGATTGATGGCATTGGCAGGCGCGGATCTTCTGCTTTACCCCACCGCCATCGGCTGGACGCCTTCCGACGACACGGCGGAAAAGCAGCGCCAGAAGGATGCCTGGACCCTGATCCAGCGCTCGCATGGCGTCGCCAACGGCTTGCCGGTCATTGTCGCCAACCGGGTCGGCCACGAGCCCGATCTCTCCGGCGTCGGCAAAGGCATCGACTTCTGGGGCGGCAGTTTCGTCTGCGGCCCCCAGGGCGAGCTGCTGGCTCACGGTGGCGAGGAAAGCCAGAACCTGCTGGTGGAGGTCGACCTGCTTCGCAGCGAAGATGTTCGCCGCATCTGGCCCTACCTGCGTGACCGACGGATCGACGCCTATGGCGACCTGACCCGCCGCTATCGCGATCGCTGATAGCGTTCGTCGCTGCTGCCATCGTTCCGGCGATGGCAGCGGCGCAAGATGGTCGATTTTCTAGACGATCATTCCCTCTAAATGCTCGTCCTCTCTAATGACGTTCTTTCTGGACGACCTTCTCTCTGCATGCCCCTTCTTTTCCTTGCTTGCGAAAGAAAACATCGCCAATGGGTAGACGCACCAAGAAAGATAACGGTATAAATCGATATCTGTCTTCAGGAGACGCTCCATGGAACTGCAGTATCGCTTGCTGGCCGAGCTGGAATCCGATTTCGATCGTCTGATCGAGGCGGTCGAACAGCTGGCAACGCTCTATGCCAACAATCCGACACCCGCCTGGGCATTGGGCGAGACGACGGTCGATGCGCAATGGCTACGCCGCGCACTGACCGACTTCTGGTATCAGGACGGACAGGACGGCCGCGAAACGCGCAATTACATTGGTGTGGTCGTCGCAACGCCGGCGATCATGGAAGCCGTCCAGACGGTCAACCTCGGCAAGGCGCGATTCGCCGCAACGCTGAAACGCATTCGCCAATCCGCCCCTCGACTCATCACCGAGGCCAAGGCTGTGCTGCCTTTCCGGCACCCGGTGCTGCATGATCATCTGCGTGGCCAAGGGCTCGCCCGCCTCCATCTCAAGCAGTGCTGGCGTCAGGTGCCCATTGCCGACGCGCCGCTATCGCGGATCAGGCTGGCGTGGTATACCAGCGGCCGCTCGATCAAGCGCATGAGCGTGGCCGACGCGGAAGCCAGATTGAAGCAGATGGACCTGTCGGCATCCCACATTCAGATCCAGCTGCGCAAGCTCGCCGATATACCAGATGGCGAGCCACTGGCGCAGATCCAGCAGCAGGCACCGGTGATGCGGGCCAATCTCTTCTTCCGCGAAGCGCTGGCGGATGGTCGAATGCGACGCGCCATGAACCTGCCCTTGCCGCTGTTCATTCCGGACCCGGCGCTGAAGATGCCACATCTCAACGATCCACCGGTACGGCCGCCAGCAACGCGAACCCGTGCACGCCGTTCCGATCAGCGACTGGAGGACGATGTCTTCCTGAAAAGCTTGCGCGTCTACCGCTATCGCAACCCGGCGCTGCAGATCGCGCTCGACAAGCAGCGCGAGCAGGACACTGACAGCGGCAGCAACGATCCGCAAGCCTGACCGCTACCCAGCCCCAGGTGGCGCAACGCGGATTGTCAGCGTTCCCCTACCCTGCAGGAAACGAGCCACCAGAAACGCCGTCGCCCCTGACTCGCGAAGCCTCGATGACAAGGCTGCAATTCAGGAGCGAACGACGATCAGGCCGGCCACTCAGAAAAGTCGGTTCAAACCGTTCTGGGCAGCGATTCGGTAGGCTTCAGCCATGGTGGGATAATTGAATGTGGTATTGATGAAGTAGCGTAGCGTATTGGCTTCGCCCTTCTGCTGCATGATCGCCTGGCCGATATGGACGATCTCGGAGGCCTGGTCGCCGAAGCAGTGAATCCCCAGGATTTCCAGCGTTTCGCGATGGAACAGGATCTTGAGCATGCCCGCCGTGTCGCCGGTAATCTGCGCGCGTGCGGTATCCTTGAAAAAGGCCTGGGCGACCTCGTAAGGCACCTTGGCTTCGGTCAGCTCCCGCTCGGTCTTGCCCACGGAACTGATCTCGGGAATGGTGTAGATCCCGGTGGGAATATCATCGACGAAGCGGAAATCCTCGCCGAGAAATTCATCGCTGGCGCTACGCCCCTGATCGTAGGCCGCACTCGCCAGGCTCGGCCAGCCGATCACGTCGCCCACCGCGTAGATGTGCGGGATCTGGGTGCGGTAGTGGCCGTCGACCTGCAACTGACCGCGGCCGTTGGGCTCGAGACCGATGTTCTCGAGACCCAGATCGTCGGTATTGCCGGTACGACCGTTGGCCCAGAGGAAGGCGTCGGCACGAAGCCGCTTGCCGGATTCCAGGTTGACCACCACGCCGGCCTCGTCGCCCTCGACGCTACGGTACTCTTCGTTGTGACGAATCAGCACGCCGTTGTTGCGCAGCTCATAGGAGAGCGCATCGCTGATTTCGTCATCGAGGAAGGAGAGCAAGCGCTCGCGGGTGTCGATAAGATCGACCTTGACGCCCAGGCCGGAGAAGATGGAAGCATACTCCGAGCCGATTACCCCGGCGCCATAGATGATCAGCGTCCGCGGGGTATGCGACAGGCCGAGAATGGTGTCCGAGCAGTAAATGCGCGGGTGACGAAAGTTGACGTCGGCCGGACGATAAGGCCGTGATCCGGTGGCGATCACGAATTGAGGAGCGCTGAGCTCTTCCGCACCTTCATGATTGTCCCGCACGACGACGGTATGTTCGTCGCGAAAGCGTGCCACGCCGAAAAACAGATCGATGCGATTACGCGAGTAAAACTTGGTACGCAGTTCGACCTGCTGGTCGATCGTCACGCGAGAACGCTCGAGCACCTTGGGGAACGAAAACCAGCGCGGCTCACCGATATCACGGAACATGCGGTTGGTATTGAACTGCATGATCTGCTTGACCTGATGCCGCAGCGCCTTGGAAGGAATCGTTCCCCAGTGCGTGCAGTTGCCACCGACGGACGACTGCCGCTCGACAATGGCAACCCGCTTGCCATGTTTCGCCGCATTGATCGCGGCACTCTCGCCTGCGGGCCCCGAGCCGATGACCACGACGTCATAGTTGTGAACTGCCATTTGCTTCGCCTACTCCTTACATGATGGCTGGTACGACCTGATCGGATCGTGGCGACCGACAAACGAACCCAATACTGCCGCTACTCAGCGCTTGACGGCGTTGTAGCCCAGATCCGCGCCGCGATTTTCATCGCTGCGCCGGCGCGCACCAGCGACATTCTTGCGACTCTCTTCTTCACAGACCTCGTCGTTGCCGCCGCAGATCTCGCATCCATTCTTGAGACCGAGGGTATTGAGGCCACCGCAGGAACCGGCAATGGGCTTGCGTCCGAGGATGACGCCAATCGCCATGCCACCTACCAACAGCAGCATGATGGCGAAGGCCAGAATCCAGATCGTCATGACTGATTCTCCTCTTCCGAATCTTTGAGATAGTTTTGAAACGCCGTGGATACACGCGTTTCGAAGCCTTCCGGCGTTTTGACAACGAGATAGACCGCCAGGTTTTCACGCTCGGCCATGGCATAACCAGCGTCTGGGCCCAACACATCGATAGCTGTCGCCAAGGCGTCGGCGGTCATGCAGTCAGCCGTGATCACTGTCACGGAAACCAGATGGTGGGTGATCGGGCGACCAGTCCGCGGATCGATGGTGTGCGAATAACGCTTGCCATCGCTTTCGAAATAGTTGCGATAGTCACCCGATGTCGCCACTGCCGAATCATCCAGCTCAATGATACGCTGCACGCTACGTTCGTTCGAGACCGGCTTTTCCACCGCGATCCGCCAAGGCTGGTCGCCGGGCTTGTCGCCTCGTGTACGAATTTCGCCGCCCACCTCGACCAGGTATCGGCTCACCCCCAGGTCGTCCAGCGCCCGGGCGACCGCGTCGACACCGTAGCCTTTGGCAATACCGGAAAGATCCACGTAGACCGGCTTGGTCTTGGTCAGCGTATCGCCATCGAGCTGGAGAGCCCGATAATCGACTTCCTTCAGCGCTGCCGCGATCTCGTCGTCACTGGGCACGCGATCCGGGTGCTTATCCGGGCCAAAGCCCCAGAGGTTGACGGCCGATCCGACCGTGACATCGAAAGCGCCGCTGGACATGTCACCCACGCGGATCGCTTCCCGAATCACTTCGGCCGTCTCCGGGGAGAGCTCGAACGGCTCGCCCACTGCTGCCTGGTTGAAGCGTGACAGCTCGGAATCGGGCTTGTAGGTCGACATCAGGCGGTCGACGCGATGCAGTGCATCCTTGACCGAATGCTCGATCCTGTCGAGCTGTTCGTCGTCGTAGTCACCGTAGAAGGTCACGTGAAATCCGGTGCCGAAAATCGGCCCTTCCAGCCGGTAGGATTGAGGTTCGCGCTCGCACCCGGCCAGCAGTGCGAATAGCAACAGGGCCAACCCCAGAAGGATCGGCCCCGTCACTCGGCGCTCAAGCCGTTGGATCATCCGCCGAAATCATCCAGCATGATGTTTTCGGGCTCGACGCCCATATCGGTCAGCATCTTGATCACCGAGGCATTCATCATCGGCGGCCCACACATGTAGTACTCGCAGTCTTCGGGCGCCGGGTGATCCTTGAGATAGTTCTCGTAGAGCACATTGTGAATGAACCCGGTCGGCCCTTCCCAATTGTCCTCCGGCTGCGGATCGGAGAGCGCCAGATGCCATTCGAAGTTGTCGAACTCTTCGGCCAGCTGATCGTACTCTTCGTTATAGAACGTCTCGCGCCAGGAGCGTGCGCCGTACCAGAACGACATCTTGCGCGTGGATTTCAGTCGCTTGAGCTGATCGAAGATGTGGCTGCGCATCGGCGCCATGCCCGCACCGCCGCCGATGAACACCATCTCCGCGTCGGTATCCTTGGCGAAGAATTCACCGAACGGCCCCATGACGGTCACCTTGTCGCCCGGCTTCAGGCTGAAGACGTAGGTCGACATCAGCCCCGGCGGATGGCTGGATTTCGGGGGCGGCGTCGCGATACGGATGTTGAACTTGAGGATCCCTTTCTCTTCGGGATAGTTCGCCATCGAGTAGGCGCGAATCACCTCTTCGTCGTTCTTGTGCGTGAGGTTGAACAGCCCGAAGTTCTCCCAATCGCCGCGATACTGCTCCTCGATATCGAAATCGGAGAACTTCACGTCGTAGGGCGGCGCCACCAACTGCACGTAGCCACCGGCACGGAAGGCCACTTCTTCGCCTTCCGGCAGCTTCAGGTTCAGCTCCTTGATGAAGGTCGCGACGTTGGGATTCTCGATGACCTCGCATTCCCACTTCTTGACGCCGAAGACCTCATCCGGGACACGGATCTTCATGTCCTGCTTGACCGGCACCTGGCAGGAAAGGCGCCAGCCTTCCTTCTTCTCGCGCAGAGTGAAGTGAGACTCTTCGGTCGGCAGGATGGAGCCGCCGCCTTCGCTCACCTGGCACTTGCACTGCGCGCAGGAGCCGCCGCCGCCGCAGGCCGACGACAGAAAGATGCCGTTGGCGGCCAGCGTCTGAAGCAGCTTGCCCCCGGCCTGTGTCGTCACGGTGTTGTCAGGGTCGCCATTGATCTCGATCGCCACGTCACCGCTGCTGACCAGCCGGCTGCGCGCGGCCAGGATGACCGCCACCAGCCCCAGCACGATCACGGTGAACATGACGACGCCGAGCACGATGATGGATGTATCAACCATGTCGGGTTCCTATTTCCTTGTTGCGTTGATGTCGTTGCCTGGACGCCACGGGTCTTGCTGGCGTCAAAGCTGGATGCCGGAGAAGGACATGAAGCCCAACGACATCAGACCGGCCGTGATGAACGTGATCCCCAGTCCCTGCAGACTGCCGGGCACATCACTGTACTTGAGCTTTTCGCGGATACCCGCGAGCGCCATGATCGCCAGCGCCCAGCCAGCACCCGCGCCGGCACCATAGATCACCGACTCGCCGAAGGTGTAGTCACGCTGAACCATGAACAGCGAGGCACCCATGATGGCGCAGTTGACGGTGATCAGCGGCAGGAAAACGCCCAGTGCGTTGTAGAGCGCCGGCACGAACTTGTCGAGGAACATCTCGAGGATCTGGACGATCGCCGCGATGACGCCGATATAGCTCAAAAGGCCCAGGAAGCTGAGGTCGATGTTCTCGGCACCTTCGAGGCCGGTCCAGCTCAATGCCCCCGCCTTGAGCAGGTAATTGAGAATCAGGTTATTGACCGGCACCGTGATGGTCAGGACGACGACGACGGCGATGCCCAGACCGATGGCGGAAGAAATCTTCTTGGAGACGGCCAGGAACGTACACATGCCCAGGAAGAATGCCAAGGCCATGTTCTCGACGAAGACCGCCTTCACGAACAGGCTGAGATAGTGTTCAAACATTGGCAGTCTCCTTGATCTTGGCCTTGCTGTTGGCAACGATACGGTATTCCGTCTTCTCGACCTGCTCCGGATTGAGTGTACGCAGCACCCAGATCAGCAGGCCGATGACGAAGAATGCCGAAGGCGGCAGCAGCATCAAGCCGTTGGGCACGTACCAGCCACCGTTCTGAACCGTCGGCAGGATGGTCAGGCCAAACACGCTGCCCGACCCCAGCAACTCGCGAACGAAGCCGACGATCAGCAGGATGACGGCATAGCCGAGTCCGTTGCCGACGCCGTCGAGAAAGCTCATGACCGGGCCGTTCTGCATGGCGTAGGCTTCCGCGCGCCCCATGACGATACAGTTGGTGATGATCAGGCCGACGAACACCGACAGCTGCTTGGACATGTCATAGGCATAGGCACGCAGCACCTGATCGACCACGATGACCAGCGACGCGATGATCGTCATCTGCACGATGATGCGGATCGACGACGGAATGTGATTGCGGATCAGCGAGACGAACATGCTGGAGAAGGCCGTCACGGCAATGACCGCGAGCCCCATGACCAGCGATACGCTCATGGAGTTGGTCACCGCCAGCGCAGAACAGATCCCCAGTACCTGCAGGGCGATCGGGTTGTTCTTGAAGACTGGTGACAGAACGACGTCTTTTACGGAGTCCGTAGCCATCTTCACGCTCCTCCTTGGGAATCGTCATGGAATCGGGCGAGGTACGGGGCATAGCCCTCGTTACTCAGCCAGAACCGCAACATGTTGGTGACGCCTCGGCTGGTAAGCGAGGCTCCCGACAGCGCATCGACTTCGTACTCGCCGCTGGCACCGCCTTTCACGAGTTGGATCTGAGGATCCTGGTAGTCGCCATCCTCGTAGATCTTTTTGCCATCCCACTTCGCCTTCCAGCGCGGGTTGTCGACCTCGCCGCCCAGGCCCGGGGTTTCGGACTGGTCGTAGTAGGAAAGCCCCACGATGGTATTGCCATCGCCGCGCACGGACAAGAAGCCTTCCATCAGCCCCCACAGTCCCTGGCCGCGAATCGGCATGACGATCTGATCTGGGTCGTCGGGATCACCGACCAGATAGACGGTGGAGAACTTCTCCTGGCGCCCGATACCCGCGATATCGTCATCGCCCGACAGCGTGCGCGACGTTGCCGGATCTCTGGCGGCGTCGAACTGATCGTAGGTATTCGGATCCAGATCGTCGGAATACTCGCCGGTTTCGAGGTTGACCACGCGTGGCGTGATCAGCTCGGCGTACTTCTCTTCGACATCATCGCCCGGCTTGTAGAGTTCGGTCACCTGCAGGATGTTGCTCTTGCGGTCCAGCGCCTGGTTCTGCAACTGCTTCGGCTTCAACACCACGGCCGCGGACGAGACGACCACCGAGCAGATGACGCAGAGGGAAAATGCGACGATCAGCGTCTTCTTGATCGAGTTGTTGCTCGCCATCAGACAGCCTCCTTCTCGGTGGACGCCAGCGCTGAAAGCCGCTTTTGGCGCCGCTTGATATTCGCCTGTACGAAAATGTGATCGATCAATGGCGCGAACAGGTTGGCAAACAGGATTGCCAGCATGATGCCCTCGGGGAAGGCCGGGTTGACCACACGGATCAGCACGGTCATCACACCGATCAGCGCGCCGAAGATCAGCTTGCCGTTATTGGTCATCGACGCCGATACGGGATCGGTTGCCATGAACACCATGCCGAAGGCGAAGCCACCCAGTACCAGATGCCAGTACCACGGCATCGCGAACATCGGGTTGCTGTCGGAACCGATAGCGTTGAACAGCGATGCGGTCAGGATCATGCCGATCATGACACCCGCCATGATGCGCCAGGAAGCGATGCGCGTCAGCAGCAGTATCGCCGCACCGATCAGGATCGCCAGCGTCGAGGTTTCCCCCACGGACCCCTGGATGAAGCCGAAGAAGGCATCCCACCAGCTGTACTGCTGATGCAGGCCTTCCATGCCGTTGAGCGCGGCGTTGGACAGCGCCGTGGCACCGGTATAGCCATCGGCCGGGACCCATACGCTATCACCGGAGATCTGGGCCGGATACGCGAAATAGAGGAAAGCACGGCCGGTCAGTGCCGGGTTGAGGAAATTCTTGCCGGTTCCGCCGAAGATTTCCTTGCCGATCACCACGCCGAAGGTAATGCCGAGCGCCACCTGCCACAGCGGGATGGTCGCCGGCAGCGTCAGCGCGAACAGCACCGACGTCACGAAGAAGCCTTCGTTGACTTCATGGCCACGCTTGACCGCGAACAGGACTTCCCAGAAGCCGCCCACGACGAACGTCACCAGATAGATCGGCAGGAAGTAGGTCGCCCCCAGCACGAAATTGGCCCAGATGCTGCCCGGGTCATGACTCCCCGCCAGCGCCATGGTCACCGCTTCACGCCAGCCAGCGATCGCACCGAAGCCATCGGCAATCGCCAGGTTGGCCTGAAGGCCTGCGTTGTACATGCCGAAGAACATGGCCGGGAACGTACAGGCCCAGACCGTGATCATGATGCGCTTCAGGTCGATCCCGTCGCGCACGTGAGTCATGCTTTTGGTGACGCTGGGGGGCGAATAGAAGATCGTATCGACCGCCTCGTAGAGCGCGTAGAACTTCTCGTACTTGCCGCCCTTCTCGAAATGAGGCTCCAGCTTGTCGAGCGTATTGCGAATCCCCATCATCAGGCCTCTTTCTCGATCATGGTCAGGTTGTCGCGCAGGATGGGACCGTACTCGTACTTGCCGGGGCACACGTAGGTGCACAGCGAGAGGTCTTCTTCATCCAGCTCCAGGCAGCCGAGCTGCATGGCCGATTCGATGTCGCCGACGATCAACGAGCGCAGCAGCTGGGTCGGCATGATATCCAGCGGCATGACCTTCTCGTAGGCGCCGATCGGCACCATGGCACGCTCGGATCCGTTGGTCGACGTATTGGGTGCGTAGTTGGGCAGTCCCAGGAACTGGGAGACGTAGATACCCATGACCGAATGACGGTTGCGACCGGGCGACAGCCAGCCCATGAAGGCGCGCTTGTTGCCCTCTTCCAGCAGCGAGAACTGACGGTGGAAACGCCCCAGGAACTGGCGACTTCCCTCGCACTGCGTACCGCCGAAGATGGATCCGGAGATGACGCGGGTATCTTCCGGTTTCTCGATCTCGCCTTCGAGCAGCTCTTCGCTGCTGGCCCCCAGACGGGTGCGGACCAGGCGCGGATTCTTGGCTCGCGGCCCGCCGATGGCGACCACGCGGGTCGGATCGAAGCGCCCCTCGGCGAACAGCTTGCCGATGGCGATCACGTCCTGACAGTCGAGATGCCATACCTGACGCTGCAGCCCGACCGGCGAGAGATAGTGGATATGCGTACCCACCAGGCCTGCCGGATGGAGCCCCTCGAAGCCCTCGGCCTGAACGCCCTCCAGATCATCGCCCGGTAGCGTCGCGTTGCCACGGCGAGTCACGAAGACCCGGCCGGGCGTCAGGTGACGGATGACCTGCAGCCCCTGGCGGAAGGCGTCGCTATCGGCGTCGATGATCACCTTGGGATCGGCCGACAGCGGATGCGTGTCGATGGCCGTCACGAAGATGTCGGCCGGCACCGCGCCGAGTTCCGGCACGCGGGAAAAGGGCCGCGTTCTCAGCGCCGTCCACAAGCCGGACTCGACCAGTTGATCGACCACCTGCGACCGTGAAAGCGACGCCAACCCATCCACGCCATGGGCCGTGAAGGTTTCGCTCTGCTCTTCCTCGTCGAGCTTGATGACCACCGACAGCAGGCGACGCTTCTCGCCCCGGTTGATCGCGACCACCTCGCCGGCGCCGGGAGCTGTATAGCGAACCCCGGCCACTTTCTTGTCGGTGAACAACACCTGGCCCCGCTTCACGCGATCGCCTTCACGGACCTCCATGGTCGGCTTCATGCCGACATAGTCGGACCCGAGCAGCGCGACATGGCGCACGGCGCGCCCGTCGTCGATACGCTGCTCCGGCGCCCCGGCAACGGGAAGGTCCAGGCCTCGTTTGACTTCGATCATAGTCTCGCCCAGTTGTCGAATCTGATGTCGATAAGGAAAAAGGTTCGACGGACGCCAGGCATGTCCGACTCCCGCAGCAAGGCTCAGGAAGAACAGGAAGGTGACGTCACGGAATCCGAATGCTTTTCTTATCAGAAAGGGTGACTTCCATGGCCCATGACTTCGATGGACCACGCCGAAAAACGCGCACCATTATAATGATGCCGGCCCCCGAAGACTACTCGCCGGCACGCCGACCCGGCCGCCGGACAACGAAAAAGTCTCGGCAGCGCCGAGACTTTTTAGACTAAAGTTCAATGGACGAATCAGGGCGTGGCCGGCAAGTACCGGTGACAGACGCGGGACATGTACTGCAGGATTCTCACCACCTGACAGCTATACCCGAACTCGTTGTCGTACCAGACGTAGAGCACCGCCTGCTTGCCGTCGGCGATGGTTGCCTTGGCATCCAGGATCCCTGCATGGCGGTTGCCGACGAAGTCCGACGACACCACTTCCGGCGAATCGACATAGTCGATCTGCTTGTGCATCGGTGAATGCAGCGCCATCTGGCGCAGATACTCGTTGAGCGCCGTGCGGTCTGTCTCTTTCTCCAGCGACAGGTTGAGGATCGCCATCGAGACATTGGGCGTCGGCACGCGGATCGCATTGCCGGTCAATTTGCCGGAAAGCGCCGGCAGCGCCTTGGCTACCGCCTTGGCCGCGCCGGTTTCCGTCAACACCATGTTGAGCGGCGCACTGCGTCCGCGGCGATCGCCCTTGTGGTAGTTGTCGATCAGGTTCTGATCGTTGGTGTAGGAGTGGACGGTCTCGACATGGCCATGGACGATCCCGTATTCGTCGTCGATGGCCTTGAGCACCGGCACGATGGCATTGGTGGTGCATGAAGCCGCAGAGACGATACGGTCTTCCTCGCCGATGGTCTGATGATTGATACCGTGGACGATATTCTTGAGATCGCCCTTGCCCGGCGCCGTCAGCAACACCTTGGCAACCCCCTTGGATTGCAGGTGCTGAGCCAGCCCCTCGCGATCGCGCCATTTGCCGGTGTTGTCGACGACGATGGCGTTGTCGATGCCGTAGACGGTGTAATCGATCTCGGCCGGCGAATCGGCATAGATCATGCGGATGTAGTGACCGTTGGCGATCAGCGCATGGTTTTCGTGATCGATGTCGATCGAGCCGGAGAACGGCCCATGGACGGAATCGCGACGCAGCAGGCTGGCCCGCTTCTCGAGATCGTCACCACTGCCGCGAACGACGATGGCACGCAGCCGAAGCAGGTTACCGCCACCGGCCTTCTCGATCAGGATGCGCGCCAGAATGCGCCCGATGCGACCGAAGCCGTAGAGCACGACATCCTGAGGCTCCCCGCCCATGCCGCTGCCGTCGTGAGCACCCACGATGTCGGCCAGCTCGCGCTCGAGAAACGCCACGACATCGCTTTCGCCGGAGTGCTTGAACGCCACGCCCAGTCGGCCGATATCGATATGCGCCGGCCCCAGATTCAGTTCAGTCATGGCTCGCACCATCGGCAGCGTGTCGGCGACCGAAAGCTCGGTTCCCTCGACCTTGCGAACATAACGATGGTTCTTGAGAATCCGCGTCACGGAACGATTGATCAACGACCGCCCGAACAGCGAAGGGATCACGTTGTACTGACGATAGAGCTTGCCCAGAAGCGGAATCATCTCTTCCGCGCGAGCCTCGTTGTCCTGCCACTCCTGGAAGACGGTATCGAGCTGTTCCTGACTCACAAGCGGGCCTCTCTCTGATCGAATTGGGGGGTCGAATTGGCGCATCGACAGCGTCGGTCAAACGGATCGCTGGCGCTGTCCGCACAGTGGTCGCCAACACCGCTTCAGAGCGTCCGCCTGACCAAAAACCCGAGTATTATCTGCATCCTACGAAACGCCCCGCAATCGCCGCGTAGTCGCAAATGTTGTAGTTTCACTACACGGGCCACCGCCGATGCCTGACGTTCGACAACGGCACTCGAGGCAAGAAATGCGGCTCGACACCCCCGCCATTGCGACAGCCTGCTATCATCCCTGCACGTAAATTCGTTCTCCGAAAGGCTCATGTCGCATTTCACACCGCTCGCCCCGCCTCTGCCGACCGGCACGCGCGAAACTACCTATTGCCAACTGCCCCAGGGAAGCGCTACCGCGCTGACGCTGGCGCGCCTGGCCGACGATGCACCACTGCTGGTGGTGACGCCGGACACGGCAAGCGCGCAGCGCCTCGAGAGCACGCTGCGCTTCTATGCCGACGTGCCGGTGATGCCGTTTCCCGACTGGGAAACGCTGCCCTACGACAGCTTCTCGCCACACCAGGACATCGTCTCGGCACGGCTGAGAACGCTGCGGGAACTGCAGGAAGGCACCCAGGGGATCGTGCTGGCATCGATCAATACCCTGATGCAGCGACTGCCGCCACGCGACTACGTGGCCGGGCGCGTGCTGACGCTGGTGACCGGTGATCGGCTCGATCGGGAAAGTTTTCGCGAGCGCCTGTCGCGGGCCGGCTATCGCGCGGTTGAAACCGTCTACGAGCCGGGCGAATACGCCATGCGCGGCTCGCTGATCGACCTGTTCCCCATGGGCACTGACGCCCCGCTGCGCATCGACCTGTTCGACGACGAGATCGACACGCTGCGGCGCTTCGATCCGGATACCCAGCGCACGCAGGACAAGATCGAGCGCATCGACCTGTTGCCGGCGCACGAGTACTCGTTGTCGCGCTCGGCGATCGCCTGTTTCCGGGAAGGGTTCGAAACCCTCTTCGACGTCGATCCGCGGCAGTGCCCGCTCTATGTGGATGCGATCAAGGGCATTCCCTCTCCCGGCCTCGAACAGTACCTGCCGCTGTTCTTCGAGGAGACCGCCACGCTGTTCGAACATCTGGCGGAACAGACGCGCATTGCGCTGCTGCCCGACGTTTTCGAAGCTGCCGAACATCACTGGCTCTCGATCGAAGGTCGCTACGAGAATCTCGGCGTCGACCCGACTCGCCCGCTGCTGCCCCCGGCGAAGGCGTTCGTACCCGCGGCCGAAGTCTTCGCCGCGATCAAACAGCACCCCCGTCTCGAATTCGTGACCGACTCGGCCTCACGCCACGCCATCGCCAGCGCGACCCAATCACCGCCGGCAGTCGCGATCAATGCCCGCGCCCAGCACCCGCTGGCGACGCTGGAGGCGTTTCTCGATGCTCATCGTGATCTGCGCATTCTGTTCGTCGCCGAGTCCCGCGGGCGCCGCGAAGCGCTGGATGAGGCACTCGCGCCGCTGCATCGGGATATCCCCCATATCGATGGCTGGCAGAACTTCCTGGATGGCAACCAGCCGCTCGCGATTGCCGAGGGGGCGCTGGACGAAGGTCTCTGGCTGGGCGATCCCGCTATCGCGGTCATCACCGAAACCGAGCTCTACGGCGAAGTCGTGCGCCAGACGCGCCGCCGCGCCAAGGCAACCGACGACAACGAGCTGGCCGTGCGCCACCTCTCCGAGCTGCGCCCCGGTGCGCCCGTGGTGCATCAGCATCACGGCGTGGGGCGTTACCTGGGCCTGGAGATGCTTACCGCCGGCGGTCAGGCAGCCGAATTCCTGGCGCTGGAGTATGCCGGCGGCGCCAAGCTCTACGTGCCGGTCGACAATCTTCAGCTCATCTCGCGCTACGCCGGCGCTACCGACGAACTCGCCCCCTTGCACAAGCTGGGCTCGGACACCTGGGACAAAGCCAAGCGCAAGGCGGCCGAGAAAGTCCGCGACACCGCTGCCGAGCTGCTCGACATCTATGCGCGGCGCGAGGCCAGGGAAGGTTTCGTCAGCGACATGCCCGGCGAGGAATATCTGCGCTTCGCGGCGAGCTTCCCGTTCGAGGAAACCCCTGACCAGCACGCCGCCATCGAGGCGGTGATCGCCGACATGACCGCGCCGCGGCCAATGGATCGCGTCGTCTGCGGCGATGTCGGTTTCGGCAAGACCGAAGTCGCCATGCGCGCCGCGTTCCTGGCCGTCAGTTCCGGCCGCCAGGTAGTGGTACTCGTGCCTACCACGCTGCTGGCCCAGCAGCACTACGACAACTTCCGCGACCGCTTCGCCGATACTGCCGCGCAGATCGAGATGCTCTCGCGCTTCACTGGCGGCAAGGGGGAAGGCGATGCCCTGAAGCGCATCGAAGAAGGCCGCGCCGACATCGTCATCGGCACCCACAAGCTGCTCTCCAAGTCGGTCAAATTCTCCAACCTGGGCCTGATGATCATCGACGAGGAGCATCGGTTCGGCGTCGCTCAGAAAGAGCGCCTCAAGCAGATGCGCGCCGAGGTGGATATTCTCACGCTGACCGCGACACCCATTCCGCGCACGCTCAACATGGCCATGAACGGCATTCGCGATCTGTCGATCATCGCCACGCCCCCGGCACGACGCCTCTCGGTCAAGACGTTCGTGCAGCAGCGCAACGAGCCGGTGGTCAAGGAGGCGATCCTGCGCGAGGTGCTTCGCGGCGGCCAGGTCTACTTCCTTCACAACGAGGTCAAGACGATCGAAGCCAGTGCCGAAAAGATCCGCGAGCTGGTGCCGGAAGCCCGCGTCGGCGTGGCTCACGGCCAGTTGCCGGAGCGCGCCCTCGAACGGGTAATGTCGGACTTCTACCACAAGCGCTTCAACGTGCTGGTCTGCTCGACCATCATCGAGACCGGCATCGACGTGCCCAGCGCCAACACCATCATCATCGAGCGCGCCGACAAGTTCGGCCTGGCCCAGCTGCATCAGCTGCGCGGCCGGGTCGGACGCAGCCACCATCAGGCCTATGCCTACCTGCTGACGCCGCCGCCCAAGGCGATGACCAAGGATGCGATCAAGCGGCTCGAGGCAATCAGCCAAAGCGACGATCTCGGCGCCGGCTTCACGCTCGCCAGCCACGACATGGAAATCCGCGGCGCGGGCGAACTGCTCGGCGACGAGCAGAGCGGCCAGATGGAAACCATCGGCTACAGCCTCTACATGCAGATGCTCGATCGTGCGGTCAAGGCGATTCGCGCCGGCAAGACGCCCAATATCGAAGCCCCGCTCGATGAGGGCACGGAAATCAGCCTCAACCTGCCGGCGCTGATTCCCAACGACTACCTGCCCGACGTTCAGCAGCGCCTGATCATGTACAAGCGCATCAGCAGCGCAGCCGACGAGGGAGCGCTGAAGGAACTGCAGGTAGAGATGATCGACCGCTTCGGCCTGCTACCGGCGCCGCTCAAGACACTGTTCCGCCAGACGAGGCTGCGCCAGCGTGCCGAGCGCCTCGGTATCGCCAAGCTGGAAGCCGGAGCCGAACGCGGCCGGGTGATCTTCGGCCCCGACCCGCAGGTCGACCCGATGACGCTGGTCGAACTGATCCAGCGCCAGCCGGCGGAGTACAAGCTCGACGGCGCCGACACGCTGCGCTTCCACGGCGACATGGAAAAGGAAGAAGATCGCTTCCAGCGCATCGACACGCTGCTGGATATCCTCAACCGCAAAGCCAAGGCGGCCTGAGCTGCGAAAAAATTAGACTGCGGCTACTTCACGAAAACGTCAGCGACATCGTCGCTGGCGTTCTTTTTTACAGCGGCCCGACGCCGCCGTGGCTCGTGGCTCGTGGCTCGTGGCTCGTGGCTCGTGGCTCGTGGCTCTTCAGTCTGCCCGGCGCAGCCAAATCCGGGTGATCTCGGCGGGCGCGCCAAAACGCATCGGCGGCCCCCAGTAGCCAGTACCCCGGCTGGTATAGACCCACATCCGCCCCTCCTTGCCCAGCCCGGCCAGAAAGCGGTTGGCACGACGCGCCAGTAGGCTCCAGGGCCATATCTGCCCGCCGTGAGTATGGCCGGAAAGCTGCAGGTCGAACCCGGCCTCTGCCGCCACGGGCGCGGAATTGGGCTGATGCGCGAGCAGCAGGCGCGTCGCTCCCGGCGGTATGTCACGGGCAGCCAGCACCGGGTCGCTGCGATGCGCCGGGACGTAGTACCCCGCCGACAGATCGGTAATGCCGGCAACGGCCAGTACCGCCCCGTCATGCTCGACAGGGTCGCACTCGTTGATCAGCACGCGCATGCCCAGACGTTCAAAGGCGGCGACCCACGCCTCGGCCTCGCTGTAGTACTCGTGATTGCCGGTCACGCAGAATGCGCCATGGCGAGCTCTCAAGTTCGCCAACGGCGCCAGGTCTTCTTCCAGCTCCGCGACGCGGCCATCGGTCAGATCACCGGTTATCGCGACCAGATCCGGGGTCAGCGAATTGACCCGTTCGACGATGCGCTGCAAGTGCTGGCGCTTGATCGTCGGGCCGATATGCAAGTCGCTCAACTGAACGGTCCTCAGCCCCTCCAGCGCAGCCGGCAGCCCGACCAGCGGCACCGACACGTCGACGACCCGTGGCACTCTTCTCGCCTGCCACACCGCATAGATCGACAGCACGGACGATGCGATCAGCACGCCCCAGGCGCTACCGGTGACCAGCAAGGCCGTCGGCGCAGTCGCCACGTGCCATGTCGCGAGCAGAATGTCCCGGGCCAACGTGAACAGCAGCAGAAAGGAGAACACCCCCGTCATAACGGCGACCGGCCAGGCGAACCAGCGACCGTTGAGCCAGGTTACCCGGATCACCCAGGGCATCAGCAGCGCACTGGTCAGCAGGTAACCGGCCCCGACGACGTTGCTCCAGATGCCCAGCGAAAGTTCGGGCAGCAGGCGCCAGCCGACATAGCCATGCAGCACGAGCAGGACCAGTCGCAGACGTAAAAACGATCGATGATGTCGCAAGTTCAAGCATTCCTTGCATTGAATGAGCGAAAAACCGGCATGCCGGCACGCGGCGACTCGACATCCACTCCCGTTCTCCCGGCGCGAGACATGGACGCAACTGCCTCAACGTAGTGACGATGCCTCAACGTAGTCCCGCGTGACATTGGCCGCAACGCAAGGCGTTGCGCTATCCTTGGCGGTCGCGGCAGCCCCAGCCCGCCGCGATTTCACCTTTCTGGAGCCGATGTTTGCATGAGCTACGCTACTGGCCTTTCTCGTCTACCGTCACGTAATGCCGTTTTCATCGCCAGCCTTTGCCTGCTGGCCGTTTCCCTCGTCGGGCTTGCCTCATCCTCATACTGGTGGTGGGGCGTGGTCATCTTCGGCGGCCTGTCCTGGCTCGGGATTCACGATATCCGTCAAAAGCACCGCACCGTCAGCCGCAACTATCCCATTCTGGCGCACTGTCGCTATATCCTCGAGTCGATCGGGCCGGAGATTCGTCAATACTTCATCCAGTCCGACCTCGACGAGCGTCCGTTCTCCCGGGAACAGCGCGCCGTCGTCTACCAGCGGGCCAAGAACGAGAGCGACAAGAAACCCTTCGGTTCCTTGATCGACATGTATGCGCCCGGCCACGAGTGGATCAACCATTCACTGCAACCGACCCATATCGACGACAGCGGCTTCCGGGTCCAGATCGGCGGTAGTCTCTGCAGCCAACCTTACTCCGCCAGCGTGTTCAATGTGTCGGCCATGAGTTTCGGCTCGTTGTCCGGCAATGCCATCGAAGCGCTCAACGCCGGCGCTCGCAAAGGCAAGTTCTATCACGACACCGGCGAAGGCTCGATTTCTCGCTATCACCGGATTCACGGTGGAGATCTGGTCTGGGAGATCGGCTCCGGCTACTTCGGTTGTCGCCACGACGACGGCAGCTTCAATGAAGAGCGTTTCGCCGCCAACGCGCGCGACGAACAGGTCAAGATGATAGAGATCAAGCTGTCGCAGGGCGCCAAGCCGGGCCACGGCGGCATCCTTCCCGCAGCCAAGGTCACCGCCGAGATCGCCGAGGCGCGCGAGGTGCCCATGGGCGAGGACGTGGTCTCCCCTGCCGGCCACAGCGCTTTCTCCACGCCGCTGGAGCTGATGACCTTCATCGGCCGCCTGCGCGAGCTGTCCGGCGGCAAGCCCATCGGCTTCAAGCTGGCCATCGGCCATCCCTGGGAGTGGTTCGCCATGGTCAAGGCCATGCGCGAGACCGGCCAGCGCCCCGACTTCATCGTCGTCGACGGTGGAGAAGGCGGAACGGGAGCCGCACCGCTGGAGTTCATCAACCGTCTGGGCGTGCCGCTGACCGAAGCGCTGATGCTGGTGCACAACACCCTGGTCGGCGCTGGATTGCGCGAAGAGATCAAGATCGGCGCCGCCGGCAAGATCACTTCCGGATTCAACATTGCCCGGACCCTGGCGCTGGGTGCCGATTGGTGCAACGCCGCACGCGGCTTCATGTTCTCGCTGGGCTGCATCCAGGCACTCAACTGCCACTCCGACAAGTGCCCCAGCGGCGTGGCGACCCAGGATCCCAAGCGCAGCCGCCACCTGGATGTCGCCGACAAATCCGAGCGGGTCTACAACTTTCACCACAACACACTCAAGGGCTTGGCCGAGATGCTCGCCGCCGCGGGCCTGCAACATCCCGCGGAACTGGGGCCTGAGCATATCATTCGGCGCGTGTCCGCCGACGAGATCCAGTCCTACGACAAGCTGTTCACTTTCCTGAAACCGGACGAACTGCTCGAAGGCAACAGCGAGCACACCGTCTTCCGGAACTACTGGGAAGAGGCGCGCTCGGACTCCTTCCTGCCGCCCGCTCAACTGGCCGAATTGCGGCTGACCAAGCTGCGCTGATCGCCGACGTCAGCTCTCGGCTTCGCCAAGGCCGGCGCTGGGTGCCGCCCAGCACCGGTCACTGGTCACTGGCAAGTGAAGGCTCGCCACCGGCCCGCCTTACGCCAGGGTTCGTCAACAGACCTGACACGAGCAAACCCTTGCAAGCGTTATCATCGTGCGCCGCGTGAATCCCGTAGACTTGCAAGCGCCGCAGCGGCCCTCGCGATCTGTATAATGCGCCGTCGACGAATCCCATAATCTCGATGCAGGAGCCAGCCGCTCTATGGCCAATTACGCCTGGACAATTTCGATGCTCGCGATGACCATCGCTTTCATCACCTTCTTCACTTTCAGCGCCACCCGGCGTCGCGTGCTGTTGGTGACCGCACTGACATCGGCCGTCATCGCCGTGATCATGGCACTGGTAGCGGGCCTGATGCAGTAAGGGACACGGCGGTCCACGTCGGTCAGCACCCCCGGTCGCGGCAGGATCGCGTCACCGTCTCACGGACCAGAGGGCGCAGAGCCGGCTAGTGAACGGTCGCCGGCGCTTCTTCGGCGGCATCTTCTTCATCACCTTCCCACAGATGGGTTCGAGTGATCGCATGGTCGAGCATCTCGCGGGCCACGTCGAAGCGACTGCGCCGCAACAGCTCGACGGCCTCTTCGGAGAAGCGGATCGAGACGAGCGGCTCACCCGTTGCCTCTGCCGGTCGCAGCACCACTTCTCCGTTGGCAAGTTCGACGATTTCCAGAATCGCGATATCGGACACGGCTCACCTCTCTTGTCACTCTCTTTCATGGAGTGACGACTCGAATAAAAGAACGGGACCAATAAAAAACGACCAGAGCCTGGGCCCCGGTCGTTGATGTCTGGATTCAGGCTAACACGTCTACCCCGAGCCAGTCACCACTCGCTGCTACCTTCACGCAGTGCCGGCAGCAGCGTCTTGAATTCACGGTGGCACCAGCGCAGCGTATCGCCCAGCGATGGGGCGCCGGCACTGGCAATCAGCCCTGCCCGTGCATCGCGGCGGGCCACGCCGTCGGCGCCGTGCAGCGCCTGCAATCGCGCCAGCAGCGTCCCCAGCCAGCTTTCAGGATCACGGGACAAGGCCCGTAGCCGTTCGAGCTCGGCCACATTGACATTCGTCGCCCGCAGCCACGCCCGCCAACCGTCGTGGGGCAGATCGGTATGCTCGGTGACTTCTCGCAGCACGGAATCCAGCGCCAGTTCCAACTGGCCCAGCGCGGCCTCCTCCAGCGCCATGCGGCGCGCCGTCGCGTGCTCGTCGTTGCCCGGCTCGACCGCCAGCAACAATTCAGCCTGATAGAGCAGCTGATTGGTACGGGCCACCGAAGTCATTTGCGCTTGTCCTCCACCTGCCAGCGGCCATCTTCGTAGACGGCCCGCCAGCCGGTTGCCTTGCCCTCTTCATCGGTCATGACGAACTGGCTCTTGGTCTTGCGCGAGAAGCGGATCTGAGCCGGCCGACCGTCAGGATCCTCGCTCGGCGCTTCAAGCAGAAAATGGTACTTCTCGGGCAGAGCGTCGGCGTGCGCCTTCAGCTCCTTGACCAGCGGCGGACGGGTTTCCCGGTTCTTGGGAAACTGGCTGGCCGCCAGGAACAGACCGCTGGCACCGTCGCGCAGCACGTAGTGATCGTCGACCTTCTGACAGGCCAGCTCCGGCATCGGAATCGGATCCATCTTGGGTGGTGCGACTTCGCCGCTCTTCAACAGCTTGCGGGTGTTGCCGCAGCCCTCGTTGGTACAGGCGAAATACTTGCCGAAGCGGCCGCTCTTGAGCTGCATTTCGGAGCCGCACTTGTCACATTCGATCACGGGACCATCGTAGCCCTTGATCCGGAAACGCCCCTGCTCGATTTCGTAGTAGCCGTCGTCATCGTTGCTGATGTAGAGCTTGCGACCCTCATCGATCAGGTAACTGTCCATCGCCGTGCCGGTGTTCGGGTTACGACGCTTGGCGCGCAACGCTTCCGTCTCGGCGGCCTCGTCGGCATCCGCGGGTACCGCTTCCTCTCCCGGAATCAAATCGATGGTCGTCTTGCAGCGCTCCTTCGGCGGCAGGTTGTAGCCGGAACAGCCCAGGAACACGCCGGTCGACGCGATGCGAATCTGCATCGGGCGGCCACAGGTCGGGCACGCGATGTCGGTCTCGATGGGCTCGTTGGGTCGCATGCCATCCTCGCCTTCGGCACGCTCCAGCTTCTGCTTGAAATCGGCATAGAAGGCATCGAGCAGCTTCTGCCACTGCTCATGGCCCTCGGCGACCTCGTCGAGCCGATCCTCCATGCGGGCAGTGAAGCCATAGTCCAGCAGGTCATTGAACGATTCCACCAGGCGATCGGTCACGATCTCGCCGAGCTTTTCCGCGTAGAAACGCCGGTTGTCCAGCTTGGCGTAGCCGCGATCCTGAATGGTGGAGATGATCGCCGCATAGGTCGATGGGCGCCCGATTCCCCGCTTTTCCAGTTCCTTGACCAGGCTTGCCTCGGTGTAGCGCGCCGGCGGCTTGGTGAAATGCTGCTGCGGGTCGATCTGTTCGACCTGGAGCGTCGCGCCTTCGCCGATATCGGGTAGTTGCGCCTGCTCGTCCTTCTTGGCCAGCGGCTTCATCACACGGGTATAACCGTCGAACTTGAGCACCCGGCCACGGGCCTTGAGCTCGAAACCGGCCGTTTCGATGGTCAGCGTGGTAGCGAGATATTCCGCCGGCACCATCTGGCAGGCGACGAACTGGCGCCAGATCAGCTCGTACAGCCGCTGGGCGTCGCGCTCGACGGGCAGATCGTCGGCCCGCTGCTTGACGTTGGAAGGGCGAATGGCCTCGTGCGCTTCCTGAGCGTTCTGCTTGCTCGAGTAGCGATTTGGCGCTTCCGGCAGGTAGCGGTCACCGAACTCCGACTGAATGTAATCGCGCACGCCTTCGACTGCATCCTGGGACAGGTTGGTGGAGTCGGTACGCATGTAGGTGATGTAACCGCCCTCGTAGAGCCGCTGGGCCAGCGTCATCGTCTTCTTGACGGAGTAACCCAGTCGACCGCTGGCGGCCTGCTGCAGCGTCGAGGTAATGAACGGCGCATTGGGCTTGGAGCTGGTCGGCCTGGTTTCGCGGCTGGTCACGTCCAGCGTGTCCTGCCGCAACGGCGCGATGCGATCGAGGGTCTCTTTCTCGGAAGTCGGGCGGAAAGTCTCGCCATTCTCGCGGACCACCTCGAAGCGGATCGGCTCGCCGTCGGCGGTGACGAGATCGGCGTGGACGTCCCAGAATTCTTCCGGGTTGAATGCCCGGATAGCGCGCTCACGATCGACGATCAGCCGTACGGCCACCGACTGCACACGGCCGGCGGAGAGGCCACGAGCCACCTTGCTCCACAGCAAAGGCGAGACCATGAAGCCGACCACGCGATCCAGAAAGCGGCGGCTCTGCTGCGCCTCGACTCGGGCGATATTGAGCGTGCCGGGCTGCTTGAAGGCTTCCTGGATGGCATTCTTGGTGATTTCGTTGAACACCACGCGCTTGTAGCGCGAGTCGTCGCCGCCGATGGTCTCCTTCAAGTGCCAGGCGATCGCCTCTCCCTCACGGTCCAGATCGGTCGCGAGATAGATGGTATCGCTCTTGTCGGCCAGCCTCTTGAGCTCCTCGACCACCTTCTCCTTGCCCGGCAGGATCTCGTAATGGGCCCGCCAGCCATGTTCGGGGTCGATACCCATGCGCCGAACCAGTTGATCCCACTGCTTCTGCTTCTTGTACTCTGCCTTCTCTTCCGGCGACATCTTGCGGGTGATCGCCGCCTGCTTCGCGCGCTCCTTGGGATCGCTGGCCTGCTTGGAAGAACCGCTGGTCGGCAGATCACGAATATGCCCGACACTCGATTTCACCACGAAATCGTTGCCGAGATACTTGTTGATGGTCTTGGCCTTGGCCGGCGACTCGACGATAACCAGTGACTTGCCCATAGCGCTCCTGCTTCTTTATATATAGCGGCGGTCCCAGCCGATGGCGTGCTCGATGGCAGGGAGTGGGGCCGACCGGAAAATCCGCCTACCCTACCCTAGCCTTTCCCATGGCGCCAGCCGTAGCTTGACTTTGACCAACATTGACGGTGCGATGTCAATGGCCATTCACAATGGGGCTGACAGGATGAATTCCAAGTCGCGCCGTCGCGTCGTCTCGGGTTTGTGGGACTTTTCGTCCATGTCGCGCCCGGCGCTTGCGCGCTACACTCGAATCCGTAACGTCATCGTCGCGAAAGGCCTCTAGGCTGAAACGGCAACAGCCCTCGGACGCTGGTGGCGATCCATTCGCCATCCGACTCCGAGGCAGACGTTCGGTTGAAACGTCAGCCATCCCGGCAGCCGGTGTATGTGGCTCTATCTAGCGGGGATGACAAGCAATGACAGGCAGCAACAGCGCTTCGGACAAGACGGGCTCCTTGTTGTAAAATAACCACATGTCATCGTCGCGACTCGAACCATGACTTTTCAGCGCGGCGGGACGACTCATTCAGTTGCCAGGAGAATTTCCATGCAGCACGCGTTTCACGGTCCGATTCGCCGCACCAAGATCGTCGCCACCCTGGGTCCCGCTACGGATCGCGAGGGAGTATTGGATGCCATTATCGAAGCCGGGGTCGACGTCGTTCGCTTGAACTTCTCCCACGGAAATCCGGAAGACCACCGCCGCCGACTCAAGGCCGTTCGCGAGGCAGCGGATCGTCACGGCCGCGCGGTGGCTGCACTGGGCGACCTCCAGGGTCCCAAGATCCGTATCGCCCGCTTTGCCGCCGAAGGTGGCGTCAAGCTCGAAAAGGGCCAGCCTTTCGTGCTGGACGTATCGCTGGATCGCGATGCCGGCGACAGCGAACGCGTCGGCTGCGATTACAAGGAGCTGGCCGACGACCTCGAGGCCGGCGACACCCTGTTGCTGGACGACGGTCGCCTGGTGCTCGAAGTGGACCGCATCGAAGGCCCGCAGATTTTCACCACGGTCAAGGTCGGCGGCAAGCTGACCAACAACAAGGGCATCAACAAGCAGGGCGGCGGCCTCTCCGCTGCGGCGCTGACCGAGAAGGACAAGGAAGACCTCAAGACCGCGATCGACATCGGTGTCGATTATCTCGCCGTATCGTTCCCGCGCAGTGGGGCCGACATGCAGTATGCGCGCGAGCTGCTGGGCGAAGCGGGCCAGGAGATCGGTCTGGTCGCCAAAATCGAACGCGCCGAAGCCGTTGCCGACCCGGAAACGCTGGACGACATCATCCGTGCCTCGGAAGCGGTGATGGTCGCCCGCGGCGATCTCGGCGTCGAGATCGGCGACGCCCAGTTGATCGGCGTGCAGAAGCGGATCATCGCCCGCGCCCGCACGCTCAACAAGGTCGTCATCACCGCTACTCAGATGATGGAATCGATGATCGAGTCGCCGCTGCCGACCCGCGCGGAAGTCTTCGACGTCGCCAACGCGGTTCTGGATGGCACCGATGCCGTGATGCTCTCGGCGGAAACCGCCGCCGGCGACTTCCCGGTCGAGACCATTCGCGCCATGAACCGGCTGTGTCTGGGCGCGGAGCGCGAGCGGGCGGCTCAGCAGTCCCAGCACCGCATCCACGAAGGCTTCAGCCGGATCGACGAGACGCTGGCGCTGTCTGCCATGTATGCGGCCAACCACCTTTCCGGCGTGGTCGCCATCGCCTGCTTGACCGCGTCGGGCTACACGCCGCTGATCGCCTCGCGCATCCGCTCCGGTCTGCCGATCGTCGCGCTGGCCGAGACACCGCTGGTCCAGCGTCGCATGGCGCTCTATCGCGGCGTCGTCTCGCTGGTCTTCGACAGCTCCCGCTTCCCGCTGACCGAGATCAACAGCGGCGCGATCAAGGAGCTGGTCAGCCTCGGGCTCGCCAGCAAGGGCGACCTCGTCATCCTGACCCGCGGCGATCACATGAATGCTCATGGCGGCACCAACACCATGAAGATCATCCAGGTCGAAGAGTGATCGAGAGCGCTCTTTTCACGGGATAAAAAAACGCGGAGCCATGGCTCCGCGTTTTTGATTGCCTTCATCGGGAAGACAGCCCGGCCCTCACTCGATTTCGATCAGGACCTCGCCCGGTGTCACGCGGTCGCCCTTGGCCACATGGACCGCCTTGACCGTGCCGCTGACCCGCGCCTGCACTTCCGTCTCCATCTTCATGGCTTCGGTAATCAAGACGGCCTGTCCTTCCTTGACGCTGTCACCTTCAGCGACCAGCACATCGACAATGTTGCCCGGCATCGACGTGGTAACGTGCCCAGGCGAGCTGGCCTTGGCGCGCCCCCCGCTATTGCCTTCCTGCACGAACTCGTCCTTGGCCTCGAACACGACCTCTTCGGGCATGCCATCGAGCGTCAGATAGACACGGCGCTTGCTGCCACTGCTACTGCCGACACCGGTGATCTGCACTTCGTAGGACTCACCGTGAACGTCGATGACGAACTCGGTAGGCACCCCTTCGGAAACCGGCCGTCCGGCACCGCCGACGGCTTCCGCTGACGGAATCGATTCGGGCGTCAACGTGCCGTCACGCCGCCCCTGCAGATATTCCCGCCCCAGATCGGGGAACATGGCAAAGGTGAGCACATCCTCTTCGCTGGCGGCGAGATCGCCGATATCCTGCTTCAGCCTGGCCATCTCCGGCTTGAGCTGGTCGGCGGGACGGCCCTCGTCGACCAGTTCGTTGCCGATCGCCTTGCGCCGCACCTCGGGATTCACCTCGGCCGGCGGCTGACCGTAGCCACCCAGCAGGTAGCGCTTCACCTCGTTGGTGATCGACTTGTAACGCTCGCCGGTCAACACGTTCATGGCGGCCTGGGTCCCGACGATCTGCGACGTCGGCGTTACCAGCGGCGGATACCCCAGATCGGCACGAACCTTCGGAATTTCATCGAAGACATCCTGAATCCGGCCCAGCGCATTCTGCTCCTTCATCTGATTGGCCAGGTTGGACATCATGCCCCCCGGCACCTGCCAGATCTGTACGCTCACATCCTCGCGCGTGTATTCGCTTTCGAAAGCCGCGTATTTCTTGCGCACTTCCCGGAAGTAGTCGCCGACCTCCTTCAGCGCGACCAGATCCAGGCCGGTGTCATAGGGCGTCTGCTGGAACGCCGCCACCATCGCTTCGGTGGAGGGATGGCTGGTACCGCCGGCGAAGGCAGAAATACAGGTATCGATATGGCGACAGCCTGCTTCGACGGCCTTCATCTGGCTCAGGGAAGCGAGCCCGGACGTCGCGTGGGCATGGAGATGGATCGGCACGTCGACCGCCTCGGACAGTGCTGCCACCAGCTCGCCGGTGGCGTATGGGGTCAGCAGACCGGCCATGTCCTTGATGGCGATCGAATCGGCGCCCATGTCGACCAGCCGCTTGGCCTGCTCGACATACATGTCCCGAGTGTGAACGGGGCTGACGGTATAACAGATAGTGCCCTGGGCATGCTTGCCGCTGGCCTTGACCGCCTTCATGGCGGTCTCCAGATTGCGCAGGTCGTTCAGCGCATCGAAGACCCGAAAGATGTCGATGCCGTTATCGGCCGAGCGCGCCACGAAACGCTCCACCACGTCATCCGCGTAGTGGCGATACCCAAGCAGGTTCTGCCCCCGCAGCAGCATCTGTAGCGGCGTGTTGGGAAGCGCTTCGCGCAACGACTGCAGGCGTTCCCAGGGATCCTCCTTGAGAAAACGCACGCAGGCGTCGAACGTGGCGCCGCCCCAGACTTCGAGTGAATGGAACCCGGTCGCGTCGAGTTTGGCGCAGATTGGCAGCATGTCTTCGGTTCGCATGCGCGTGGCAATCAATGACTGATGCCCATCACGCAGGACGACGTCGCTGATCTTGACGGATGACGAGTCGGCGTTGTTCATCTTTTTCTCCTGATTCTGATCCATTCGGCGCGTTCAAAGTCCGGCGTGAGCCGCGATGGCCGCCGCAATCGCCAACGCCACCTCTTCAGGGTTGCGCTTGACGGAGTAGTTGAGCAGTTCGGGATGGGCGGGAACGAACCCGGTGTCGAAGTGCCCAGCCCGGAAATCGGGATGGCGCAGAATTTCCTGGTAATAGAATGCGGTGGTCTTCACCCCTTGCAGACGCATGTCGTTCAGCGCCCGAATACCACGATTGAGGGTCTCTTCCCAGGTCATTCCCCAGACGATCAACTTCAGGCACATCGAATCGAAGTACGGCGGAATGGTATAGCCGGTATAGATCGCGGTGTCCGTGCGGACGCCGGGGCCGCCGGGCGCGTAGTAACGGGTGATGCGACCGAAGCTGGGCAGGAAGTCGTTCTTGGGGTCCTCGGCGTTGATCCGGAACTGGATGGCATAGCCCTGGTGGCGGATATCCTCCTGGCGATAGGCCAGCCGGTCGCCTGCGGCAATGCGCAACTGTTCACGGACGATATCGACGCCGGTGATCGCCTCAGTGATGGTGTGCTCGACCTGAACCCGGGTATTCATCTCCATGAAGAAGACTTCGTTGTCCTTGACCAGGAACTCCACGGTACCGGCATTCTGGTAGCCGACTGCCTGGGCGGCGCGCACTGCCATCTTGCCCACGTAGCTGCGCTGTTCCGGCGTCAGTTGGGGGCTGGGCGCGATTTCGATCAGCTTCTGGTTGCGGCGCTGGATCGAGCAGTCGCGCTCGAACAGATGGATGACCCCACCGTGGCTATCCGCCAGTACCTGGACTTCGATGTGCAGCGGATCGACGACGCACTTCTCCATGAACACTTCCGCGCTACCGAAGGCTTTGGTCGCTTCGGAAATCACGCGATCCCAGGCCTGCCGGAGCTGTTCGGCCGTGTCGCAGCGGCGAATGCCACGGCCACCGCCGCCGGATGTCGCCTTGAGCATGATCGGGTAGCCAATCTCTTCGGCAACCGTCAGCGCTTCATCGAGATTGGCGAGATTACCGTCGGAACCCGGCGTCACCGGCACGCCTGCCTCACGCATCGCCGTTCGCGCGGCGGTCTTGTCGCCCATCCTGGCGATCACTTCGGCACTCGGGCCGACGAACGCGATACCCGCCTGGCTGCAGATCCTGGCAAATTCGGCACTTTCGGATAAGAAGCCGTAGCCGGGATGAATGGCATCACAGCCGGTTTCCCGCGCCAGGTTGACGATCCGCCGCGGATCCAGATAGCCCGCCAGCGGTTCGTCACCGACGAAATAGGCTTCGTCCGCTCCTTTGACATGCAGGGAGAAACGGTCGGGTTCGGTATAGATCGCAACCGAACGGATGCCCATCTCGGCGCAGGCTCGTACAATACGCACGGCAATCTCGCCGCGGTTGGCGATAAGCAGCTTTTTAAACACCGTTTGCCCTCCCGGTTTGTGCGTGGCGACGCTTTGTTATCGTCTCCCTACGCTAGCGATCCGGGTACCAATAGAAAAATTGATATTTTTTTGCCAACCTATAAGCTAAACGTTATACCTGACCGTGAGAGCATCCTGAATGTCGCGTCCCAACCTGCTCAATCGTCTGACATTCCGTCAGCTCCAGGTCTTCCAGGCCGTTCATCGTCAGCAATCCTATTCACGCGCTGCCGAACAGCTGGGCCTGACGCAACCTGCCGTCAGCGCTCAGATCCGACAGCTCGAGCAGGCGCTGAGCCAGCCACTGTTCAAGTACGCCGGTAAGACACTTCATATACTGCCCGCCGCCGATGCGCTGGCCGCGTCCGTGCAGTCGATCTTCGGTCAGGTTTCGAGTCTGCAGATGGAGCTGTCGGAGCTGGCCGGCACGATCCGGGGCGAACTCAACCTTGCAGCCGTCTCGACCGCGCAATACGTCGTGCCGCACATTCTGGCGCGCTTCAGAGCCCGCTATCCGGAAGTCCAGATTCGACTACGCGTCTGCAACCGGGCACAGGCCCTCGAGCGGCTGGCGGAGAGACGAGATGACCTGGTCATCATGGGTATGGTGCCGGACGACCCCAACCTGGTATTCATGCCCATTCTGGACAACGAATTGATACCGGTGGTCTGGCCGGGCCACCCGCTGGTCACGGCCGAGCGGGCGACGCTCGAGGATTTCGCGCGGCACTATCTGCTGATGAGGGAGCCGGGCTCCGGCGCGCGGACGGCATTCGAGGATTTTGCGGCAAGGGAGCGCATCTCCCTGCACCACACCATCGAGCTCGGCACCAATGAAGCCATCAAGCAGGGGGTCATGGCGCACTTGGGTGTGGCCGTGCTCCCACGCCTGGCCGTACAGCTGGAGCTGGCTTCCGGACTGCTGGCGAGCCCGCGCATTCCCGGCTTCCCTCTGAAACGCTCATGGTGCACGGTCTATCCCAAGGATCGCTACCCGACGCCAGTCACGGAGCTTTTTCTAAGCTTCGTGCGGGAACTGCTGCCGGAATTGAATGCACACTTCCGGGCCCCGATGACACCGATCGAGACGCCGACGCTGCTGTGTCTTCCTGCTGATGAGGTTTAAAAAGGACGTCAGCGCTCAGGCCCGATCACGCTGATTCGCCTGGACACGCAGGATATGCAGCTGGATCAGCTCCTCGGCCTGAGCGGCGAGAAGCTTCAATCGCTGCATATCGGTTTCCTCGAAAGCCCGGGGAAGCATGCCGATCAGACATAGCGTGCCCACACAGGCTTCCGGTTCCACGAACAGCGGATAGCCAGCATAGAAGCGAATGAAAGGGTCTCCCGTCACCAGCGGGTTGTCCGAAAAACGTGCATCCCGCAAGGCATTATTGACCACCATTGGCTGGCCGTCGGCCACGACGTGACCACAGAAAGAAATCCGCCTTGGCGTCTCGCAGACCTTCAAGCCCTGGTGCGACTTGAACCACTGACGCTCTTCGTCGATCAGCGTGATCATCGACATGGGAACGTCGAAAATCTGGGTCGCCAATTCCGTCAAACGATCGAACCCCTTGTCGGATTCCGAATCGAGCAGTTGTAGATCCCGCAAGACGGTTAGACGCTCGGCTTCGTTATGGGGCATATCCGGTGCAATCATAGAGCGGACTCTTACTCCTCAGGTTCGAGAAATCATCAACGCCGCACAGCCAACGTGGTTCCGGACAGAAAAGCCGCGAGATAATCCTTCAAAGATAGTTCTTCGACGATAATTCTCCGAAGCGTAACGACCGCCTGGCGCGGCGCACGGGAATCCTGCCCGGATGATCCGTGGTACGTACGTGACGAACGGTCATTGAATACGCCTGAAAGACCTCCTTGGATGCATACCTGTTGCCCATGACCCAAACGGTTCGTCATATCGCATTCCGGCATGAAAACAATACCAGCCAGGGGCAGAACGGGACCAGGCAGGGACGGAACGGGATCAGGCTGAGACAGAACGGGCCTGCCGATCTTATCGGCAGGCCCGTTAACGTCTTCCTGACGAGGCACGCTTACTTCACCTCTACCCCGTGTGCCTGCTTGTCGGCATGATAGGACGAACGCACCAGCGGCCCCGAGGCGACATGCTTGAATCCCATCGCCTTGCCCTGCTCGGCAAACCAGTCGAATGTCTGGGGGTGCACCCAGCGATCGACAGGCAAGTGATTGCGCGAAGGCTGCATGTACTGACCCAGGGTCAGCATGTCGACATCATGAGCGCGCAAATCGCGCATGACCTCGATCACCTGCTCGTCGGTTTCACCGACCCCGAGCATCAACCCTGATTTGGTCATGACTTCTGGACGGCGCGCCTTGTACCCTTTAAGCAAGTCCAGCGACCACTGATAATCGGCACCCGGGCGGACCTTGCGATAGAGCGACGGCACCGTCTCCAGGTTGTGGTTGAAGACATCCGGCGCTTCGCCTTCCAGAATGTCCAGCGCCACCTGCATGCGTCCGCGGAAATCCGGAACCAGCACTTCGATCTCGATGTTCGGGCTGTCGCGACGGATCTCGCGAATGCAGTTGGCGAAATGCTGCGCCCCGCCATCACGCAGGTCATCGCGATCCACGGACGTCACCACGACGTAATTGAGCCGCATCTCGGCAATGGCTTCCGCCAGCTCGCGAGGCTCGTTCTCGTTGAGCGCATTGGGTCGTCCATGCGCGACATCGCAGAAGGGGCAACGGCGGGTACAGATATCGCCCATGATCATGAAGGTCGCCGTCCCGCCACTGAAACACTCGCCCAGATTAGGGCAGGAGGCTTCTTCACAGACGGTGTGCAGTCCGTGCTTGCGCAGGGTCTGCTTGATATGGGTGACCTGAGGAGAAACCGGCATTCTGACGCGCAGCCAGTCCGGTTTCTTCGGCAACGTTTCGGTCGGAATGACCTTGACGGGAATCCGAGAGACCTTCTCGGCACCGCGCAGTTTGACACCGCGCTCGGCGCGTGCCGGCTTCTTGGTCTCGGGCGTTGGCATGACGGTCGTCTCGGTCATAGATCCCTTCCTGATAGGTCGTGGAACATCGGCAGCTAAGCAATCGCTGCCGGTTCAAAAACTTGTGGCCACCCGGATCGAGCGTCGAGTGGCGCGGACAGTCGGCGTGCAAAGCAGTCTGCCAATCTTTCGGCTTCGCTGATCGATGACACCGGCTCGGTCACGTGGTCACGCAATTGGGTCATCTTCAATCCCGCATAGCCGCACGGGTTGATTCGGGCGAACGGTGACAGGTCCATGTCGACGTTGAGCGCGACGCCATGGAAACTGCAGCCCCGCCGAATTCGCAGACCCAGCGATGCGATCTTGTCGTCGGCGACATAGACCCCGGGGGCGTCCGGTCGCGCACGTGCATCGACGCCATGGTGCGCCAGCAGATCGATGACGGCGTTCTCGAGCAGCGTCACCAGCTCCCGTACGCCAAGCCCTCGCCGACGCACATCGAGCAAAGGATAGAGCACGACCTGCCCCGGCCCATGGTAGGTCACCTGGCCACCGCGATCGCTCGCGACGACCGGTATGTCTCCCGGCATCAACAGGTGCTCGGGCTTGCCGGCCCGCCCCTGGGTGAAGACGGGGTCATGCTCGACCAGCCACAACTGATCCGGCGCCGAGGCATCGCGCGTATCGGTAAAACGCGACATCGCCTGCCACACCGGCAGATAAGGCTGATGCCCGAGTCGGTAGAGTTGCAACGTGGACATTGGCGTCACAGCACCATGTGTACGCGTCCGGTCGCCTTCAGATCCTGAAACAGCGCATCCAGCTGCGCTTCTCCGGTGGCATGAATGACCACTCGAACCGATTGAAAGCGACCGTTGCGACTGTCGGAAAGCTTGATGGATGCCGGATCGAACCCGGGAGCATGCCGTTCGATCACCTCGCTGATGGCCGCAACGAAATCTTCGGCGGCATCACCGACTACCCGGATCGGGTAGTCGCACGGAAATTCGACCTTGGGCCGAGGCAGGTCAACATCATTGGGTGTCTGGGTCATGGCGCTATGGTTATCTGAGTCATGGCATTAGGCGCTGAAAGTCATTTCCGACCATTCTACTCAACAACAGCCCGAGCACCAACCGATGCCGGCGAAGCGCGGAAACCGCTGACAGGATCCGCTACTTCGTTTCGAACCTTCGTCATCTTTCGGCACTGCCCCTGGCCGGGCATCGAATCTCGCCAGCGCCCGACCGACAGCGAAAGAGCTGCCTTAATCGAACAGCCCGGTCACGAACAGCACGATGGAGTCCCATACACGCTTGAAGATGCTGCCCTCTTCGACCCCTTCCAGTGCCACCAGCGGCTGCTGGCCCAGCACCTCGTCACCCGACTTGATTTCCAGGGTACCGACCTGCTGTCCGGCCTGAATCGGCGCACGCAGCGTCTCCGGCAGATTGAGGCGTGCGGTCAGGTTGTCGGCGCTCCCCCGCGGCACGGTCATGCTGACCTCGTTCTGCACGCCGAGACGAACGGTATCACTGGCGCCGCCCCAGATACGCGCCTCGTTGAGTACGGAGCCAGCGTCATAGAGCTTGCGAGTCTGGAAGAAGCGGAAGCCGTAGTTGAGCAGGCGCTGAGTTTCTGCCGCCCGGGCTTCATCGGAGTTGGTGCCCATCACCACAGCGATCAGACGGGTATCCTGCTTTTTGGCAGAGGCGACCAGGCAGTAGCCGGCAGCTTCGGTATGGCCCGTCTTCAAGCCATCGACGTCCGGATCGCGCCACAACAGACGATTGCGGTTCGGCTGGCGAATGTCATTCCAGGTAAAGTACTTCTCGGAGTAGACCTGATAGTGATCCGGGAAATCCGTGATGATATGGCGCGCGAGGATGGCCAGGTCATGAGCGGACGAGTAGTGGTCGTCGTGAGGCAGCCCTGTCGGATTCATGAAGTGGCTGTTTTGCATTCCCAGGCGCTGAGCCTGCTGATTCATCAGGTCAGCGAACGCCGATTCACTGCCGGCCACGTATTCTGCCAGCGCCACGCTGGCATCGTTGCCGGACTGCACCACCACGCCGCGAAGCAGGTTCTCGACGCTGACCTGCGTGCCCTCCTGGATGAACATGCGTGAACCGCCCGTGCGCCACGCATTTTCACTGACGCTGACCATGTCGGTGTCGGAGATGCTGCCACCGTCGATTTCCTGCTCGACGATGTAGGCCGTCATCATCTTGGTCAGACTGGCGGGCGGCAGCCGCTGATCGCCGTTGTGATTCACCAGCAGCTGGCCGGTGGAAGCATCCATCAGCACCCAGGAAGACGCGGCCAGATCAGGCGGCGAGGGTATCAACTGCTCCGGTTCCGGGTTGGATGTCGACATCTGGCTATCGGGAGTGGGTTGCTGGGCGCCGGCCGGAGACGACAGCAGCCCCAGACACAATGACGCTGAGATGACCAGGCGTGATACAGACGAAGTGAACAACGCTTTCATGACAATCGGGTTCTCACTGGACGAGGGTTACTGAGTGGGCGCTACCAGGAACGTCTGGCCATAGCCGGCGTCCTGCAGAGTAGCCCTGATGGATTCGAGCGATGCCAGGTCATGAATGGGGCCGACCTGGACACGATAGAGAGGAGACGCATTGTCGATGCGAACCGGCCGCGACAGCAAGCCCTGCAGCCGGCTCTTCAACGCTTCCGCACCGGCTCGTGAACCGAGCGCGGCAACCTGCACGAAGCGCTGCCCTGCCGCCGACGATCCCTCGGAAGCGGAGATGGGCGCAGCGCTTGCAGAAGATAGCGTGGACGAAGACGGAGATTCCTCGGCGTTCGCCGCCGCCAGAACGGGATCGATGCTTGCCTGGTAATTCGCGCCAGAGCTCGCACCGTCGGCCTGCGAAGCGACAGGCCGGGGGGATACCCCCGACATCGATGGCTGACGCGATACCGAACGGGACGCGACCGCGCTCTGACCGGCCTGCGAGCGGTCACCCGCCGATTCACCATGCGTACGTGCCCAGACCACGGGGTCTATCGCCTCGACCTTCACCCGCCCCGTCCCGCCTTTCAGAATACCCAGGCGTGCAGCCGCCGCGTAGGAAAGATCGATCAGCCGGTCGCTGTGAAACGGGCCACGATCGTTCACCCGCACGATGACCTTGCGACCGTTATCGAGATTGGTGACACGCGCGTAAGTCGGCAACGGCAAAGAGCGATGCGCCGCCGACATCTGGTACATGTCGTAGGTCTCGCCATTGGCCGTGTCGTACCCCTGAAACTTGACGCCGTACCAGGAAGCGAGCCCTTCGGCCTCGTAACCGGCAGGGTCGTCGAGCACATGGTAGGTCTTGCCCCATACCGTATAGGTCGAGCGGTTACCGCTCCTGGAACGGGGTTCCACGCGCGGCACCGCATCCGGCACGTTGGCGACGTCTTTCGGCGTATCCGGGTAGGCATCCTGATCCATGGCGTAACGACCGCCCCCGCCCTGGAAGCCGCCGCCACCGGCACATCCCGCCAATAGCGCCAGCAGCAACAGTGCCAGGGAGAAGCGCCATCTCACGGCACACCGAATCATGCCCCGTCACCTTGCGCGTCCTCGGACATGGCAGTCTGAATGCGCTGCGCCAGCGTCGCGACCGCCATCGCATAGAGATGGCTGTGGTTGTAGCGGGTGATGACGTAGAAATTGTCGAGACCCAGCACATAGCGAATGTGCCCGTCGGCAAAATCCAGGGCCAACGGCACGACCTCGTCACTTGGCTGCAAGCTCCCCGCCGTCGGCTCGATACCGACCTGCTGCAACGCCGAAATCGATGTATCCGGCGGCTCGGTACGATTGAAGGTGATGGAAGACGGCAACACATCGGGGCCATCGGCCTCGACCAGCACCGCTTGATGCCGCTGCCAACCATGCTCGCTGAAGTAATTGGCGATACTGCCGATGGCGTCCACCGGGTTGTTCCACAGATCCTTCAGCCCATCGAAATCGAAATCGACCGCGTACGCCTGATAGCTGGTCGGAATGAACTGCGGATAGCCCATGGCACCGGCGTAGGAGCCATGAAGCGTGGCGGGATCGACATCCTGACCTAGCGTGATATCGAGAAACGCCTCGAGCTCACCGCGAAAGAAGGCACCTCGGGAAGGATGGTGAAAGGCCAGCGTGGAGAGAGAATCCAGCACACGATGCGTGCCCTTGTGTTGGCCGTACTGGGTCTCGACACCCAGGATCGCCACCACGATCTCCGGCGGCACGCCGTAGACTTTCTCGGCCCGCGCCAACGCTTCATGATACTTCTCGAGAAAGGCAACGCCCTGTCGAATACGTTCAGGCTGGATGAAGATGTCGCGGTACTCGTCCCAGCGCAAGCGTCTTTCCGCCGCGTGATCCATCGCCTCCAGTACCTGCGGACGATACTGCGCCGCCTGCATCGCGGCTTCCAGCTCGTGACTCGGCAAGCCCTTCCGCGATAGGGCTTCCACCATCTCCTGCACTTCGGGATGGGTGGTCGGGTCGAAATTCTCCTCGGCCTGCGCCGCCGCGCTTGCCAAACCCCAGAGTCCCACCAGCAACAGACTGATGCTGAACCGACGATCTCGTCTCCAACGCAGCGGCATGCGCGACTAGCTCCCTGCTTGCGGCTCTTCCGGCGTCAGTGTGTCAACAGGCGCCGGTGCGTGTGAATCGACATGAGAATACCGAACCCGGCCATCAAGGTCACGCTGGAGGTCCCGCCATAGCTGACCAGCGGCAATGGCACGCCGACCACCGGCAGAATGCCCGTGACCATGCCGATATTCACGAAAACGTAGATGAAAAAGGTCAATACGATACTACCGGCCAGCAAGCGGCCGTAGGTGTCCTGCGCATGATTGGCCATGACCAGCCCGCGCGAGACCAGCAACAGATACAGCACCAGAATGGTACACATGCCGATCAGGCCGAACTCCTCTCCCAGCACGGCGACGATGAAGTCGGTATGGCGCTCCGGCAAGAACTCTAGCTGGGACTGCGTACCCAGCCCCCAGCCCTTGCCTTCCAGCCCGCCGCTGCCGATCGCGGTCTTGGACTGGATGATGTTCCACCCGGCACCGAGAGGGTCGCTTTCCGGATTGAGAAAGGTCAACACTCGCTGACGCTGGTAATCGTGCATGTTGATCCACAGCAGCGGCGCCGCCGCCCCCGCCATGGCCACCAGCGTCAGAATGAATTTCCACGACAGCCCCGTCAGCAGAATCACGAACACTGCCGCGCAGGTCACCAGCAATGACGTGCCAAGGTCAGGCTGACGGGCGATCAGCAGCACCGGCACCCCGATGATCACCGCGCAGACGATCAGATCGCGCCAGGTGGGCGGCAGGGGGCGGCGATGAAAATAGGCCGCCAGCATCATCGGCATGGCGATCTTCATCACCTCCGAAGGCTGGAATCGCAACGGACCGATCTCCAGCCAGCGCTGGGCACCCATGCCGATGTCCCCCATGATCTCGACGGCGATCAGCATCAAGAGGCCGCCACCGTAGGCCAGCGGTGTCCATCGGAACAGCGTGCCGGGCGAGAACTGCGCGATGATCACCGCGCCCAGCAAGGCCACACCCATGCGCGACGCCTGCGCCATCGTCGTCGAGGCCGACATGCCGCTGGCGCTGTAGAGCACCACCAGTCCGAACGAGATCAGCAGCAGCAGGATCGACAATAGCCACGGGTCGAGATGCATGCGCAGCCACAACGAGCGCTTGCGCCCGACTCGGGCTTGATGGGCTCTCGGTGCCACGCGTTGGAAATCAATCGCCATCGATACTCTCGATTTCTTCGTTGACGGTGGTACCCGGCGGATCCTCGAGCTTCCCGTCGGGCAACAGCCAGGCATCGGTAAGCTCGCGACCGAGGCCGGATACGCCGCCGCCAGCATTCTCGACGATGACGGCAACCGCGATCTGAGGGTCGTCTACGGGCGCAAAACCGATGAACAGCGCGTGATCACGGAGGCGTTCGGCCAGTTCGTCGGCGTCGTACTTCTCGTTCTGCCCCAACGAAAAGACCTGAGCAGTGCCGGTCTTCGCTGCCATCTCGTACTGCAGGCCAGCGCCAGCCTTGCGGGCGGTCCCTTCGGAGCCGTTCATCACCGCTTCCATGCCTTTGAAGACATCCTGCCACCAGCGCGCCTGATCGATCTGTACATCCGGCTTGGTATCCGCGAATGGCGGCTCGACGATCTCGTCGCCGATGCGCTTGGCCAGATGCGGCCGCACCCAATGTCCCCGATTGGCCAGTGTCGCGGTGGCAGCCGCCAACTGGAGTGGCGTCGCCATGAAATATCCTTGACCGATGCCGGCAGAAAGCGTTTCTCCCGGATACCACACCTGGTTGTACTTCTCGCGCTTCCATTCGCGTGACGGCATCAGGCCCGGCGACGCTCCCTGGACATCCAGCGACGTGACCTCGCCAAAGCCGAACTGGTGCATGAACGCCGAGAGACGGTCGATGCCCAGCCGGTACGCCATGGTATAGAAGTAGGTGTTGTTGGAGACTTCCAGCGCTCGCTCGAGATCGACACGACCGTGCCCCCACCGCAGCCAGTTGTGGTAGCGCCGGCTATCATTGGGCAACTGGAAATAGCCAGGGTCATAGATGACGTCGTTGGGCTTGACCACCCCATCCTGCAAGGCGCCCAGCGCCTCGAACGGCTTGACGGTCGAACCCGGCGGATACTGCCCGCGTACCGCACGGTTATACAGCGGCAGGTCCAGATTTTCCTGCAAGGCGCGATAATCCTTGTAGGAGATCCCGGTCACGAACTTGTTGATGTCGAAGCCCGGTGCCGAAACCATCGCCAGGATGTCGCCCGTCTTGGGCTGAATGGCCACGATGGCACCGCGTCGTCCGCCCAGCAGATCATAGGCCATGTGCTGCAGACGGCTGTCGATGGTCAGCGTGATGTCCTTGCCCGGCTCTGCCGGATTTCGGTCCAGTTCACGCAGGACCCGGCCACGCGCGTTGGTCTCGACCTTGCGCAGGCCGGCCTTGCCATGAAGCTGATCCTCGTAGGTGTACTCGACCCCCGTCTTGCCGATGAAATGAGTACCCGCATAGTTGCCGGGATCCAGATCGGCCAGCTCATCGGCGTTGATCCGCCCGACGTAACCGAGCACGTGAGACATCACGATCGGATCAGGGTAATAGCGCATCAACTGGGCCTCGACCTCGACACCGCTAAGCAGATAGCGGTTCACGGCCAGGCGGGCAATCTGATCCTCGGTGAGATCGCTGATCAACAGCGCAGGCTGATAGGGTCGCTGGCGCTGACGGGAACGCTCCCGAAAGGTCTCGACCTCGTCCTCGGGCAGCCCCAGGATATCCACCAGACGCTGTAACGTGGTATCGAGATCATCGACACGTTCGCGCACGATGGTGAGGTTGTAGGTCGGGCGGTTTTCCGCCAGCAGCTTGCCGTTTCGGTCGTAAATCAGGCCACGACGCGGCGGTAACGGCTCCACTCGCATGCGATTGTTGTCGGAGCGCGTGATGAAGACGTCATGCTCGATGACCTGCAAATAGACCAGACGCGAAACGAGCGCGCCTGCCATCAGCAGAATGATCAGGGCAGCGACCAGCGAGCGATTGCGAAAGACACGAACTTCCTGTTCGTGGTTCTTGACGTTTTCCCGACGTTTACGCATGACAGAAGCAGCGATTCAGGGCAGGGATCGGCTCCGAGCCGTCACGGCGTCCGGCGGCGTCGCTTTCGGTGGCGTCAAATGGAAACAAGCGACTGACTCTCTGACTCAACGGTGATACGGATGTCCTGCGAGCAATGTCCAGGCGCGATAGAGCTGTTCCGCCAGCACCACCCGCACCAGGGGGTGCGGCAGCGTCAGTGCCGACAGCGACCAGGATTGCCGAGCGCGGGCGACGACGCGCGGATCGAGACCGTCGGGACCTCCGACCAACAGCGCGACGTCCTGCCCTTCCAGCCGCCAGGAGTCCAGCTCTGCGGCCAGTTGCTCGGTCGTCCAGGACGCCCCTTCGACCTCGAGCGCCACGATACGTTCCTGATCGCGCAACTTTTCCAGCATCCGATCACCTTCGGCCTGGATCGCCCGCGTCACGTCGGCATTCTTGCCGCGGGCACCGGGCGGGATCTCGACGATCTCGAAGGGCATCTCGCGCGGCAACCGCTTGCGATACTCATCGACCCCGGCCTCGACCCACGCCGGCATGCGCGAGCCGACGGCCAGCAACCGGATCTTCACCCGCGAAGCTCTTGACCGCGAAGCTCTTGACGATCCGCGGCACGCTTCGAATCCGTGGGCAGGTCGGCCCAGAGACGCTCGAGATCATAGAGTTGACGGGTCTCCGGCATCATCACATGAGCGACAACGTCGCCCAGATCCACCAGCACCCATTCACCGCTCTGCTGCCCTTCTACGCCCAGCGGTCGAAGGCCGGCCTCCTTCGCCTTTTCGATCACGTTATCCGCCAGTGCGGAGACATGACGCGACGATGTGCCGCTCGCGACCACCATGACATCAGTGACACTGGTCAATTCGGCTACATCCAGCTCGACGACGTCACGCGCTTTCAACTCTTCGAGCGCATCCACCACCAATGATTTAAGCGTATCTGTCTGCATAGCTCCTCGTCATATAGCCCCTTGAAAAAGGGCAATCGCGTCTCCCGGAAATCCGGAAGACGCGCATTTTACTCGGATAACCCGTCAGCGCCAGTCCCCGACTCGCGATAGAGCCCGTGGGTTTCGATATAGCGCTCGACGGATTCGGGAATCAGATATCGCACGCTGAGCCCTTGCTGCAAGCGCCGACGCACTTCGGTCGCCGCGATCGCCATGCGGCTGGGCAAGCGCAGGCGCAACAAGTGGCCGGCAGGCGCCGTCATCAGCGATTCGACCGTAGCGACCTCACGACCTTCGATCAATGAAGCCAGTGCCGGCTTCAGCGGTTCCTCGTGGTCGGGACGATCGATCACCACGATGTGGGCGAGCGACAGCAAGCGCTCGTACTGATGCCAGTCGGGAAGCCCCAGAAAGGCATCGTGACCGACGGCCATGACAAGCCGCGCCTGTTCTCCCCACGCTTCGCGCAATGACGCCAGGGTGTCGACGGAGTAGGAATGACCTGAACGACGCACCTCACGGTCGTCCGCCACCAGGCCGGGCGTGTCACCGATACCGGCCTTCAGCATGGCCAGCCGGTGCTCGGCGGAAATACCGGGTGCCGTGCGATGAGGCGGAACGTGGACCGGAATCATGTGCACCGCATCTAGCGCCAGCGCCTCTCCCAGCTCCACGGCACTACGCAGATGTCCTATATGGACAGGGTCGAAGGTGCCGCCGAGCATGGCGATACGCGCAATGGACGAATGCCGCGCGTCAGTTTGTCGCACGTCAGTTCCGGACATGACCGTCGCCAAAGACCACGTATTTTCGGGTCGTCAGGCCTTCGAGGCCAACCGGGCCGCGGGCATGCAGCTTGTTGGTCGAAATGCCGATCTCGGCGCCCAGGCCATATTCGAAGCCATCGGCAAAACGTGTCGAGGCATTGACGATGACCGAACTGGAATCCACCTCGGCCAGAAACCGTCTGGCGAGGGTCAGGTTTTCCGTCACGATCGCGTCGGTGTGCTGCGAACCATAGGTGTTGACGTGTTCGACCGCCTGGTCGAAACCGTCGACGATGCGAATCGCCAGAATCGGTGCCAGATACTCCGTCGACCAGTCCGCCTCCGAGGCGGCGACGGCGTCGTCGATCCATTCCCGGGTGCGCGGACAGCCACGCATCTCGACGTGCTTGTCGCGATAGATCGCTGCCAGCTCGGGCAGCACCCGCGCCGCGATATCGGCATGCACCAGCAGGGTTTCCATGGTATTGCAGGGAGAGTAGCGCTGGGTCTTGGCGTTGTCGGCGATCGCCACCGCCTTGTCGACATCCGCAGCCGCATCGATATAGACGTGGCAGATCCCATCGAGATGCTTGATGACAGGCACCGTGGCCTCGTCGGCGACGCGCGTGATCAACGACTTGCCGCCCCGCGGAATGATGACGTCCACGAACTGCGGCATGGTGATCAATGCCCCTACCGCGGCACGATCGGTGGTTGCCACGATCTGCACGGCCGCTGCCGGCAGCCCGGCGTCCTCGAGCCCCAGACGAATGCACTCCGCGATCGCCGCATTGCTGGACGCCGCCTCCGAGCCGCCACGAAGAATGCAGGCGTTCCCGGACTTCAGACAGAGGCTCGCCGCCTCGACGGTCACATTGGGACGCGACTCGTAGATGATACCGATCACGCCCAGGGGAACACGCATCTGGCCGACCTGAATGCCGCTGGGGCGATAGCTCAGGCCATCGATCTGGCCGACGGGATCGGCAAGCGCCGCCACCTGACGAACACCGGCGATCATGGCATCGACTCGCTCGGGGGTCAGCGCCAGGCGATCCAGCAGGGCGTCACTCAGCCCGTTGTCGCGCCCGCGCTGCAAATCCTCCCGGTTGGCCGCCGCCAGGGCCGGCCGCGCCGCTTCCAGCCGAGCCACGATGGCCTCCAGCGCGCGGTTCTTGGAACCGCTGTCGACCCGGCGCAGCGCGGCACTGGCGCTACGCGCCCGCTGCCCCAGATCCTGCATGTACTGAACGATATCCTCGACCCGAGAGGCCGCAGTCTGCTGCATGGTGTACTATTCCATCTCGTTGGTAGCCCGCAACGAGCGCCGTTCGTCGTCGAAATCCGCAACGGCCCGGTAGGCTAGAAAACTTGGCGTCAATGATACGATAGCGCTTTGCCCGTTATCGTCGATCACGCTATACGCTCAGTCCCGGCACATGCGATAGTGAGACACGAATCGAGCACGCCATTCGCAATCGGTCCAATATAAGCCACCATGCAAAGCAAGTACAAAAGCCTCGGCTTCAAAACGCTTCTGGCGCTTATCTTGGTGCTTGCTCTGTTGACGGGCTGGCTGGCCGAAGGCGCGATGAGGGCAACTGCCTGGACCAGCGCCGTCGTCTTCGCTTTCCTGCTGGCTCGTCCTGCACGTCTCACGCCGTGGTTTCCCATCGCGATTCTCCTGCTCGCCGTCGGCCTGCTCCTGGTCGGTCGCGCCCATACGAATATCTGGCTCTGGGTTCTGCCCTTGTGCCTGTTGGGGCTGGCGGGTCGAGCCGGAATCGTGGTGAATGTGGCGGCCTACCTGTCGTGCGTGACCTACATCGGCTGGACGCAGACCCTCCCAACCGCTGTCGTTGCCGCGACTTCCCTGGCTATCGTCTGGCTGCTGTCCCTGGAGCGACAGCAGCGGACGCCGCCGCCGGTGAAGCCCGATTGGCTGCTCCCGCCGGCTCAGCTGGATACCGACATTCAACGCGAACTCAAGCGAGCCAAGCGAGAAGCCTTGCATGGCGAGGTGGTAGTTTTCGGCTGCGCCCGCTCGACGAGTGCCGACATGAAACAGCTCTGCCGATACCTTCAGGAGCAACTGGCACTCTATGAACGTGCCTATCGGCTCAATGACTATGGGGTTGCCGTGATTCTCGTGGCGCCCAGCGCCGAAGCCGCCCATCAGCGCCGACGATATCTGGGCTGTGCTGTCGTGCCTCATCGGGAGGTCTCCTCGACCCCACTGAGGGAAATTGGCGATCGCTTCGCTCGTCATACCGGCAAGCCGGCGAAGCATGCTTCGGAGATGCAACCTTGGCATTGAGTCGATACAAGCTGATCGCTCAGCTACTTACGCTGTTGCTGCTGGTGGGGCTCGCGCTGTGGGAACACCTGATGCGCCACTACGACTTGATATTGCCGCCTACGCTGTTAGCGATCGCGTTGCTGGTCTCTCTGCCGCTGCAATGGCTGGGGCGCTTGCGACCGACGGTGGTCGATCATCTACTTCTGACTGGCGGGCTGATTCTGTGTGCGGTGGAAGCCCCGAGTAGCGACACCCCCATGCTGTGGCTGGGACTGTCGATAATCCTCGGCTTTCTGTTGTTGACGCTCCTCCCGGCGCTCCTGCTGGCGCTCTGTCTCGTCCCGGCGATGCTCACTCTGCTCGGCGACGAACACATCACGGCGCTCAACCTGATACTGGGCTGGTGGCTGGCGCTCGTTGCGGCTACCTTGCTCGTTCTGCTGAATCACCCATCCCGTGCTCAGCGCTTCACATTGAGGCCTTGGCGACGCGACAAGCGACTTCCTATCGCCTGTATTCGAGCAAACCTGAAAATAGAAATCGCCAGGGCGTCTGCGCTCGACCAGCCATTGAGCGTACTGGTCGTGTACATTCCCCAGCTGGATCAAGCCGGAGATCAATTCGGTGGCCACTTGCGCGAGGTGCTTTCGTCCAATTTCAGCCACGCGGTTTCCGACAATAGCCGCCAGAGCGACCTGCTCGGCGAATATAATGCCAACGTTTTCTGGCTCATTCTGCCCAACACGGCTGAACCTGGAGCCATTGCCGCTGCCAAAAGGCTCTCGGACGTAGTGACGATGGTCGCCCATCCAGAAATCGGCCCGCTGGAAACCTACAGCCGGGTATGCACCCTTCAGGCGCAGGAAAGCGTGGAGCAATTCTCGAAACGTCTCGAAGCCGCCGCCAACAAACTGCTGGAACCTCACGCGTGAACTTCACACACTGGCTCTATACGCTTGCGCCTCAGCCGGAACTGCTGTTGGCTATCATTTTCACGGTGGCGCTGATCGAGTCCCTGGCCGTTGTCGGCATCGTGGTTCCTGGCGTCGTGCTGTTGAGTGCAGCCGCCTCGATCGCCGGTCATAACGACACCTCCCTGCCACTGGTGCTGGCAGCCGGCACCCTCGGGGCTTTTGCCGGCGACAACCTCAGCTTCTGGCTGGGCCGCAAGCAACGCAGCCGGATCCCTCACTGGTGGCCACTGAAGCAACATCCCGAGTGGCTGAGCCGAGGCAATGAGTTCTTCCAGCGGTATGGCACCCTATCGGTCATCGTCGGTCGCTTCGTCGGCCCCGTGCGCCCGTTCATCCCCATGGTCGCGGGCATGCTGTCGATGCCATCGAAGCGCTTCGCTGTCGTCAATATCATTTCTGCCCTGGCGTGGGCGCCGGTCTATCTCTTGCCCGGCTTTCTGCTGGGACGCTCGTGGGAAGAGCTGATGGAGTTGCCTGCAGGAGCCGAGCGCTGGCTGCTGACGCTATCCCTGTCGCTACTGGCATTGGCGCTGCTGTTTTCCTGGATCCGCTATCAACTGAGCGGGGACGGCCGCGTGCATCGCTGGCTGGAAAATCGCATGACTCGCAGCCCCGTACTGGCCAAGGGATGGAACCAGCTTTGCTCGCCTGCGCCGGCGAACGAATTCCCCCTGGCGTCATTGTCGTTGCTGCTGACCAGCCTGATTGCCCTGATTGGCTGGACCACATGGGTGCTGATGCATGACGGCCCGTTGCCGATGGATGAGCAGATCCACTCCCTCGCCAACCTGCTTCAGCGGAGCTGGCTGGTGGGAACCAGCCAAACACTCGCCGAGATCGGCGATGCGATGGGCATCAGCGTCCTGATGGCGCCGTGGCTGCTGTGGCTTCTCTATGCAAAGCGCTTCGCGGCGCTACTGCACATCGCCGGCGCCCTGATACTGGTCGCGGTCAGCAACACGGTCTTCAAGGATCTGGCGGGGCGGGCGCGGCCGGACACCCCCGATTACCTGACCGGCTCGATGTCCTATCCCAGCGCCCATACGTCGACGATCGTCGTCGTGGTGGGTTTGACGGCAGCGTTTGCCGCCCAGGTGATGCCCCAGCGCTACCGCGGATACGCCTACTGGATGGGCATCATCGTCTGCATGCCCATGGCGCTGTCCCGGCTGGTGATCGGCGTTCACTGGGCCAGCGACCTGATCGGCGGTGCCCTGCTCGGGCTGGTGGTCTGCGCCGTGACCCGCATCAGCTACCAGCATTTTCAGCGCCCCGACCGAGACATGCCGCCCTGGGTGTGGCTCTGCCTCGCCTCCCTGATACTGGAGACGGCACGCGTCGTCTTCTTCTCGCCCGTATGATGCCGCTGTAGAACGGCTGCAAAAGAACGATACCCAGAACCCGTTCACGATCTCGCGAGCCAGATCAAACCAGGCGAAAACGGCTCAGGAAACGGAATTACATCGGGGTAAATAAGTATTCCGATGTCGTTCGACTCGCTTTGCTCACCCTACGGGCCAGCCTCCGGCTGTTGTCTCCGCCGAGCTCCGACCCAACAACGTGCGGCCGACACGCAGCAGATTGTGAACAGGCGCTCAGTCACCCCAGCGCGGCATCAATGTCTGAGCGATACCCAGCTGGTTGAGTATCCGCGCCACGATGAAATCGATCATCGCTTCGATGCTGTCCGGACGGTGATAGAACCCCGGCGCCGCCGGCAGCATGACGGCGCCCATATGGGTCAGCTTGAGCATGTTGTCGAGATGCACCGCCGAGAGCGGTGTCTCCCGAGGCACGAGAATCAGCTGCCGACGCTCCTTGAGCGCGACATCGGCGGCCCGTTCGATGAGGTTGTTGCTCGCCCCGCAGGCTACCGCCGAGAGCGTGCCGGTCGAGCATGGGCAGATCACCAGCGCCCGCCAGTTGCCGGAGCCGGAAGCGACCGGCGCCATCCAGTCTTCCCGCCCGAAACAGCGAACCTGCCCCTCGCCAGCGCCGAATCGCTCGGTCAACGACTGGGCCAGCCGATCCGGCTGCGCCGGCAGATCGATATCGGTCTCGACCGCGACGACGCGATGCGCCGCTTTCGAAATCATCACGTAAACCTCGTGCCCGGCCCCCACCAGACACTCGATCAGACGCAGCCCATATTGCACGCCGGAAGCGCCGGTCAACGCCACGGCGACTGGCGCTGCGTACGTCGCGGCTTCATCGCGCCTCATGACGAGCCTCCAGTGCCTGAAGCAGCTTGCCGTGAATCCCGCCGAATCCGCCATTGGACATGACCACGATTCGATCGCCCGAGGCTGCCGCCTCCACGACCTCGCCGACGAGCGCGCCGAGGTCGCTGGATACCCGGCTAGCCGCGTGTCCGGCGACAACCTCGTCCAGCGACCAGTCCAGCCCCGGTGGCTGATACCACCAGACCCGGTCGGCTATCGACGTACTGTCGGCCAGGCGCGATTTCATCGTGCCCTGGCGCATGGTGTTGGAGCGCGGCTCGATGATTGCCAGCAACCGGCCACCGTGGCGGTCCTGGTGCAGCCCTTCGAGGGTCAGCGCAATCGCGGTGGGATGATGCGCGAAGTCGTCGAGCACCTGAATCCCGGCCACCTCCCCGCGGACCTCCTGGCGTCGCTTGGGCGCCGCGAAAGTGGATAGCGCTCGGCAACCGTCGGCCAGCGAAACCCCGAGCCGATGAGCGGCCGCCAGCGCGGCCACGCCATTGGCGGCATTGTGGCGGCCACTCATCGCCCAATGAACCACCTGCTGCTCGCCACCGGCCGTCACCGTAAAGACACGGCTATCCTCCGGGTCGAGCGCAAAACGCCAATCGCTGCCGTCACGTTGACCGAAGCGCTGTACCGGCGACCAGCAGCCCTGCGCCAGAACCCGCTCCAGTGCCGGCTCGTCGTCGGCGACCAACAGGCCGCCGTTACCCGGCACGGTTCGAACAAAATGGTGAAACTGGCGCTCGATAGCCGCTAGATCAGCGAAGATATCCGCGTGATCGAATTCCAGGTTGTTGAGAATCGCGACATCCGGGCGGTAGTGGACGAACTTCGAACGTTTGTCGAAGAACGCGGTGTCGTATTCGTCCGCTTCCACCACGAACGGCGCACCGGCCTTGCCAAGACGAGACGAGCATCCGAAATTGCGCAATACACCGCCGATCAGAAACCCGGGTTCGAAACCCGCGGCTTCCAGTATCCAGGCCAGCATGCTCGCCGTGGTGGTCTTGCCGTGCGTCCCCGCTACTGCCAAAACCTGCCGCCCCGGCAATACGTGTTCCGCCAGCCACTGCGGCCCGGAAGTATAGGGGAGCTTGGCGTTCAGCAAGGCTTCGATTTCCGGATTCCCCCGGGAGAGCGCATTGCCGACGATGACCAGATCGGGAGCCGGCTTGAGATTCTCGGGACGATAACCCTCCATCAACTCGATGCCGATCTCCTCGAGCTGAAGGCTCATCGGGGGATAGACGTTGGCATCCGAGCCGGTCACGCGATATCCCAGCATCTTTGCCAGACGCGCGAGACTGCCCATGAACGTGCCACAGACCCCCACTACATGAACGTGCATACCACTCTCCCTTGCATGAGCCGGCGAGCCTAGCATGGCCTCGCGAGCCGGGCCACCGGCCCGCTCGCCGTGGAACCCGCCCCCCCTGCCATTGAGCGAAAAATGGCCTCGAGAGCCGCTTGGAGACGCTCCATGATCCTTGATGTCTTCCGGAAACGTATCGAAACACCGCTGCCAGATACCCCGCTCATCGTGGCAACAGTGACAGGCGTTAGCGGCTAACTCATTCCGCAGTCGCAGAAAAATGACCGAGGCAGCTACGGGCTTCTCGTGTTAACAGGCATTCGCCTTTCGGCTATGCTGGGCCGGCATCCGTGACTCGCGATATCGCAACATCCTCGACAAGAGGCATCACGCCGTTGACCGCCGGGCTTCATCACTTGGTGGCCGAAGACAGGCTGTCTCTACCGCGCAGCGTCAAGGAAGTCAGCACCGGTAGAAGATCCGCGCACGCCGGGCCAACGACGTGAGCCAGCATAACCGAATACCAGGAGATGAGAGCCGACATGGCCAAGCATAATGCCTTTTACGCCCAGTCCGGTGGCGTCACCGCCGTCATCAACGCCAGCGCCTGCGGCGTGATCGAGGCCTGCCGCCGCCACCCGGACCGCATCGGTCACCTTTATGCCGGGCATAACGGCATCATCGGCGCGCTCATGGAAGACTTGATCGATACCAATCAGGAGAGCGACGAATCCGTCTCGGCGCTCCGCCATACACCGGGAGGCGCTTTTGGCTCCTGCCGATACAAGCTCAAGTCGATCGAGACGCACCGCGCCGAATACGAACGCCTGATCGAAGTGTTCAAGGCTCACGACATCCGCTACTTCTTCTACAATGGCGGCGGCGACAGCGCCGATACCTGCCTCAAGGTCTCTCAACTCTCGGAGACGATGGGTTACCCCCTGACGGCCATCCATGTGCCCAAGACCGTCGACAACGATCTGCCCATCACCGATAACTCACCCGGTTTCGGCAGTGTCGCCAAGTACGTCGCCACCTCGACACGAGAAGCGGCGCTCGACATCGAATCGATGTGCTCCACCTCGACCAAGGTGTTCATTCTCGAAGTCATGGGTCGTCATGCCGGCTGGATCGCTGCCGCTGGCGCGCTGGCTGGCGAGTCGCCCGAACAGGCACCGCATGTGATCATCTTTCCCGAGATCGCCTTCGATCGGGCCACGGTCATGGCGCGTATCGACGAGGCCGTCAAACGTCACGGCTTCTGCGTGATCGTGGTCTCCGAAGGCGCGCAATATGCCGACGGCACCTTCCTTGCCGATGCCGGCAGCACCGATGCCTTCGGCCATAAGCAGCTGGGCGGAGTCGCGCCGATGCTGGCCTCCATGGTCAAGGAAGATCTCGGCCATAAATACCACTGGGCAGTGGCCGACTACCTGCAGCGCGCCGCACGCCACATCGCCTCCAGGACCGATGTCGATCAGGCCTATGCCGTGGGCGAAGCCGCCGTCGAACTCGCCCTGGCGGGGCAGAATTCGATGATGCCGGCAATCAAGCGCGTTTCGGACACGCCATACGAATGGAAGATCGAGGCGGCGCCGCTGTCGGAGATCGCCAACCACGAGAAGTTCATGCCGCGCGACTACATCAGCGAAGACGGTCTCTATATCAGCGAAGCCGGGCGACGCTATCTCGCCCCGCTGATTCTGGGCGAGGACTTCCCCCCGTTCGAGAACGGCCTGCCCAAGGTGGCCAAATTGAAGAAGGCCAAGGTCGAGCGCAAGCTGGCGACGTTCGAGCTGTAATACGCCACGACCGATATCGTCGGCACCGTGATCACGGTGCCGACGAATGTACCGCTCCTTCCCTCGTACCAACCCTTCTCGGCCGCTCCCCCGAATATTCGGCTGCCTTTCCTCGGCTTTTCGCCAGACGGCTGTCTGCCGTATCGAGGCCTGTCGCCATTCGACAACACCTCGTTACCAAAATGAAAACAGTGTTCAACAACGCCTGACACAGGCGTTTGGCGAGTGCTTCGAGACTATACTGAGCCCATCTGGAGAACTCGTCCGGACGCGTCGATTCTCAAGGCGGATGCCGACCGGCAATCGACAGGGACACCAAAAGAGAAGTGGCAGCCACCGTCGGATACTCACGCCTCGTCGCGATATCCACGGTGAGTACGAAGAAGGAGCAAGGTCATGAAGAAGCCGATCATCATTGGCAGCATCATAGCGGCACTGGGCATCGCTGGTGGTGTCGCTGTCGGGGCCTATCAATCCTCCGAAAGCGGCCCGAGATATGCCGACATCGTCAGTGTGGACCCGATCGTGCAGACTTCCAGCACACCCCGTGAGGTCTGCGAGAACGTCACGGTCACGCACCAGCGCCCGGTGAAAGACGAAAATCGCATCGCCGGCACGGCCATTGGCGCCATCGTCGGCGGGGTCGTGGGCAATCAGTTCGGCGGCGGTAGCGGCAAGAAGATCATGACGGCAGCAGGTGCCGTCGGCGGCGGACTGGCGGGTAATCAGGTCCAGCAGCAGATGCAGCAGGGCGACACCTACCAGACGACCGAACAGCGCTGCAGCACCGTCAACGACAGCAAACAGGAGACCGTCGGTTACGATGTCCGGTACCGCTATGACGGCGAAGTTCATGAAGCCAAGCTGGACGACAAGCCCGAGGGCGAGCGTGTCCTGATGCGCGACGGCAAGCCGCAGTGGGAGGAAAATCCTCAATCTTCCTGACCTTCACGCCTTTTTCTGCTTTCCTCTACAAGACGGATCGCCCCGGGCGTCGCTCCGGGGCTCGCATTCAAAGTCACTCGATGGCTTCCCCTCTCCCACGGCGTCGGCAACAGCCCGCTGAAGAGAGTGCATGGCTCTGCTGATGACTGCCTTCGTCCCTTATCCCTACATCCCTGCGCTAGCGATGGGTCAGCTTCCTGGGACGTCCCTGAGGCCCGACCGGCTTGCTCAGCGCAATTTCAATGGCACGCTCCCGCTCGATGCCTCTATCCATCAGCTTCTTGACCCGCGTCTTCAAGGTTCCCAAGGGCATCCCGATGGCCTGAGCTCGGTGAGCCAACGTCCCGGTCCTGGGAGCATTCTTCGCTTGATGGTGGACAGCCTGCCAATCTCGCGCAGTCAATTTCATTGTCATTCCATAGAGCACTCCCAAATATCGAACGAGAGATCCAATTGATTCGGCGTCGCTCTAATTAAACTTAATAATAAAGTTAATTGGAATTCAGCTTGCGCCTTTCTCGACCCATTTCAATTAACCTGCGTCAAAAGCTGATGCATGTACTCTTCTCGGATGACAGGGCCGATTGATGCCGCGCGCGATACACGACGAGAGAAACGGAGAGATCGCGAAAAGATTCGGGGGGAAGCTACTATATCGGCCTGCCATCAGAGGGCAGCCTTCGCGTTGCCAATAAAAAGACGCCCGACACACTTCATCACTTTACGCTGAAGTATGCCAGGCCAAAAGATCGCAGGATCGCGACCATGAACTCTTTAGGCCAAAATCAGGCCAAAACGCGCATATCGGGCGCGTTTCCAAACGATTCCTTTCTCGCCGAACTGACACTTTTGCACATAGAAAATCAATATCTAGTAGCAAAGGGCTTCAGCGACCTACAATAGCTACTAGACTATCAGGATATCGAGATCGAGAGGAAGAGGAATTTTCATCTACTTTAGTGTTGTTGAATATAATATCCAGCAGCGCCTTAATTCATTCAGATCTCTGTCGATCAAACTCCCCGCGGTTATAATTTCTCCCCCGGCTGCGAATCCAGCGCAGAACCAACAAGACACCCAATCGCTCGAAGCCGGTGAAGTGAAGCGGCGAGTTGGCCACTCTGCTCTGGCAGGTTTGCAGGCTGGCCTCCAGCGACGACCCATGAAGAAAAGCAGTCGATAGGACCCACTGTGCAACGTTTTCTTGCTCCCCGATATCAACCCTACTTTCAGCAGAACCAAATCGATGATTTCGACGCGCTCTGGTCACTCGATCTCGATCCCGTCGATGCCCCCAACCTGGAAAGAGGTGGCCATTCGGAAGTCAGCCGAGTCACTCTCGAGGCACAGGACTTGCCGCCACGAACCTTTTTCGTCAAACGCCAAACCAACCATCTGGGTCGCAGCCTCCAGCGCCCCCTCGGCGAACCCACCTTCGCGCGTGAGGCACGCAACGTCGCGACGTTTCACCGGCTGAATATTCCCGCTCTGGAAACCGCCTATTTCGAAGAGCGAAAGAACGTCAGACACTGGCAGGCTATCCTGATCACGCCCGAGCTCGAAGGGTATGCCGACATGATCGATATCCACTCAGGGTGGTCCGACACGCCCGAACCAACCCGAGGGCGCATTATCGACAGTTGCGGCGAGCTGCTTCGTACACTGCATAACCGCCGCTGGCGCCATGGCAGCCTTTATGCCAAGCACGTCTTTCTACGTGCCGACGACGCGGCTCCTCATGGCTTCGATGCCAGGTTCATCGACCTGGAGAAATCCCGGCCGTTGCTGATGGCCGGGAAAGAGAAGCGCCGTGACCTGCAAATTTTCGCTCGCCGACTGACGCAATGGCGGTCTGAAGAGTGGCGCAGGCTACTGAGCGTCTATCTGGAACAACCGATGGAGAGCCGCAAGGTGGGTCGGTGGATGCGGGCCTTGAAACTATCCGAGGCCTGACTGTCCCAACCTGCCTATCCGACACCCGACATGAGCACTCGGGTTTATTATCCTGAAGCGGTATCGCTCACCGTCCTGCGCATACCGCACAGGCCGGATCTCTCGGCAACGCGAAGCGACGCCACTCGCCGCTCAAGGCATCGAACGTCGACAGCCCGCGAAGGGGCTGTCCGGCGCCGCTGATCAGCTTCACTGCTTCCAGGGCCTGAAAGCTGCCGATGATCCCGACCAGCGGGGACACCACGCCACTTTCCGCACAGGTTAGCGCCTCGTCGTCACCCTGCTCCCCATAGAGGCAGGCATAGCACGGCGACGACGGCTCGCGCGTATCAAAGACCGCCAGTTGCCCCGAGAAGCGTATGGCCGCACCGCTCACCAGCGGGGTCCGGGTTTCGACACAGGCGCGATTGATCGCGAAGCGGCTGGAAAAGCGGTCGGTACAATCGAGCACCACATCGGCGGCTCCGGTTTCAGCAATCAACTCCTCGTCGACGAGCCGAGCGCTCAAGGCTCGCACATCACAGGTCGCGTTCATTTTTCTTGCCGCGTCGGCCGCCGAGCAGGCCTTGGATCGCCCCAGAGACGCCTCGGTATGAGCGATCTGGCGCTGCAGATTCGATAGTTCCACGACATCGTCATCGGCGATGCTCAGACGCCCGACGCCCGCGCCCGCCAGATACAGCGCAGCGGGAGAGCCGAGGCCGCCAGCGCCGATGATCAGCACGCGGGAACTCAGCAACCGCTCCTGCCCCGCGATATCGATCTCGTCCAGCATGATATGACGGCTATAGCGCAACAGTGCTTCGTCGTTCATGATCTTTGCATGACCTTTCTCCATGATCTGGCCCGAAGCGCAGCGGCTGCCGGTGGCAGCGGATCGCCTCCAGCGCGTTACTTGCCGTCCAGGTCGAGATCGGGAATCGGCAACGCCACCGCCTCCTTCACCTCTTCCATCACGACGTAGCTCTTGGACTCCTTGACCCCGGGGAGCGTCAGCACGACATCGCCCAGCAGTTGCCGATAGGCCGACATCTCGGGAATCCGGCATTTGAGGATGTAATCGAACTGCCCAGAGACCAGATGACACTCCTGAATCTGCGGCAGCTTCGCCACCGCCTTGCGGAACTCGTCGAAGACGGTCGGCGATTGGGTATTCAAACTAATTTCGACGAACACCAGCAGGTTGGCGCGCAGTGCCTGCGGATCGAGTATGGCCTTGTAGCCACGAATGATGCCCGCCCGCTCGAGGCGCTTGACGCGTTCGAGGCAGGGCGTCGTCGACAGACCGACCTGCGATGCCAGATCGACGTAGGAAATTCGTGCATTTTCCTGCAGGCAACGCAGGATATTGAGATCGATTCGATCGAGTGATCGAGATTTGGCTTTCATTGCTGTAATTGTTCCAAGCCGATGAATAGAAGTGGTCCACGCGTGAGGTAACGCCAGGGTGACGATGATTCGCCCCCGATGAGCGATGGCTGGTATCGGATGGATGTCACGCCCCGGCCTACCCCTGTATCGCGGGGCGATATTACTATCACAGTGTCGGCGCGAATCACCAGCGCGCCCGGCAACCCGCGTTCAACGCTCCGGCCGCTGGAGAGTGGTTCCATGCCCCAGACCACTCATCCCTACCGCCCGCCGATTGCTCATTCCCACCGCCCGCCGGTAACGCGCTCGTGGCCTGCGAGATCGCGCCGCGAGTCGACATCGCGGAATCCTCGACGCAACAGCACCTCCCGCACCAGACCCGCTTGCGCATGACCGTGTTCCATCCATAACCAACCGCCCGGCTGCAGATGATCCGGCGCGCGCGCAGCCAGCCATTCGAGATCCGACATCCCGGAAGCCTCGGCCACCAGTGCCGAACGCGGCTCGAAACGCACATCGTCACGCAGCAGGTGCGGATCGTCGTCGGCAATATAAGGCGGATTGGAGACGATGAGGTCGAAGCGATGCCCGGCCAGCGCCGAGAACCAGTCGCTTTCGAGGAAGCAAGCGTTGGCGATCACCAGCCGCCGGGCATTGGCTTGTGCCAGGGTCACGGCGTCAGGGGCAAGATCGACGCCAGTAACCCGCCAGCCCGGGCGTTCGCTGGCAAAGGCCAGCGCGATGGCGCCGGTACCGGTGCCCAGATCGAGCAGCTCGCCAGTGGGTGGCGTGGCAAACTCGAGCGCGACTTCGACCAGGCGTTCGGTATCCGGCCGCGGAATCAAGGTCGCCGGCGAGGTCTCGAGGCAAAGCCCCCAGAACTCCCGCGAGCCGACCAGGTACGCTACCGGCAGCCCTTCGACGCGCCGGGCGACCAGTTGCTGGAAGGCCTCGTGCTGGGCTGCCGTCAACTCCCGATCGCCCCAGGTATAGAGCCAGGTCCGGTTCGTCTCGCAGACATTGGCCAGCAGCACTTCCGCATCGAGCCGCGCCGTCGGCGACATGACGAGGCGCCCTGCCGCCTCGCGCAGGGCGTCATCGATCGTCATCACTCCCCCTGCAATGCCGCCAGCTGATCGGCCTGGTACTCATTGACCAGAGGCCCGATGACCTCGTCGAGATCGCCGGCGACGACCTCGCCCAGCTTGTAGATCGTCAGATTGATGCGGTGGTCGGTGAGGCGGCCCTGCGGGAAATTGTAGGTGCGGATTCGCTCGCTGCGATCACCCGACCCTACCAGGGAACGGCGCGTATCGGCCTGTTGCTGACGCTGGGAGTCCACCGCCGCCTGCTTCAGCCGCGCCGCCAGCAGCGACATCGCCTTGGCACGGTTCTTGTGCTGGCTGCGCTCTTCCTGACATTCGACCACCAGCCCGGTCGGCAGGTGCGTGATACGGATCGCCGAGTCCGTGGTGTTGACATGCTGGCCGCCGGCACCGCTGGAGCGGAACGTGTCGACGCGAAGATCGTTGGTGTTGATATCGATGTCGCCGACTTCATCCGCTTCGGGCATCACCGCGACCGTGCAGGCCGAGGTATGGATCCGCCCCTGCGATTCCGTTGCCGGGACGCGCTGCACCCGGTGCGCGCCGGATTCGAACTTCAACGACGCGTAGACGTTATCGCCCTTGACCCGAGCGATGATCTCCTTGTACCCGCCTTGTTCGCCATGGTTGGCGCTGACCACCTCGACCTTCCAGCCGCGCCGCTCGGCGTAGCGGGAATACATGCGAAACAGGTCGCCGGCGAACAGTGCCGCCTCGTCACCACCGGTACCGGCACGGACCTCCAGGAAGACGTTGCTGTCGTCGTCCGGATCCTTGGGCACCAGCAAGCGCTTGACCTCCTCCTCGAGCTCCTCGAGCCGGGCTCTGGAAGAACGCCATTCCTCCTCGGCCAGCTCGCGCATTTCGGGGTCGCTGTCCTGTCGCATCTGGTCGGCGGCCTCGATATCGCCCTCGGTGCGGCGGTAGACGAGCCAGGACTCGACCAGCGGTTCGAGCTCGGCGTATTCGCGGGAGTAATCGCGGAAACGCGGTTGATCGGCGATCACCTCGGGCTCGGAGAGCAGCGCTGACAGCTCCTCGAAGCGCTCCTGAAAGGCGTCGAGTCGTTCGCGCAAAGACGCTTTCATGCCCAGTCCTGTATTTTCATACCGAGTCCTGTGTCGTGGCGGGCCCTTCGATGAGCAAGTTGTCGGCCGCCTGAATGATATCGTGACGTGATTGACCCGACGCTTCGCGCAAGCGCAGCGTGGGGCCGTGCATCAATTTATTGGCCAACTGGTGCGACAGACGCTTGATCACCGTCTCCGGATCTTCGCCCCGCGCCAGTTGCGCCAGCGCCTCGGCTTCGGAATCGCGCCGCAGCGCCTCGCCATGCTGGCGATAGCGGCGAATCAGATCCCCCGCCCCGCGCACTCGGCGTTCATGCAGCCAGCGATCGACCCCGCTTTCGATCAGCGCTTCGGCCTGGCGTGCCGCGACCTCGCGATGACGCCGATTCTCGGCGATCACCTGCTGCAGATCGTCGACGCTATAGAGGAAGACATCGTCGAGATCGCCCACTTCAGGCTCGATGTCCCGCGGCACCGCGATATCGACCATGAAGATGGGCCGGTGGCGGCGTACCTTGAGCGCACGTTCGACCATGCCCTTGCCGAGGATCGGCAACTCGCTGGCCGTGGAGGCGATGACGATGTCCGCCTGCTCCAGCGCCTGCGGAATGGCATTGAGCTCGATCGCTCGCGCATCGCAGGTTTCGGCCAGCGCCTGGGCCCGCGCCAGCGTGCGGTTGGCGACCGTCAGCCCCATGATGCCAGCCTCGCGCAAGTGACGTGCGACCAGCTCGACCGTCTCGCCGGCCCCGATCAGCAATGCCCGGGCACGACTGAAATCGTCGAAGATACGGCTGGCGAGACTGACGGCGGCATAAGCAACCGAGACCGGATTTTCCCCGATCGCGGTTTCGCTGCGGACCTGCTTGGCGACCGAAAAGGTCTGCTGGAAGAGACGCTCCAGCTCGCTACCCAGCCCTGCGTGCTGGCGCGCGATCTGGTAGGCATCCTTGAGCTGACCGAGAATCTGCGGTTCCCCCAGCACCATGGAATCCAGACCCGCCGCCACACGCATCAGATGCCTGGCGGCCTCCCCCTCATGGTAGTGGTAGGCACAGTTCAACAGCTCCTGCGCGGGCATGCCGTGAAACGCCCCCAGCCATTCGAGCAACTGGCGCTCGCCATTGGCGACGGTGATGCAGTAGAGCTCGGTCCGGTTACAGGTGGAGAGCACCGCCGCCTCTCGCACGTCGGGCAAGGCCCGCAGCTGCGTCAGCGCGGACTCGAGTTGTGCCGGCGAGAAGGCGACACGCTCGCGCATGTCGACCGCAGCCGTTCTATGGTTGATACCCAGAGCTAGCAGCGTCATGAAATCACGGTCATTTGTCTTGCGTGGATCCGGCGTCTGCGCTCGCGGATGTCCTCGAAGCAAAGCGCGGCATACCGGAATGAAGCGCGGGGCATGTCAGGTTGCCGGCCGCTTCACCCATTCTCGCGGTCGACCGGAAGCGGAGACGGCGAGACGAACCCGGTCGGCAATATCCACCTCATTGTGGTCCGCCCGGCCGGGCGGCGCCATTTTAGCACAGCCGAAAGACGCTTAGCAGGCAATGAAACACGCCGACCGACATGCCTCGGCGATTGACCCCCGGCGGCCAGCCGTTATGCTGGAGCCATTGATCGATCTCGAGGACGGCATGCCCAAAAGTCTGTTCTACGCCGCCAGTTGCGCGGTTCTGCTGGCTGGCTGCCAAAACATGTCGGCCGACACGGCATCGGCGCCCGCCGATGATCCTTTGACATCGGCGCCGCCGATCACCCGCGGGTTCGACGCCCAGGGCCTGTCCCAGGTGCTGTTGTCCGAGATGGCCGGGCAGCGAGGTGACTTTCACCGCGCCGCCGACGGCTATCTGGAGGCCGCCGAACGCTACCGTTCCGCCGAACTCGCCGAGCGCGCCACGCTGGCCGCGCGATATACCGATGACAAGAGCCTGCTGACCTCCGCAGCGGCTCGCTGGCAACAGCTGGCGCCGCAGGACTCGGCGCCGCAGAAGCTGCTTTCCGGCATCGCCGTGGATCGGGGCGACTGGCCTGCGGCACTACGTCACAGGCTGGAGCTCGCCCGTTCAGGAGAAGAGGCACAGCTTCTCGAGCTCGCCGACCTGATGGTGGAATCCCAGGCAGACCTGCCACCGCTGATCGCCCAGTTGCGCGACTTCACCGCCGCCCAGCCCGACCATGCCGATGCCCAGATGGCAACGGCACGGCTCGAAGCGGCCAACGGTCAGTTCGATGAAGCCCGACAGCGGCTGACGAACCTGGCTCGCCGCCACGCCGACCTGCCGATGCTCTGGCTCACCCGGTCGCAGATCGCGCTCGAGGCCGGCGACTACGATCAGGCCGTCTTCTCGGCGCAGCGCGGGCGAGAGCTGGCCCCCGATGACAGCCGGTTTTTGCTGGCGCTGGCACAGGCGGAAATCGCCAATGGCGACATCGCCGCTGCCGAGCCCCGAATCGACCAGTTGCTGGCGCGCCACGACGATACGCCGACGCTGCGTATCGGTCTCGCCCAGCTCTATCTCGACGCTGGCGCGCTTGAGCCCGCCCGAAGGCTGCTGCTGCCACTGCTCGATCGCGACGATACGCCGCCGGCGACCTACCTGGTGCTGGGCAGCATTGCCGAGTCGCAGGGAGAAATCGACAACGCGCTGCTCTATTACCGGCAGGTGCCGACCGGGCCCGGCTTCCTCGACTCCCGCGCGCTCGCCACCCAGATGCTGACGGCCGGCGACCGCACCGAAGATGCCCGGACATTCCTGCGCGTCGAGATTCTGCGTCATCCCGCCCAGCGCGCGGCGCTGACCCAGATCGGCGTGCAGGCGCTGGACAACGCCGGCCAGAGCGCTGCCGCGGATACGCTGCTCGCCGAGTCCCTCGAGCAGGCACCGGACGACACCGACCTGCTCTACACCCGGGCCATGCGCGAATTCGAACGTGGCAATGTCGAAGCGATGATGGCGCAGTTGCGCGACATCATCGCCAGAGAACCCGACAATGCCGCCGCTCTCAACGCGCTGGGCTATACCCTGGCGACGACGGCGGACCATTACGACGAAGCGCTGGAACTCATCGAGCGAGCCCACGCCCTCGAGCCGCAGAGCCCCGCCATTCTCGATAGCCTGGGCTGGGTTCATTTCAAGCGCGGGGAGACGCAAAAGGCGCTCGGGTATCTGCGTCGTGCCTACGCCGGCCAGCCGGATCAGGAAGTCGCCGCGCATCTGGCCGAAGCGCTGGTCGTTCTCGATCAGACGACCGAGGCGCGGACACTGGTGGAATCGGCACTCGCCGGCAGCGAAATTCACCCGGATATCGACGACCTGCTGCTGCGTTATCCGCAGCTGGCGCCCTGACCCGGCAGCCGGATACCTCAATTCATTCGCATTCGACAGGAAACATTCGATGCCACACTCCCTTTCGGCCAGTGAACGGCGACAGACCGTTTCGATTCCGTTCAAGCCGTGGTGGCAGGCGCTCGGCACCCTCGTTCTGGTGGCCTGGCTTGCCGGTTGCGCCGGACAGGCACCCGCACCGGACGTGCCGCGCCAGCCCGACGACTGGCAGCGGCAACAGGACGATCTGGCCGCGCTCGACACCTGGACGGTAGCCGGCAAGGTCGGCCTGCGAACCCCGGAAGAGAGCCGCAGCGCCAATCTGGACTGGTCCCAGTCGCCCGGCCAATACCGCATGCTGATCAGCGGCCCGTTCGGCGCCGGACGCAGCGTGCTCGAAGGCCGCCAAGGCGCGGTGACGCTGACCACCAGCGACGGCCGCTTCGAGGCATCGTCGCCGGAAGCCCTGATGCAGCAGCAACTGGGCTGGTCGCTACCGATCTCGGCACTCGACTACTGGGTGCGCGGCCTTCCGGCGCCCGGCCGCTCCCACCAGCAGAGCGACGACGAACTCGGCTTTCCCAAGACCCTGAGCCAGGACGGCTGGAATATCCGCTACCGCGACTGGACCTACGCCGATTCGCTATGGCTGCCGAGCCGCCTGATCATGACCTACGACGACATCCGCGCCACGCTGGTCGTCAACCAGTGGCAGCCGCAGGCTGGATCCGAACGTCCCTCCGACGGGTCTGAACGACCCGCTGAAGAGACACCGGACGCGACCCGATGACACCATTGACGCTGCCCGCGCCGGCCAAGCTCAATCGCCTGTTGCGCATTACCGGTCGTCGGCCGGATGGCTATCACACGCTGCAGACGCTGTTCCAGATTCTCGATCGCGGCGACACGCTGCGATTCCACTCACGGGCCGACAGCGACGACATCACGCTCTCCCCCGCGCTGGCCAATGTTGCCGAAGCGGACAATCTCGTCGTTCGGGCAGCGCGGCTTCTTCAGCGCGAAACCGGCTGTCGCCAGGGCGCGGCGATCACGCTGGAGAAGCGCCTGCCGATGGGCGGCGGGCTGGGCGGTGGCAGCTCCAACGCCGCCACCACGCTGCTGGCGCTCGACCATCTCTGGGGGCTCGATCTCGGTCTCGAGCGACTGGCGACGCTGGGGCTGGAACTGGGCGCCGATGTACCGGTGTTCGTACGCGGCCATAGCGCCTGGGCGGAAGGGGTCGGCGAACGTCTCGTCCCCGTCGAGCTGGCGCCTTCCTGGTTCGTCGTCATCCATCCGGGCGTGGAAATCTCCACGGCGGCGATTTTCGGCCACCCTGGTTTGACACGTAATAGCACGGTCATTAGTATGCGTCGCGCACTCGACGGGGCCGCCCCTGACGCAGTGTGGCGCAACGATTGCGAGAGCATCGTGCGAGCGCTTCACCCCGAGGTAGACCGCGCGCTGAACTGGCTCGGCCAGTATGGCAAGGCGGCACTGACAGGGACAGGCGCCTGCGTCTTCTGTCCGCTGGACGGCGAAACGCAGGCCGAACGGGTACTGCGACAGGTCCCGGACGAATGGCAGGCATTCAAGGCCCGTGGCAGCGACGTTTCTCCGTTGCACCAGGCTCTGGAAACTGCCAAGGGTCTGGACAGGACTCGAGCGTGATCCGCCATGCCATCCGCTGAAAAGACCGCTTTCGACCCAGCGGTTTTTGCCAGATTTTTCAGACGGCTCGCGGCTTCATGACTGGTTTTTCGTCCACACCTAGCCAATGGTTTGTGCTTTTGCGCATAATAGGCGCGACCAATGATTGCTGGGGTATCGCCAAGTGGTAAGGCACTGGTTTCTGGTACCAGCATTCCCAGGTTCGAATCCTGGTACCCCAGCCACTTCCTGACTTTCGACAAGCCTGCATACGGAAACCGGGTCGCGATGGCCACTCAGCCCACACGATTTCCCCCACCGGCGTTGCGGTTGCTTCTCCTGCCGTCTCGACGTACGACTTCGATGCCAGAGCGCATCGTCGACGGGCAAGCGTGGCATTTCAAAATCCCGCCCATCGCCTCGCCTTCCCTATGCAGCCTCGTCATCCGTCCTGAAACCGAAACGAATGTCCTCTACCGACCTTCAACTGCTCTCAAAGGTGGCCGCGCGTGTCTAAATTGATGGTTTTTACCGGTAACGCCAACGTCGGACTTGCTTCGAAGGTAGCCGAGAGTCTGGATAACCGACTGGGTCACGCGACGGTCGGACAGTTCAGCGATGGCGAAATCGCCGTCGAAATCAACGAAAACGTACGCGGTAAAGACGTCTTCATCCTGCAGTCGACCTGCGCGCCGACCAACGACAACCTCATGGAGCTGATCCTGATGGTCGATGCGCTGCGTCGCGCCTCGGCCACCCGCATCACGGCCGTCGTGCCCTACTTCGGCTATGCGCGCCAGGATCGCCGCGTGCGTTCGGCCCGCGTGCCGATCTCGGCCAAGGTCGTCGCCGACATGATGGTCAAGGCCGGTGTCGATCGCGTCATGACCATGGATCTGCACGCCGACCAGATCCAGGGTTTCTTCGACGTGCCGGTGGACAACGTCTACGGCTCTCCGATCCTGCTCGACGACATCGAGCGTCAGAACTACGACGACCTGGTCGTGGTCTCTCCCGATGTCGGCGGCGTGGTCCGTGCCCGCGCCATCGCCAAACAGCTCAACGTCGACCTGGCGATCATCGACAAGCGTCGCCCGCAGGCCAACCAGGCCCAGGTGATGCACATCATCGGCGACATCCAGGATCGCACCTGCGTGGTGGTCGACGACATGGTCGATACCGCCGGCACCCTCTGCAAGGCCGCCGAGGCATTGAAGGATCGTGGCGCTCGTCGAGTGGTCGCTTATGCCACGCATCCGATCCTGTCCGGGCCCGCCGTGGACAATATTAGCGGTTCAGTGCTTGACGAACTCGTCGTTGCCGATACCATACCGCTCTCCGAACCTGCACGTCGTAGCGGCAAGATCCGTCAGTTGACGGTCGCCGGCCTGATCGCCGAGGCCATTCGTCGTGTCAGTAACGAAGAATCCGTCAGCGCGATGTTCCACTGATCGCCATCGGAATGGCCCGATCACGGTCGTTCCGAACCGACAGGGAACCCCGCGCGGATACGTGGGCCACTGCCATGAGGGCAGTGGCCCTACTGGAAACGGCATCGTCTGGTCGCGGGCGATGCCGATTTCCATTACTTGACCATTAGAGGTGACAATCAATGTCCCATTACACCCTGACCGCCAATGTTCGCAAGGAGCTGGGGAAAGGTGCGAGCCGCCGCCTGCGCCGCAAGAACGAACAGGTCGCTGCCATCATCTACGGTGGCTCTGCCGAGCCGCAGCCGATCACCATCGACAAGCCGGCCTTCTACAAGGCGATCGAAGAAGAAGCGTTCTTCTCCTCGATCATCGACATCAATGTCGACGGCAAGAGCGAGCAGGTCGTCATCCGTGATCTGCAGCGCCACCCGTACAAGGCGCTGGTCACTCACGCTGACTTCATGCGCGTCGATGCGACCCACGAGCTGACCCTGAACGTTCCGCTGCACTTCCTCAACGAAGAAACGTGCAAAGGCGTCAAGGACGAAGGTGGCGTGCTGCACGTTCTGAACAACGACGTTCAGATCAGCTGTCTGCCGTCCAAGCTGCCGGAATACATCGAAGTCGACGTGGCCAACCTGGGCCTCGGCGAAACCATCCACCTGTCCGACATCAAACTGCCGGAAGGTGTGACTCTGGTCGAGCTGACCCATGGTGAAGAGCACGACGCCGGCGTCGTCAGCGTCACGCACCCGACCGTCGCCAGTGACGACGAAGTCGCCGGTGAAGGCGTCGACGAAGAAGGCGAACCGAAAGGCGACGCGTAATCCTGCGTCAGAGATCGGACAACAGGCAGTCGGCATGACAGTGAAAGCGATCATCGGTCTCGGTAATCCGGGGCCGGAATACGAAGACACCCGTCACAATGCCGGTGCCTGGCTGGTCGAACAGCTCGCTCGGGACGCAGCGGAAACGCTGCGTCCCGAACGCAAGTTTCTGGGTCTTCATGCCAGGATCCGCCTGGGCGGGCACGATCTTCATCTGCTCAACCCCACCACTTTCATGAATCGCAGCGGTGCCTCGGTGGCTGCGCTGTGCCAGTTCTTCAAGATCGCGCCGGACGAACTCCTCGTCGCTCACGACGAACTCGACATCGCGCCCGGCTGCGCCCGCTACAAGACGGGTGGCGGACACGGCGGCCACAACGGCCTGCGCGATATCATCAGTGCCCTGGGCAACAGCAACGGTTTCCACCGTTTGCGTATCGGCATCGGCCACCCCGGCAGTGCCAAGCTCGTCACCAACTATGTCCTCGGTCGTCCCGGCAAGGCCGAACGCCAGGCCATCGACGATTCGCTTGATGAAACCATCGCCACCCTGCCTGACGTACTCGCCGGAGATTGGGCCAAGGCGATGAATCGTCTGCATAGTTTCAAACCCGCCTGATTCGCTCGTAGCTCGTAGCTCGTAGCTCGTAGCTCGTAGCTCGTAGCTCGTAGCTCGTAGCTCGTAGCTCGTAGCTCGTAGCTCGGCAAGAGTCTGGCCCCCGCCGACCGCGTCCCGTAGAATGCCCGCCATTCACTTTTTCGTGCTTATTCGTTCGCGTCTGCCATGATCGAATCGAATTCAGGATCACATCGTTTCAGGGATACACCATGGGTTTCAATTGCGGCATCGTCGGCCTGCCCAACGTTGGCAAGTCGACCCTCTTCAATGCATTGACTCGCTCCGGCATCGACGCCGAGAATTTCCCGTTCTGCACCATCGAACCCAATACCGGTATCGTGCCGATGCCCGACCCGCGTCTCGACAAGCTCGCCGAGATCGTCAAGCCGGAAAAGGTGGTGCCGACCACGATGGAGTTCGTCGATATCGCCGGCCTGGTCGAAGGCGCCTCCAAGGGTGAAGGCCTGGGCAACCAGTTCCTCGCCAACATCCGCGAAACCGACGCCATCGCCCACGTGGTTCGCTGCTTCGACGACGACAACGTCATCCACGTCGCCAACCAGGTCGACCCCACCGCCGATATCGAGACCATCAATCTCGAGCTGGCCCTGGCCGACCTCGACGCCGTCGAACGCTCGATCCAGCGCCTGACCCGTGTGGTCAAGGGCGGTGACAAGGAGGCGATCGCCACCAAGGCCATTCTGGATCGTATCCAGCCGCACCTGGCCGAAGGCCAGCCGCTGCGCAGCTTCGGTCTCGACGCCGAGGAACAACAGCAGTTGCGCAGCTTCGGCTTCCTCACGCTCAAGCCGACGATGTACATCGCCAACGTCAACGAGGACGGGTTCGACAACAACCCTCACCTCGATGTCGTGCGCGAGATCGCCGCCAGGGAGAATGCGGTGGTCGTGCCGGTCTGCAATAAGCTGGAAGCGGAGATCGCTGAGCTCGAGGACGAAGAACGCGCCATGTTCCTCGAAGAAATGGGCATGGAAGAACCCGGCCTCGATCGCGTCATTCGTGCCGGCTACGGCCTGCTGGGGCTGCAGACCTATTTCACCGCCGGGGTGAAGGAAGTCCGAGCCTGGACCGTCAAGGTCGGCGCGACCGCACCGCAGGCGGCCGGCGTGATTCACACCGACTTCGAGAAGGGCTTTATTCGCGCCGAAGTGGTCAGCTACGAGGACTTCGTCGCCCTGGGTGGCGAGAACGGCGCCAAGGAGGCCGGCAAGTGGCGTCTCGAAGGCAAGGCTTACGTCGTGAAGGATGGCGACGTCATGCACTTCCGCTTCAATGTCTGACGCACCGGCCCGAAAAACCGATTCCGATGTCGGAAAGCGTTGACGTTTCATCAAGTTATGGTAGTATTCGCAACCGTTGTCAGGCGACTCTGGTTACTTCGACACGGTTGCCTCGAAGGCTACGTAGCTCAGCTGGTTAGAGCACATCACTCATAATGATGGGGTCCCCTGTTCGAATCAGGGCGTAGCCACCAGATATCACGAAAAAGCCCGCCGCTCTCATGATCGGCGGGCTTTTTCGTATCGGCTTTACGCCGGCTTTCCTTATTGCCGCCTGGTCGGCAGGCTGTCGATTCCCGCAGCCTGCCGCCCGATTCAGACAGCGCGACGGCGACTCTCCTCGATGTAGGCTTCACGCAGCTTTCGCGCTACCTCGCCGGGGCGGCCACCGGCGACCGGCACATCGTCGATCGCGATGACCGGCGTGACGAACGACGACGCCGAGGTGACGAAGCACTCCCTGGCCCCCTGCGCCTCCTCGACGCTGAACGGCCGCTCCTCGACGCGCAACGACAGCGCCTGGGCGAGCTCCAGAACGACGGTCCGGGTAATACCGGGGAGGATGGCGTGGGAGAGTTCCCGCGTCACCAGCGTCCCGTCATGGGTCAACATCCACGCGTTGTTCGATGCTCCTTCGGTCACCAGACCGTCCTCGACCATCCAGGCATCGTCGGCACCGGCCGCCGTCGCCGCCATCTTGGCCATCGCGGGATAGAGCAGCTGCACCGTCTTGATGTCCCGCCGCGCCCAGCGCCAGTCGGGCTGCGTCGCGACACGAATGCCCTCGCGGCCACTGCGGCTGTCGACGAGAGACTTGGCCTGGGTGAACAGCACCAGCGTCGGCGGCGTATCGGCGCCGGGATAGTGGAAGTCCCGGTCGCCGGCGCTACCTCGCGTCAGCTGCAGATAGACCATGCCCTCCTCGAGCGCGTTGCGACGGGTCAATTCGCGATGGATCGTCAGCAGCGCATCATCGTCCCACGGCAACCCCATCTCGAGTTCGCCCGCCGAACGCTTCAACCGCCGCATATGGCCGGGAAAATCGATCAGCTTGCCCTCGAGCACCGAACAAACCTCGTAGACACCGTCGGCAAACAGGAAGCCGCGATCGAAGACCGATACCTTGGCGTCCTGTTCCGCGACGTAGTCGCCATTCACGTAGACCGTGCGCTGTGTCATCTCATGCCGTCTCTATGTCTGTCATCATGTCCATCTTCCTGTGCCTCACGCTCAGATCCATTGCTACTAGCATCGCACCGGCGCAGCCCTGGCTCAGGATAGCGCTCGCTCAACCCCACAATGCCGATGTCGCCGGATGGATGCCATCGGCATCGAAACGCATGCCGTGCTCGCGATCCCGTGCCAGCAGCAACGGGCCATCGAGATCGACGACCGCCGCCCCTTGTGCCACCAGTAGCGCTGGCGCCATCGACAGCGATGACCCCACCATGCAGCCGACCATGATATCGAAACCCAGCGTCAACGCTTCCTGTTTGAGCGCCAAGGCTTCCGTCAGGCCGCCGGTCTTGTCGAGCTTGATATTGATCATGTCGTAGCGCCCCATCAGTGACGCCAGCGAACTCCGGTCGTGGCAAGCCTCGTCGGCGCAGACCGGCAGCGGACGCTCGATCTCCGCCAGCGGCGCATCCTGGCCCGCCGGCAGCGGCTGCTCGACCATGCTGATTCCCAGCGACACCAGCGTCGGCGCCAGACGTTCGTAGGCGTCGCGGTCCCAGCCCTCGTTGGCGTCGACGATGATCCGTGCCTCGGGCGCGCCCTCGCGAACGGCCTCGAGGCGCTCGATATCCCCTTCGCCGCCCAGTTTCAGCTTGAGCAGCGGCCGAGCGGCGTGGCGCCGGGCCTTCTCGCGCATGGCATCGGGTGACTCCAGCGACAGCGTGAAAGCGGTGATCACGGCCCTGGGCGCGTCAATCCCGGCGAGCTCCCACACCGGCTTGCCGGCGGACTTGGCTTCCAGATCCCAGAACGCGCAGTCGAGCGCATTGCGTGCCGCACCGGCCGGCAGTCGCGACTGCAGTTCGAGACGATCCATGCCCTGCGCCAGCGCATCGCGCATCGACTCGATCTGGGCGATGACGCTATCGACCGACTCGCCGTAGTGTGCATAGGGTACGCATTCACCGCGGCCGGCATGAGCGCCGTCGCTCAGCGTCACGACCACGACTCGCGCCTCGCTGCGCGAACCGCGGGAGATGGTGAAGACTTCGGCGAGCGGAAATACCTGCGCCTCGACGCTCAGCTTCAGCATGCCAGCACCGCCTCGGCCAGCCGATCCGCGCCCTGCCGGTAGGGATCGACACACGGCAATCCCAGCCGCGCCTCGAGCGCCTCCAGATAGCGGTCCGCCTCGTCGACCGGCATACCGGAGGTATTGACCGAGACACCGACGACCTGGCACGCCGGGTTCACTACCTGCGCCAGCGGCAGCGCCGTATCGCGCAGCTGTTCCAGCGTCGGCAGCGAATAGTGCGGCAACCCTCGCATATGGGTCCGCGTCGGCTCATGGCACAGGATCAGCGCATCCGGCTGGCCGCCGTGAATCAACGCCATGGTGACACCGGAATAGGAGGGGTGGAACAGACTGCCCTGCCCTTCGATGATGTCCCAATGATCGTCGTCGTTATCCGGCGTCAGCCATTCGATGGAACCGGCCATGAAATCGGCGATGACGGCATCCAGCGGCACGCCTTCGCCAGTGATCAGAATGCCGGTCTGGCCGGTGGCGCGGAAGCTCGACTTGGCGCCGCGCTCGCGCAGGGCGATGTCCAGCGCCAGTGCGGTGTACATCTTGCCGATGGAACAGTCGGTCCCGACCGCCAGGCAGCGCTTGCCACGGCGCTTCTTGCCGTCGCCGATCGGATACTGAACCTGCGGCACGCGCACGTCGATCAGGCGCCCGCCGTGCTTCTCGGCCGCCTCCACCAGCTCCGGCTCGTCACGCAGCAGATTGTGCAGGCCGGAAGCGATATCCATGCCGGCGGCCAGCGCCTCATTGAGCACCGCAATCCAACTGCGGGAAATCACCCCGCCGCGATTGGCCGCGCCGATCACCAGCGTCCTGGCGCCTTGCGCCACGGCTTCCTCGATATCGAGATCCGGTAGTTTCATGTCCGCCTGGCAGCCCGGTAACCGGTACTGTCCCAGCGCATACTCTGGACGCCAGTCACGGATGCCCTGGGCGACCTTGGCGGACAGCGGATCGGGCACGTCGCCCAGGAACAGCAAATAGGGAGTCTTGAGCATGTCATCACTACTCGTTCAATGTGGAAAGAGCCGACCCGCAAGCGGTCGGCACCGAACGTCATCCTGCACCGCCATCAGCCAGTTTGACTGACGCGACTCAACCGGTCATCAGATCGGCTCGATCGAAGAACACCTTCAACGCCCGGATCAGGTACGCCGGGTCACGACTGCCTGCCGTTTCGCGAATCGAGTGCATGCCGAATTGCGGTACGCCCACGTCGATGGTCGGCACGCCCAGCTCGGTGGCGGTGATCGGGCCGATGGTGCTGCCGCAGCCCATGTCCGCGCGGGTCACGAACTGCTGCACCGGCACGTCGGCTTCACGACAGATATCCTGGAACAGTGCCGCCGTGGCGCTGTTGGTGGCGTAACGCTGGCTGGCGTTGACCTTGATCACCGGCCCGGCGTTGAGTAACGGCCCATGATTGGCGTCGTGCTTGTCGGCGAAGTTGGGGTGCACGGCGTGGGCGTTGTCGCAGGAGATCATCAGGGAGCGCTGGATCAACCGCACGAAGCCTTCGTCGCCCGGCTCGCCGAGCGCGGCATTCACGCGACGCAGCACGTCGGCCAGAAACGGCCCCTGGGCGCCACAGGCACTGGCACTGCCGACTTCCTCGTGATCGTTGGCGACGAACAGTGCGCCCTGCTGGCCATCGGCAGCCAACAGCGCTTCGACACCGATGAAGCAGGAGAGCAGGTTGTCGAGCCGAGCGCTGGCGATCATTTCCCCGTTGATGCCGACCCGCGCCGGCGGCTGGACGTCGTAGAAGCCCAGCTCGAAGTCGACGATGTCCGCCACCTCGATGGCGTGCTCGCGCTCGATCCACTGCTTGAGCAGGTGATCGAAATCCGGGGCATCGCCGCCCTGCATCAGCAGCGGTGCCATCTGCGTCTGCGCATTCAGGGCACGACCGTTGTTGGCTTCGCGATCCATATGGATCGCCAGGCTGGGGATGATCGCTATCGGATCGCCCACATTGAGCAAAACTCCTTGCAGACGGCCATCGGTTCGGCGAACGTGAACCCGACCGGCGATTCCCAGGTCGCGATCGAACCACGGCGACAGCAACGCACCGCCATAGACCTGGACACCCAACTGCAACCAGCCCTTGTTGACGATCGCCGGTTGCGGTTTGAGCCGCAGCGCCGGGCTGTCCGTATGCGCGCCGACCATGCGCATCGACTCGAGCGGCGAAGCCGGCAACTGGAACGCGATCAAGGCACTATCGTTACGCGTCACGTAATATTTGTCGCCTCGTGTTAACTTCCAGCTGTCAGTTTCCTTGAGAGGCCGATATCCTGCCGCCTCCAGTCGTGTCACGAGGTTGGCGGTGGCGTGCCAGGAAGAGGGCGAGCGCTGGAGGAAATCGAGCAAGCGATCTTCGAGAGCCTTGTCGGCGGCGTGTTCTGACATGGGTTTCCTCGGATGTCGGTCTGTAGTCACGCGGACTGACTGCTACAATAGGTCCCGGACCTGAAAAAGATTCATGGATCCGGTGGTCTTCTAGGGAATAGAGAGTGTACAGGAAACCGGGAGTGCTTCATTGATGACCCTGACTGTCGCCGCTCGGTACGCGGCCATGTGTTTGCTATTGCTGGCATGGAGCGTCACGGCGCTAGCCGGTCCCACCCCAACGGACGATCAGCGTCAGGCGGCAAGCGAGGTCGCCGAGTCACTGCAATATGGCCACTACGCCGACGTCGATCTCGACGACGATTGGTCGAAGCGAGCCTTTCAACGTCTGCTGGACGTGCTGGACGATCAGCGCGCTTATCTGCTGCAACGAGACGTCGACAATTTCAGCGACCTGGAAACGTCACTCGATGATGCCGTCAAGTCCGGTGCTCTGGACCGCGTCTATGCATTTTATTCACACTATCAGGATCGTGTGGAAGCCCGGCTCCAGTGGCTGGTAGACAAGGTCGATCAAGGCATCGACTACGACTACACCAGCAACGAGCGTCTGGCGCTCGACCGGGAAGACTCTCCCTGGGCGGGCAGCGAGGGGGCGCTCGACGAACTCTGGAACAAGCGGCTGGAGAATGCCGCCCTGACGCTCTCCTTGAGCGACCAGTCGCCGAAGGAGATCCAGAAGACGCTCCACGATCGCTACGCCAATCAGCTCAATCGCGTCCGCCAGACCAATGCCGAAGACGTGCTCGTGCTGTTGATGGCGGCGGTCACCGGCACGGTCGACCCGCATACCGAGTACTTTTCCCCCCAGCAGAGCGAATCCTTCGACATCCAGATGCGTCTTTCGCTGGAAGGAATCGGCGCGCTGCTGCAGAGCGACGGCGAGTACGTCAAGGTATCGAGCCTGGTGCCCGGCGGGCCTGCCGACAAGAGCGGCGCGCTGCAGCCGGCGGACCGTATCGTTGCCGTGGGCCAGGACGAAGACGGCGACATGGTCAACGTGGTCGGCATGCGTCTCGATGAAGTCGTCGACCTGATCCGCGGCCCGAAAGGCTCGACGGTGCGGCTCGACATCATCCCGGCCAAGGCCGTCGACGTGACCCGCACGCATACCATCCGGATCACGCGGGATACCGTCAAGCTCGAGGATCAGGCCGCCCACAGCCGGGTGGAAGAGATCCAGCGTGACGGTACGACGCACAAGATCGGCATCATCACCGTGCCGGCGTTCTATGTCGACTTCGATGCCTGGCAGGCGGGCGAGTCCGACTACCGCAGCACCACCCGGGACGTGGCCAAGGAGATCGACAAGCTCAAGGCGCAGAACGTCGAAGGCATCGTGCTCGATCTGCGCAATGACGGTGGCGGCGCGCTCCAGGAAGCCAACTCCATGATCGGCCTGTTCATCGACCGGGGCCCCACCGTCCAGGTCCGCGATGCCGGCGGACGCATCAATCTCTACGGCGATACCGATGCCGGGGTGGCCTACGAAGGTCCGCTGGCGGTGCTGGTCAACCGGCTTTCCGCTTCCGCCTCGGAAATCTTCGCCGGCGCGATCCAGGACTACGGTCGCGGCCTGGTGGTCGGCAGCCGCACGTTCGGCAAGGGCACCGTCCAGACGCTGACCGACCTGAGCCACGGTCAGATCAAGCTGACCCGCGCCAAGTTCTACCGCATTTCCGGCGAAAGCACGCAGCACCGCGGTGTCGAGCCGGACATCCTGTTCCCGAGCCTGATCGACCCCGACGAGATCGGCGAAAGCGCCCTCGACAACGCCCTCCCCTGGGATCGCGTCCGCCCGGTGCAGTACCGTCTTTACGGCGAGCCGTGGCGTTATCTGGAAGCGCTGCAGGATCGCCACGAGCAGCGCATCGCCAACGACCCGGACTTCGTCTACCTGGAGAAGCAGGCTCAGTTGAGCAAGCGGCTGCGCGATCAGCAGACCAGCATCAGCCTCAACAAGGAGCAGCGTCAGCGTGAAATGGACGCCCAGGAGACCGAGCAGCTGGCGCTCGAGAACCAGCGGCGCAGGGCGCTGGGTATGGAACCGCTCGATCACTGGACCGATGCCCGCGAACAGGACGAGACGTCAGGCAACGACCAGGCCGGCGATGACGATCAGGCCGGCAATGACGATCAGAGCAGTGACAGCGGCGAGGAAGAGGCCGACGACGCCAACCCGACCGATCGCGCCGAACTGCAGGAGACGTCCCAGATCCTGCTGGATTACGTGCAATTGAAGTCCAACGGGTGATCGGCGGCGTTCCGGCCACGGCCCACCGTCACCGGGTCGTGAACCCGTAGCTACCGGCGCTCGATCTCCAGCTTGACCGAAGCCTCGCGAAGATATTCGCGGGGCTTTTTTGATCGTCCTGGTTCGCTCGGTCGGGCAGATCATCGTATCGCTGGCTCGAATTTCGCGCGCGGATATTCAGAAAATCGCCAGCCGGTCGTTGTACGTTTAAAAGACCCGAGAGAGCGATGCCATGATTGCGATACTGATCCGGGCCGTGGCCCTCGTCTGGCTGGGGCTGGCCGGGCTTGCCCAGGCCGACACGACTCATGACGACACGATTCAGGCCGACGCGAGTCATGTCGGCAATGACCAGACGGCTCGTCACGCCACCACAACAAACCCATGTCCACCGGGCGCGACTCAGGCGCAGCAGCAAGACGCGCTCACCGCACTGACCCGGCAGCTCGGAGCATGGGACGAGGCGTATTATCAGCGTGGCAAGCGGCTCGTGGATGACGGCGTCTACGACGAAGCCAAACGCCGCTGGCAACGCTGGCGAGCCTGTCTCAACCCCCTCGATCTCAAACCCCTCGGTCTCGATTCGGTCGCCGAGCCATCCCGCCAGCCTACGCCCGCTTCTCCGCGGGATGAGCTCGAGCACCCCTTCGCCCAGACCGGACTCGACAAGCTGCCCGATCGCCAGGCCGTCGGCGAATGGCTCGCCAGACAGTCGGACCAGACGCTATGGATCCAGCCCAAGGTGGATGGCGTCGCCGTGACGCTCGTGTACCGGAACGGCCAGCTCGAGACCGCCATCAGTCGCGGCAACGGAGAAAAGGGCCAGGACTGGACGCGTCAGGCCAGGCAGATCGAGAGCCTTCCCCAGCATCTGCCGACCGACGAACCGGTCACCTTGCAGGGGGAGCTCTACCTGCGTCTCCCCGATCATGTGCAGGCCCGGGATGGCGGCGTCTCCGCGCGCTCCGAGGTGGCCGGGCTACTGAACCGACAAGCGCTGTCCGCGGAGGCGGCTCGCGACATCGGCTTCTTTGCCTGGGCCTGGCCGGATGGCCCTGCCAGCGGCGAACGTCGGCTCCAGCGACTGACAGATCTCGGCTTTGGCAACACGGCCAGATACACCCGAACGGTCTCGCAGCTATCGGAAATCGTGCGGTGGCGCGACCGCTGGTATCACGCCCCGCTGCCGTTCGCCTCCGATGGTGTGGTCATCAAGCGCAGCAGCCGGCCTCCCGGGTCGCGCTGGCAGGCAGAGCCGCCGAGCTGGACCATCGCCTGGAAATACCCGGCAGCGCAGACGCTGGCCGTGGTCGAAGCGATCGATGTTTCGGTCGGCCGCACCGGACGACTGACGCCCGTCGCCCGGCTCGATCCCGTCCTGCTCGACGACCGGGAAGTCAGTTCGGTGAGCCTGGGATCGCTGACGCATTGGCAGGAACTGGACGTTCGCCCCGGCGATCAGGTATCGCTCTCCCTCGCTGGCGCGACCATTCCCCAGATCGAACGCGTGATCATCCCCGCAACGCCGCGCCAGGCGCTGACGCTTCCCGATGCCGAACGCTACGATGCGCTCTCCTGCCTGGCATTGACGCCCGGCTGTCGCGAACAGTTTCTGGCCCGCCTGGCGTGGCTCGGCAGCGAGGATGGCCTGGACATGAGCGGCATCGGCCCTGCCAGCTGGGCTGCGCTGGTCGATGCCGGCCTGGTCGATGGCCTGCTGGATTGGCGGCAGTTGAATATCGCACAGCTGCAAACGCTGCCTGGCGTCGGGGAAGCCCGCGCCCGGCAGTGGCTCGGTGCCTTCCATGCCGCCGAAAGGAGGGATCGGACGCGATGGCTCATCGCCCTCGGCCTGCCGTCGATACCGGATGAAGTGCGTCGAGCCGCCTTGGCAGCGCCACTCGCTGCTTTGCGAGATCGTTCGGAACAGGGCTGGCAGACGTACGCCGGCATCGGCGCCACTCGCAGTACGCAACTGGTAGCGTTCTTCCACGATCCGACCATCGGCGCCCTGCTGGCCTCCCTGCCGCCGTCTTCATCAGTCTCGCCGTCAACCCCGTCGTCAGCGCCATCGTCAACCTCGCCGTCAACTTCTCCTGCCAGACGGCCTTGACTTGCCAGACGGCCTTGACTTGCCAGACGGCCTTGACTTGCCAGACGACCTTGACGGGCTGAGAAGCCTCATCTTTCCAATACGATGTAAACCACCGCCCGATTCACGAAAACGCGGCATGGCAGGCAAGCCAGGCCGCGCTACAGTCGAGACGTGCCTGCATCTTCCGGAGCCGGGCGGCGCCACCGGCACGCCGTCGGCAGTACGCCTCCGACCGGCGGGTCGACGCCACCAATGCCCGTGGTTCCTCTCCCGAATGCATCCTGAAGGCATATTCCCAACCACGATGTCGACGACGGCCGATTCCCGCGTCATCGCAGAGTCGCCAAAGCGTCCGATACAGACAGGGATCGACATGATGTTTCCGGCGAGGCGAGCCTTCCTGTTCCTTCAAGGGCCCCGCTCCCCGTTTTTCCATCAGCTCGGGCAGCGGCTCAGTGACGATGGCCACAAGGTCGTCAAGGTCAACTTCAGCACCGGCGACCAGGCCGGGTGGCATGGCAAGTCAACGGAGACCTTTCGAGATCCCTGGCCCATGCTGGGGGAATTCGTCACCGATCTATGGCGACGCCACGACATTACCGACCAGATCGCCTTCGACGACTGCCGCCCCGCCCACAAGGCGGTGATGCCCGCGGCACGCCGGCGCGGCATACGCAATCATGTCCTGGAGTCGGGCTACTTCCAGCCCTACTGGGTCACGCTGGAACGTGAAGGCGCCCATGGCCATTCGCTGCTGCCGAAGGACCCGGAGTGGTATCACAGCGTCGGCCCGACCCTCCCCCGGGCCTTGC
>NZ_MCAP01000060.1:0-145719 GCF_001858555.1 Salinicola sp. MIT1003
AGTGGCGTCCCATAGGGGGTTCGAACCCCTGTTACCGCCGTGAAAGGGCGGTGTCCTGGACCACTAGACGAATGGGACGCAAAAGAAGAAATGCGATATGGAGCGGGAAAGGAGATTGACCGGGCTGGCGTTCCAACTCACGACCCTCGCCTACCGTTCCTACGCTTACGATATGGAGCGGGAAAGGAGATTCGAACTCCCGACCCTCGCCTTGGCAAGGCGATGCTCTACCACTGAGCTATTCCCGCTTATCGATGTCGACACCTTCGGCGGCGACGTCATGACCTGGCGATCATGAAGTGGCGTCCCATAGGGGGTTCGAACCCCTGTTACCGCCGTGAAAGGGCGGTGTCCTAGACCACTAGACGAATGGGACGCAAAAGAAGAGATGCGATATGGAGCGGGAAAGGAGATTCGAACTCCCGACCCTCGCCTTGGCAAGGCGATGCTCTACCACTGAGCTATTCCCGCTTATCGATGTCGACACCTTCGGCGGCGACGTCATGACCTGGCGATCATGAAGTGGCGTCCCATAGGGGGTTCGAACCCCTGTTACCGCCGTGAAAGGGCGGTGTCCTAGACCACTAGACGAATGGGACGCAAAAGAAGAGATGCGATATGGAGCGGGAAAGGAGATTCGAACTCCCGACCCTCGCCTTGGCAAGGCGATGCTCTACCACTGAGCTATTCCCGCTTATCGATGTCGACACCTTCGGCGGCGACGTCATGACCTGGCGATCATGAAGTGGCGTCCCATAGGGGGTTCGAACCCCTGTTACCGCCGTGAAAGGGCGGTGTCCTGGACCACTAGACGAATGGGACGCATATTGGAGCGGCCTAGACCGTTCCGGTACTTCAAATTTGGAGCGGAAAAGGAGATCGACCGGGCTGGCGTTCCAGCTCACGACCCAAACTGCCTATCTTGCGCTACCAAAAAATTGGAGCGGGAAAGGAGATTCGAACTCCCGACCCTCGCCTTGGCAAGGCGATGCTCTACCACTGAGCTATTCCCGCACCGTACTTCGCTTGAACCGAGTGGCGTCCCATAGGGGGTTCGAACCCCTGTTACCGCCGTGAAAGGGCGGTGTCCTGGACCACTAGACGAATGGGACGTAATGTCTCGGCTCCGTCGAAGTGGCGCGTATGTTACTGAGCCGGTTTTGAGGTGTCAAGCGATTGATTTCACCGATTTTCGCCACAACCCAATCAAGGCTGGTCAGCGGCCGACAAATGGCCTGTAATGCAGGGCAAGCAGCCGAAGCGAATAGTGCCAAAGCGATGAGGAGAGCGAACATGAGCAAGGTACAGAAGACAGAAGCCGAGTGGCGCGAGCAGCTGACTCCCGAGCAGTACCACGTCACCCGCGAGAAAGGCACCGAGCGGCCTTTCACTGGCGACTATCAGGTTGAGCCGGTCCAGGGCATCTATCACTGTGTCTGCTGCGGCGCCCCACTGTTCGAGAACGAGCACAAGTTCGAGGCCCACTGCGGCTGGCCGAGCTTCGACCGCCCCTTGGCGGCGGCAGCAGTCGAGGAGCATCAGGACGACAGCCACGGCATGCGCCGGATCGAAGTGACCTGCCGCCGTTGTGACGCGCATCTAGGTCACGTCTTCCCCGACGGCCCGGCGGAAACCACCGGCCAGCGGTACTGCATCAATTCCGTGGCGATCACGTTCCACGCCGGCGAATAATCCGCGCCGTCGGTCCACGCCGAGCGGGCAGCCATTCTGGTAGAATGGCTGCCCGCTTTTCGTTGGGCTCGCCCGACAGGCACGACGCAGTCATTGCAGGCATTAAAGTAGGCAGGAGACAGGTATGCTCGGCTGGTATCCCGGACACATGAACAAGGCGCGGCGCCAGATCACCGAGGCGCTGCCGGAAATCGACGTGGTGATCGAAGTGCTCGACGCCCGCCTGCCCTACTCCAGCGGCAACCCGATGCTGGCCGAGCTCACCGAGCACAAGCCGGTCCTCAAGATTCTTTCCCGCGCCGATCTGGCAGATCCCGAAGCCACGAAACAATGGATCACGTTCTTCGACGCGCAGCCGGACAGCCGCGCCATTGCCGTCACCACCACCCAGGCTCGCGAGCTCAAGCAGATCCCGGCGCTTTGCCATGAACTGGCAGGCCAGGTGCGCGCCGACCGCGATGTCCGCGTGATGGTGATGGGCATACCCAACGTCGGAAAATCGACCCTGATCAACGGGCTGGCCGGTCGCAAGATCGCTAAGACCGGCAACGAGCCGGCGGTCACCAAGCGCCAGCAGAAGATTCGAATCGACGGCCGCGTCTCGCTGATAGACACGCCAGGCGTGCTGTGGCCCAAGATCGAGAACCAGGCCAGCGCCTATCGACTCGCCGCCAGCGGCGCGATTCGAGACACCGCGATCGAGTACGTCGATGTCGCCATCGTGTGCGCCGCCGAGCTGGCCAAGCGCTATCCTGAAAGCCTGCGCGAACGCTACAAGCTCGGCGAACTTCCCATTTACGTGCCACCGACCAACGCCGACGCCGTGGACGCCGACGGCCCCAGGCTGGTCGATCTTCAGGCCAGGGCCGGCTTCGACGGGCACGCGATCATGAACGAGATCGCCCGCAAGCGCGGCGGACTGAAGGCCGGCGGCGTGATCAACCTGCATCGCGGTGCGGAAGTGCTGCTGCACGAGCTGCGCGACGGCAAGCTGGGCAGGCTCACCCTGGAACTGCCCGAAGACATTCCCGAGCCCATCGAGGAAACTCTCGACGAGTCCGAAGGCTGATCCCCACCCTGCAAAGGGTGAAATCCTGCCACTTCTGCCCCTTGCGCCGCGCCCGCGCGGCGTTATGCTGGAACATCGGCGACGCAGCCCGCCGAGAAGTACTGCCTGAATGCCCTCACATCGGCCATGAGGCTTCATCCAGTACTTCCCTGACCCTCTAACCTTATCCACCCGCCTGACTTTTTAGGCTGTGCAGCATACGGAAGCCCCATGAACAGCCCCATTCGGAAATCGCACAAGCTCGACAATGTCTGCTACGACATTCGCGGGCCCGTTCTCGATCATGCCAAACGGCTCGAGGACGAAGGTCATCGCATTCTCAAACTGAACATCGGCAACCCGGCGCCCTTCGGTTTCGAAGCGCCTGAAGAGATTCTTCAGGACGTGATGCGCAACCTGCCGACGGCACAGGGTTACTGCGACTCCAAGGGGCTTTACTCGGCGCGCAAGGCGATCATGCAGGAATGCCAGCGCAAGGGGATTGCCGGCGTCGGTGTCGAGGACGTGTTCATCGGCAACGGGGTTTCCGAGCTGATCGTGATGGCGATGCAGGCTCTGCTGAACGATGGCGACGAGGTGCTGATTCCCGCCCCCGACTATCCGCTGTGGACGGCTGCCGCCAATCTGTCCGGCGGTCACCCGGTTCATTACCTGTGCGACGAGGCTGCCGACTGGTCGCCGGATATCGCCGATATTCGCGACAAGATCACCGCGCGTACCCGTGCGATCGTGCTGATCAACCCCAACAACCCCACCGGCGCCGTCTATCCGCCGACCGTGGTCAAGGAGATCCTGACGATCGCCCGTCAGCATGGCCTGGTGGTGTTCTCCGACGAGATCTACGACAAGATCCTCTACGATGGCACCGAGCACGTTTCCACCGGCGCCCTGGCCGAAGACGATCAGTTGGTCGTGACCATGAACGGCCTTTCCAAGAGCTACCGCTGTGCCGGTTTCCGCTCGGGCTGGATGATTCTGTCCGGCGGCCAGGGCAAGCAGAATGCCGAGGACTTCATTCAGGGGCTGAACATGCTGGCCTCGATGCGCCTGTGCGCGAACGTGCCGGCGCAGCACGCGATCCAGACCGGGCTTGGCGGCTATCAGTCGATCAACGACCTGATCCTGCCCGGCGGGCGCCTGCTGGCCCAGCGCGATGTCGTTTACGAGAAGCTCAATGCCATTCCCGGTGTCTCCTGCGTCAAGCCCAAGGGCGCGCTCTACGCCTTCCCGCGGCTCGACCCGGAGATCTACCCGATTCACGACGACGCCCAGATGGTGCTCGACCTGCTGCTGCAGGAGCGCATCCTGCTGGTGCAGGGTACGGCCTTCAACTGGCCGACGCCGGATCATGTCCGCATCGTGACCCTGCCTTGGGCAGATCAGTTGAGCGACGCCATCGACCGCTTCGCCCGCTTCCTGTCGCGCTACCGCCAATGATTCAGGGGCCGCGCATCGCTGCGCGGCCGCTCCCTCCCTCTTGAAACCTATTCGCGAAAATCGTATCTAACGGTTCATAACCGCCTGATTATCCGATGATAACGCATAACAGGCTAACTAAAGCCATCGCGCAAGGCGGTGGTAGCGCTTTCCACGACTGAGGGTAAAGACCGATGATGCGAATCATCCTGTTTCTGGCAACCAACCTGGCGGTGGTGCTCGTCGCCAGCGTCACGTTGCGATTACTGGGCGTCGAGCCCTATCTCAATGCCAACGGGCTGAACATGAACAGCCTGCTGATCTTCTGTTTCGTGTTCGGCATGGCCGGCTCGCTGGTATCGCTGTTCATCTCCAAATGGATGGCGAAGATGAGCACCAGGGCCAGGGTGATCGAGCAGCCGAGCAATTCGACCGAGCAGTGGCTGCTCGATACGGTTCGCGAACTGGCCCAGCAGGCCAATATTCAGATGCCGGAAGTCGCGATCTTTCCCGCTCAGCAATCCAATGCCTTCGCCACCGGCTGGAACAAGAACGATGCGCTGGTGGCGGTATCCCAGGGCCTGCTGGAGCGCATGCGCCCCGAGGAAATTCGCGCCGTTCTGGCGCACGAGATCGGTCACGTCGCCAATGGCGACATGGTCACGCTGGCGCTGATCCAGGGCGTGCTGAACACCTTCGTGATGTTCTTCGCGCGCGTGGTTGCCCAGGTCGTCGACAGCTTCCTGCGTAGCCGTGACAACGAGGGCGGCCTGGGCTTCATGGGCTACTTCGTGGTGGTGATCGTCGCCGAGATCGTGTTCGGGCTGGTGGCGTCGATCATCGTCGCCTGGTTCTCGCGCTTCCGTGAATATCGTGCCGACGCCGCTGGCGCCAAATATGCCGGAAGCGGCGCCATGATCAACGCATTGGCCCGTCTGAAAGCCGAAACCAACCAGCCGGACCAGATGCCGGACTCGCTGACGGCATTCGCCATCACCACCGGGCAGACACGCAAGATCATGGAGAAGCTGTTCGCCAGCCACCCGCCGCTGGACGACCGTATCCGTGCGCTGAAGGAATCCGCCTACCGGGAGTGAGCCGTGATCGAAGCCGGTTCACTTACCGGCCGCCCCATTGGCTCACGCAACGCCCCGCCTCGTGCGGGGCGTTGCGTTTCAGCCATCACGAACTCACCCGATCGTTTGGCATCCGCGCCAATCGATAATGAGAATGGTTGACACTTGGCTTCGGCGAGAGCTTAATTGGTTGATATTATCAACCGATAAGGCGCGACATGTCCGGTACGACAGTGGGTGAATCCCTGCATCAGCTCATGCATGCCTACAAGCGAGCCTTGCGCCAGGCCTATGCCGAGGCCGAGCTGCCACTCACCGTATCCCACATTCGGACGCTCAAGGCCATTCGTCGCCAGGCACCCTGCACTGCCCAGCACATCGCGCATCACACCCAGCGTGACAAGGCCCAGATTACCCGGCTGCTTCGCGACCTGCTCGATGCCGACATCATTGTCAGGACGCCACATCCGGATGACCGGCGCAGCCAGATGCTGTCGCTGACCGCCCATGGCCAAGCCGTATTGGCACGAGTCGATACCTGCGAGCGCCAGGTGCATGCGCGGTTGTCGAGCGGGATGGCACCGGCCGATCTCGAGGCATTCCTGCGGCTGTCGCGGCTGATGATTTCCAACCTGAATTGACCGGAGTCCCGATGCCCAAACCCGCCCCCAGATCTTATACCGTGCTGAACCGCCAACTGGTCACGCCCCACATGCTGCGCCTGACCTTCGGCGGTGAAGGCATGGCAGCCTTTCCTGCCGACCAGGAAAGCGCCTACATCAAGCTGGTCATCCCCACCGGCCATGAGTCGATACCGGAAACCCCGCCAAGCGTGATGCGAACCTACACCGTGCGTCACCAGCGCGACAGCGAAATCGATGTGGATATCGTGCTGCATGAAGACGGCGGCCCTGCCGCGACCTGGGCGGCAGCGGCAACGCCTGGCGACACGATCCTGATCGGCGGCCCGGGACCGGTCAAACGCCTGCCGGAAAACGCCGACTGGTATCTACTGATTGGCGACATGACGTCGCTGCCGGCGATCGGCGCCAATCTGGGAAGACTCCCGCCGAGCGCCCAAGGCCGTGCCATCATCGAAGTGACCAGCGAAGCGGATATCCAGGAACTGGACCTGCCCGACGGCGTGCAGATCGACTGGCTGATCAACCCACATCCCGGCAGTGACAGCGATCGCCTGGTCGACGCCCTGCGCGAATTCGACTGGCGCCCGGGCACCCCGGGGATCTGGGTTGCCTGCGAGTTTTCCGCCATGCGCAAGCTGCGCCGCCATCTGATCGATGAACGCGGCGTGGGCAAGCGGGAGATGTACATTTCGAGCTACTGGAAGCTGGGTACCAGCGAAGACGGTCATCGCGTGGTCAAGCGCGAGGATGCCGACAGGGAAGAGGCCGAGAGCGCCTAGCCCGGCAAGACGCTGGCACGAGCGGCGCTCTCGTTTCGGCTCGGCTATTTGCCGAGCTTGACGCTGAAGCCGAATCCTTCCAGAGCGTCACGAAGGCCGCCCTTGTTCTTCTTCAGCTCGACCCGCAGCGTCTGGAATTCACGCCGGGGCGGATATTCGCGGCGGTAGGCATCGAACCCTGCCGCCATGCCCAGGCGACGGCGATAGCGATCGAACGCCAGCATGTCCCGGCGCACGTCATAACAGGCCCGGGCACATAGCGACAGCGCCTCCAGCGGCGGTGTCCAGCTGTGCAGGACGATCTTGCGCAACCACGGGTCGGGCTTGAGCTGGCCGAGCTTCTTGCGCGCCGGCAAGCCGAAGTGCCGCATGGCCGCCTGATAGATCATTTCCGTGCCCAGCATCTTGCCGTCGACACTGTAGCCCGCGATGTGCGGCGTGCCGATGTCGACCAGCTCGAACAGCGCCTCGTCGATTCCCGGCTCGTGCTCCCAGACATCGAGCACCGTGCGCAGATCGGCCTGTCGCTCGAGCCGTTCACGCAGGGCGTTGCCATCGAGGCAGTCGCCGCGTCCGGCGTTGATCAGCACCGTGCCCGGCTTGAGGGCCTCGATGCGCTCGCGGTTCAGGAGATGGTGTGTGGCATGTTCGCCTTCGGCCACCAGCGGCGTGTGCAGACAGATGATGTCGGCCCGCTCGATCATCACATCCAGGTCCAGGAAATCGTCCCGATTCTCGGCCTCGGCGCGCGGCGGATCGCAGATCAGACATTCGACGTCCAGGTTATCGAGCCGGGTCGCCAGCCGCCCGCCGACGTTGCCGGCACCGACGATACCCACCGTCTTGCCGGAGAGCGAAAAGCCCTCCTCCTCGGAGAGCAGTAGCAGGCTGGAAAGCACGTAGTCGACCACGGATTCGGCATTGCTGCCGGGGGCGCTGGCAAAGCCGATCCCGCGCTCGGTCAAAAGGTCCGTATCGATATGGTCGGTGCCGATGGTGCAGGTGCCGACGAATCTCAGCTTGTCGGCGCCTTCCAGCAGCGCCGCATTCACCTTGGTGATCGAGCGGACGACCAGAATGTCGTGGCCCCGCAGGCTGGCCGCCGTCATCTCGCGGCCGGGCTGGCGAGTGACTTCCCCCAGTTCACCAAAGAATTCTTCCGCCAGCGGAATGTTCTCATCCACCAGGATGCGCATGACTATCCTCTTGTCTCGTTCATCCCGGCGCCAGGCCGGGCCCGGCGATGCGTCGGCTTCGAGCGTGGCACGTCAAAACCGGCGTCGATTTCTGCGGGGCTTGCTTTACAATGGCGCCTGACGCCGGGTTTGCCGCGGAGTTGAAGAACCGCGATGCTCGGCGCAGCCATATTAGGCCGGCCATTCGCGATGAACAAGCGATGAGCACCAAGCAGCAGGAGTCCCCGTGATCGTCCGTTGGGAAAGTGAACATGACTATGTTCTGGTCCATCTGCACCAGGACATGTTTGGCGACTGGATCTACAGCCGTGCCTGGGGCCAGATCGGCACCCAGTACGGCGGCCTGAAACATGCCGTCGCCGACAGCTACGATCAGGCCATGATGTGGATCGATGACCTCTCCCACATCCAGACGGCCCGCGGCTACCGCAAGGTGCTCGAGGCCGACGACGACAGCCCCGAGGGGCGCCAGGCCGTAGCCCAGCTGTCGCTGCTGGACTAGGCCCTGTCCGGCCCGTTCGAGCGGCTAGCTCGCGTGCCGGATGCGGAAACAGTGATGCAGGTTGGCGCGCCGGGTGAAGTCCGGATCGTAGGTCTGGGCGGTGATCTCCTCGACCTGGTAGGTGGACGCCACCACAGCGTCCAGGCTGAACCGCTGCTGGTTGTTCGAGAAGATCAACTCCCCCGCCGGCGCCAGACGTGCCATTGCCAGCTCGATCAGCCGCGCGTGGTCGCGCTGGATATCCAGCGTGCCCTCCATGCGCTTGGAATTCGAGAACGTCGGCGGATCCATGAAGATCAGATCGAACTCGCTGCCCGCGGTTTCCAGCCAGCGCAGGCAGTCGTCGCGCACGACCCGGTGCCGGCTCTGATCGAGCTTGTTGAGCGTGAAATTGTCTCGCGCCCACTCCAGATACGTATTCGACAAATCCACGCTGACGCTGTCGCTCGCCCCGCCCAGGGCGGCATGCACCGTGGCCGTAGCGGTATAGCAGAACAGGTTGAGAAAGCGTTTGCCGCCGGCGATTTCACCCAGCAGCCGTCTTACCGGGCGATGATCCAGAAACAGCCCGGTATCGAGATAGTCCTTGAGATTGACCCACAGTTTAGCGCTCCCCTCTTCGACCACGAAACGGTCGCCGCTGTCGGCCTGCTTGCGGTACTGCGACTTGCCGCTCTGACGCTCGCGCTGCTTGTAGTGGATCTGCTCCGGCCGCACGTCCAGCGCGACGGGAATCGCGCTCAGCGCATCCATCAGCCGACGCTGCGCCTTGCCCGGGTCGACCGATTTCGGCGCCGCGTACTCCTGCACGTGGACCTGATGGCCGTAGACATCGATGGCCAGGGCGTACTCCGGCATGTCGGCATCGTATAGCCGGTAGCAGGATTCTCCGGATTTCTTGAGCCACTTGCCGAGACGCTTGCGATTTTTCTGCAGACGATTGGCAAACATCTGCGCGCCTTCGTTCAGCGTCGTCTCTTTCTGCGCCGATCGAGTTGGCTCGCTGTCACCTTCCGAGTCTGTCCGGCTGGCGATATCGATCAACAGCAGCTTGCAGTCGAGCGGGCCGTTCTTGAACGCATACTGCTTGTGCGCCCGCAGCCCGAGACGATGGCCCAGGTCCGGGTTGCCGGTGAATAGCGCCAGCTGCCAGCCCGGGAACTGCCGGCGCATGCGCTCGCCGAGATCGCTGTAGAGCGCGACCAGTTCCGGCAGTTCCCCCAGCCGCTCGCCATAAGGCGGATTGGTGATCACCATCCCGCTGCCTTCGGCACCGTGCTCGCGAAGCTCGGCCGGGCAGTCGAGCGCTTTCACCGAGCCGCCGGATAGCGTAATCAGCGCAGGGATGCCGGCACGCATGGCGTTGCTTCTTGCCGCCGAGATCGCCTGCGGGCTCTGGTCCAGACCGAACAGGCGCGACCTGGCCCGGCGTCGGCCGAGATCGGCTCGTGCCTGCGCCTCGCGACGCAACTCTCGCCAGGCCTCGGCATCGAAGTCGGCCAGCGCCTCGAAGGCAAAGTGCTCACGGGTCAACTGAGGCGCCACGTCCGCCGCCATCAGTGCGGCCTCGATCAACAACGTGCCGGCACCACACATCGGGTCGACCAGCGGTTCACCGCGCTTGGCCCGCGCCGGCCAGCCCGCACGCACCAACAGCGCCGCCGCCAGGTTCTCCTTGAGCGGCGCGTGGCCGGTATCGCGACGATAGCCGCGCTGGTGCAGACTCGCCCCCACCAGGTCGACCCCCACCAGCAGTTGCCCCTTGTGCAGGTGGGCATACAGCCGAACATCGGCCTCGCGCGGATCGATGCCTGGTCGTTCCCACCCGGCGTCGCGCAGCGCATCGACCACGCCATCCTTGACCACCTGAGCGCCGAATCGCGTATGTCGAATGGCTGCGGATTGGCCATGGAAGTCCACCGCCAGCGTCTGGCCGGGCTTCAGCACCTCCCCCCACGGCAAGGCCTTGACCGCGGCAACGATCACCGCCGGCTCCTCGCAGCCGGTTTCCCGGCCGAGGGTCAGGATTACCCGGTTGGCCAGGCGAGACCAGAGACAGATGCGGTAGGCCGTTTGACGGTCGGCGGACGCATGCAGGCCGGCGACCGTAGTTTTTTGTACCTTGCCCTCGAGATCGGCGATCTCCTCGGCCAGCAGGGACTCGATGCCCCACGGGCAAGTAATATAGAGGCTTAACAGTGAGTTATCGTCTTTCATGGCGGCATCATCCGACCGTTATGAAGCGGTCATATTCCCGTGAGTGCAGTGAAAAAGAGACTTTATGACGAAACGACTATCGACATCGTTTCTCATTTCGACTAAAGCTAGGAGGTGTAGCTACGAAACAACGCATGCGGTTTTGCCTGTCCGGACGTTTTCGCGGGCAGTCGGTCGGAGTTGGCCCAAGGTCGCTCGACAGACTGTGGTTTTCCCTAGGAGATGCACTTGTTCTGACAAGAGGCTACTACACGATGAAACGACAGAAACGTGATCGCAACCAGCGGGCATTTCTCCACGGTTACAAAGCGGGGGTCGGCGGTCGCTCACGCGACGAGTGCCCGAGCCAGGATGTGAATCTGCGCGAAAACTGGATGAGCGGTTGGCGTGAAGGTCGCGGAGACCAATGGGCCGGAATGACAGGCGTTTCGGGCATTCACAAGAACCCGGCGGTAATGACGTAGTTGACACTTACCTCAGTACACTCAAGGCTCGCTACTGGCGGGCCTTTTTATGACGTGTATTTCGCCAGATCCCCTACCTTTCTCGCATGGGCCGCTTCGCACTCAACCCATTACGTTGCCCCCTTTTCTGTCGCCTCACGCTGTCCGGTAAGTTCACCGTGCTACGTCCGCCAGCTTAATCGGGTGCCTGACCGTTATTGAGCTGAGTCGCACGTACACACTCTCCGATCAGCTCCGGCCCGCGATAGATGAAGCCGGTGTAGAGCTGTACCAGATCGGCGCCAGCCTGGCATTTTTCGCTGGCCCGAACGCCGCTATCGATACCGCCCGCGCCAATGATCGGCATCGTCGGCATCAGTTGCCGCAACTCCCTCACCACGGCGGTCGAACTCGCGAACAGGGGCGCGCCCGACAGCCCTCCCGCTTCATGCGCATGAGGCGTTCCCGCCACGTGCTCCCGAGACACCGTGGTATTGGTCGCGATGACACCATCGATCTCATTGGCCTGGAGCGTGTTCGCGACCAGCGCAATCTCCTCGCGCGTCATGTCCGGCGCGATCTTGACCGCCAAGGGCACGCGACGGCCGTGTTCGGCGTCAAGCTTGACCACCTCGGCCTTCAGCGCACTCAAAAGGCCATCGAGATGATCGCCAAACTGAAGGTTGCGCAGCCCCGGCGTGTTGGGCGAGGAAATGTTCACCGTGATGTAGTGGGCGGCACTGTGCGCCTTGCTCAGACAGGCGACGTAATCATCCACCGCGCGCTCGACCGGCGTGGTCAGGTTCTTGCCGATATTGATGCCGATGACACCGTTGTAGCGGCTTTTGCGCACGTTGGCGACCAAATGATCGACCCCCGCGTTGTTGAACCCCATCCGATTGATGATCGCCTGCGGCCCGGTCAGCCGGAACAGACGCGGCTTGGGGTTGCCCTGCTGCGGCTTGGGCGTCACCGTGCCGACCTCGACGAAACCGAAGCCGAGCGCCCCCAGGGCATCGAGATGATCGGCATTCTTGTCGAGCCCCGCCGCCAGCCCGACCCGATTGGGAAAGGTCAGCCCCATGAGATCCACGGATGCCGAAGCCACGTAAGTATCGCCGAGCATGCCGGAAAGATGGGCGCGGTGTGCGACGTCCAGCGCGGTCAATGTCAGGCGGTGGGCGGCTTCCGGTTCCAGCCGGAACAACAGGGATCGAACGAGGGCGTACATGGATAGGTCTCGTCGGTAACGAAAGGGGTCGCTTGCGGCGGGCGAGTATATCCCAACTTCGCCTCTCGGGACGAACCCGACCTTTGACGGCTTCAAGTGCCGGGACAGTTCGAAGCGCCGAAACGGCTCAAAACCTCGAGGCGGTTCGACGTGTCGAGAACGCGAGCGCGAAAACGGTCATGCACGCCGGCCGGATACGAAAAGCCCGGCGCCTTGGCGCCGGGCTTCTCTCTGCCACGCGATTACTGGGTATCGAGTTGCTGAACCCGAAGCGTGTAGTTGTTGGCAGCGTTCATGGCGGAACCGAACCGTTGTCCCTTGACCCAGACACGGTAACGACCGGGCTGCAGCACGGTTTCGATATCGAAATCGCCGACCGCCAGTGAACCTTCGTCGCTGGCGACCGTGTTGCCGTTGGCGTCGAGGACCTTCGCCTGCAGACGATACGTGCCTTCGTTGCCGGGGAAGGTGGAGCTGGTGACCGAGACCGTGCCCGCTTCGGCGACGTCGAAACTCAGCACCTCGCCTTCCTGCAGCACCTTGATATCGGCGACGATCTCGTCGAATGCGTCCGGCATCTGCGGCTCCGGCGGGCGACCTGCGCGCGGCGAATCGGACGTCGCGTCGTCGACGGCAGCCGCCGCCATTGCCACGCCGTTGCCGGGCGCACCGGCGTTATCATTGCGAGTGGCCGGCGGCCTCGAGGCTTCCCCGGTATTGCCGGTGCCAAAGTCGGGCCCGCTGGCTGCCCCGTTCTTGTTGCCGGCCACAGCGAGTTCGTCGGCGGATTTGCGTCCCGGTGCGCTCAACGTCGCCACCTGGTCGCTCTCGTCGACGAAGGCCGTGGTCCGGCCACTGGCGCCAGGGCCGCCGAACATGATGCCGCCGCCGTCATCCATACCACCTGCGTCGCTGGCCACCACCCTACCGCTGGCATCGAGTCGCGCGACATCGATATTGAAGCTGTTGCCACCGGTCTTGGTGGTGCCGAACTTCTGGCCCGAGACCTGCAGGGAGTAATCGCCCGGCTCTAACGTTTCCGTCATCTCGAGACCACCGGTATTACCCAGTCCGGAACCGCTGGCCAACACGTTGCCGTTGCTGTCCACCAGCTTGGCGGAAATCTTGTAGTCATCCGACTCGCCCGGGAGGATCGAGCTGGTGAACTGGTAACGGCCCGCTTCGTCGACGGTGAACGGGTGCTGATGGAGACCGCCGAAGAAGAAGCTGCGGCTATGTGCATCCGAACTGGACTTGAAGAACTTGGTCAGGTCGACCTTGCTGGCCGCTTCCTGGGCATCCTTCAGCGCCTCGCTCTGTGCCAGGACCTGAGTACTGGCACCGGCTAGGCTCAATGCCACGAACAAGGTGGAAAATACGCGATACTTCATGGGGCCTCTCTGCGTTCTGCGACCGAATCGGAGCCAAGCATAACAGAGACACCCCCCGACGCACCTTAAAGGCTGCCGGAGAGCATCTTTGCGCTAGATAATCATGACTCGAGCTAGATAAATCATGACTCGATGGAACGCGAATCTGCGCTCGAAGGTGCTACGGGCAGACAGGTCGCCTCCATCCGGCATGGGCGACATGGCTGCCGCCCGGCCTGCAGGCCACCTTAGCCCTCGCTTTCGCTCTCGGCAAGATCGACCAGTTCGCGGATCGCGACGGCGACCAGCGGAAAGCTGATCTGCGTTCCCGTTCCGATTTCCGCCAGCAGCGCATTCCAGCGTTCGAACAGCGGCGCGTGCTGCTCCTGCCAATGCGCCACTCTGGGCTCGATCTCGCGCGGGGCGTCCGTCATCCCCAGCACCTTGACCGTCAGCGCCAGCTGCTGGCGATCGAGATCGTCGCGGAACGTTTCCCGCGCCTGCGCCTGCCAGCTGTCGCGGACTTCCAGACTATTGATCTGCTGCATCATCCGCGGCAGTTCCAGACGCTGACCGATGGCATAGTAGGTCTCGGCGACCCGCTGGATCTTTTCACCGCTGGTTCGCGCCGCCTGGATGATGCCCAGCCCGGCGTAGAGGCTCGAGGCCGCCGCAACGACCGATGCCAGCGCTTCCGGCACCTTCGCCTTGACCAGCTCATCGCGCCGCGCACTCCATGCCTCGCGCTCGTCGCCGCTGAGACGGTTGCCAATATCCTCCTTCAACTGCGCCAGCTGCGGCGCGTACTGCTCGACGCACTCCTTGACCCCGAGCGACCCGCGATGACGCAGGAACCAGCGCGTCGCACGACGCAACAGCCGCATCAGATCCAGCATCATCGCGTACTGCGTCTGGCTGTCGACATGATAATCCAGTGCCTCGATCTGCTCCCACAGCGGGTTGAGACCGAAGCTGTCACGGGCGATGACGTACGCCTGGGCGATCTCGACTCGCGAAGCACCGGTGGAATCGCGCAACTGGCGCACGAAAGTGATGCCCATGTGGTCGACCAGATCGTTGGCGATCTGGGTCGCCACGATCTCCCGCTTGAGACGGTGCTCATGAAGATCGTCCGGATACCGTTCGGCCAGCGTCGTCGGGAACGCCTTGGTCACATGCTGCTGCAGTTGCCCGTCCGCCGGCAGACCGGCCGCGATCAGATCGCTCTTGAGCGTGCTCTTGGCGTAGGAGATCAACACGCTCAGCTCCGGCAGCGTCAGGCCGCCGTCGGCATTGCTGCGTTCGATCAGCTGTTCGTCGGTGGGCAGGAACTCGAGCTCGCGGTCGAGGCTGCCGGCCGCTTCCAGCTCGTTGATGAATCGGCGGTACGGGCCGAGCCCCTCCTTCGACTGCAACTCGGAGAGCGACAGCGCCTGGGTCTGGCGGTAGTTGTCACGCACCACCAGCTCGCCGACCTCCTCGGTCATCTCGACCAGCAGCTGATTGCGCTGCTTCTCGGTCATGTCGCCACGCTGAACGATACCGTCCAGCAGGATCTTGATGTTGACCTCGTGATCCGAGCAGTTGACCCCGCCGGCATTGTCGATGAAATCGGTATTGACCCGGATGCCCTTCTCCGCGGCTTCCATTCGGCCCCGCTGGGTGAGCCCCAGGTTGCCGCCCTCGCCCACCACGCGGCAGTTGAGTTCGCGGCCATCGATGCGAAGGCCATCGTTGGCCTTGTCGCCGACATCCGCGTGGCTCTCGCTGGAGGCCTTGACGTAGGTGCCGATGCCGCCGTTCCAGATCAGATCGACCTGCGACTTGAGCATCGCGTTGATCAGGTCGTTGGGCGAGAGCTTGTCCGCCTTGATGCCGAAGACCTTCTTCATCGCTGCGGATATGGGTATCGACTTGGCATCCCGGGAGAACACGCCGCCGCCCTCCGAGATCAGCTTCTCGTCGTAGTCCGACCAGCTCGAACGCGGCAACGCGAACAGACGCTTCCGCTCGGCAAACGACTTCGCGGCATCGGGACTGGGGTCGACGAAGATATGGCGGTGGTTGAACGCGCCCACCAGCAGAATCCTGTCGGAGAGCAGCATACCGTTGCCGAAGACATCGCCGGCCATGTCGCCGATACCCAGCACGCTGAACGTGTCCTTCTGGGTATTCAGCCCCATCTCGCGGAAATGGCGCTTGACCGATTCCCAGGCACCACGGGCGGTGATCGCCATGCCCTTGTGGTCATAGCCCTGGGCACCGCCGGAGGCGAAGGCATCCCGCAGCCAGAAGTCGTATTCGATCGAGATCGCGTTGGCGTAGTCGGAGAAGGTGGCCGTGCCCTTGTCGGCGGCGACCACCAGGTACGGATCGTCCGGATCGTGGCGCACGACCGAGCGCGGCGGCACGACGGTGGTGCCGTCGAGATTGTCGGTGATGTCCAGCAAGCCGCGGATCAGGGTACGGTAGCACTCGATCCCTTCGGCCTGGATCGCATCGCGATCGGCGTTTTCCGGCATCCGCTTGCAGATGAAGCCGCCTTTGGCCCCGACCGGGACGATGACCGAGTTCTTGACCTGCTGCGCCTTCATCAAGCCCAGGATCTCGGTGCGGAAATCCTCGTTGCGGTCCGACCAGCGCAGGCCGCCACGGGCCACCTTGCCGCCGCGCAGGTGAACGCCTTCCATCCGCGGCGAATAGACGAAGACCTCGAACATCGGCCGCGGCTTGGGCATGCCCGGCACCTTGCTGGGCTCCAGCTTGAACGAGATGTACTCCTTGACGCTGCCATCCTCGCGCGGCTGGAAATAGTTGGTGCGAACGGTCGCCTGGATCAGATCGACATAGCGGCGCAGCAGCAGATCGTCGTTGAGACTCGCGACCTGATCGAGCATCGCATTGAGCTCGTCGATGCATTGCTGGCACTGCTCGTCGCGCTTATCGCCCTCCGGCGAGAAACGCAGCGTGAACAGCCGCGAGAGCCCCCGGGTGATATCGGCATGGGCCGCCAGGGTGTTGGCGATGTAAGCCTGGGAAAGCCCGATGCGCAACTGCTTCATGTAGCGCGCATACGCCCGCAGGACCGCCACCTGACGCCAATCCAGATCGGCACCGATGATCAGGCGGTTGTAGCTGTCGTTCTCCGCATCGCCCACCCAGATCTTGGTGAAGGCATCGATGAAGTTGTCGCGCATCTTGCCGAGATCGACTTCGCCCTGGCCGTGATATTCGAAGGTGAAATCATGGATCCAGTAGGTCTGCTGCCCGCTCGCGATGCGGTAGGGCCGCTCGCTGATGACACGCAAGCCCAGATTTTCCAGCACCGGCAGCATGTCGGAGAGCGGAACCGGCGTATCCTGGTGGTAGAGCTTGAGATTGACGCTCTCCGCCGCGCTCTCGGCCAGATGATAGAGACTGACACCGATCGGGGCACCGTCATCGAGCGCTTCGAGATGGCGAATGTCGTTGGCGGCGGTACGCGCCGAGAAGTCGTCCCGGTAGCTGCTGGGGAAGGCATCGCGAAAAGCCTGTGCCCGACGATTGCCCGCTTCCTCTCCGAAACTTTCGATCAGCGCCGCATGCAGGTCCTCGCGCCAGTTGCGCGCCAGATTGATGACCTTTTTCTCCAGTGCGCGGCTGTCGAAGTTCACCGGCTTGTCGCCGTTGAAGCGCAGCGTGAACTGGATACGCGCCAGAATCGACTCGGACAGATACGGGTTGAAGTCGGCGAAAGTCGCGTCGAGCTCCTCGCACAGCAGCTTCTGGATGCGCAGGCGCAGATCCGTCGAGAAGATGTCCCGCGGCACGAACACCAGGCAGGAGTAGAACTGCCCGGCGCGGTCCTCGCGGATGAACAGGCGCACCCGGCGACGCTCGCGGATATTGAGAATGCCGAACGCGGTCCGGCTGAGTTCTTCGGTGGAGCTCTGGAAGAGATCGTCCCGCGGGTGTACTTCCAGCACCTGCAACAGCAGCTTGCCATTGTGCCCTTTCGGATTGACCCCGGCGGCGTCGATCACCGCCTGAACCTTGCGCCGCAGGATCGGCACGGTTCGCGGCGACTCGTTGTAGACCAGCGAGGTGAACAGGCCAAAGAAGCGCCATTCACCGATCGCCTTGCCCTTGCCGTCGTGGCGCGTGATGGCGATGTAATCGGGGTAGGTAGGGCGATGCACGCGCGCATGGTAGGCGCTCTTGGCAAAATGCAGCAGCGCCGACTCTTCGTCCTTCTCGAATCGCACGGGCTCCTGGTAGCGCGGCTGGTCCAGCTTCAGCACGCCGAGGGCACTGCCTTCCACCCGCTCGCTGTGGACGTTCTTGCCGCTGCCGACGAAGCGGCTTTCGGCGTAGCCGAGAAACGTGAAATGCTCGTCCAGCAGCCACTTGAGAAAGGCCACGGTCTCTTTGCGATCCGCCGCCGTGACGCTGCCCGCCTGCTGGCTCTCCAGCGCCTCGATGACGTCGCGAACCTTGTCGCACATCGGGTCGAAATCGGCCACGGCGGTGCGCACGTCGAGCAGCACGTCGCGCAACCCCTGCTCGAGGTCGGACAGCGTCTCGCCATCGGTATGACGATCCACCTCGATCAGAATGATCGACTCGCGCGCTTCCGGCGCCTGCTGGGCGCGCGTCCCGGTAATTCGCGTGGCATGGTGGCGAGCATCGCGCTCGACCGCCAGCACGGCGTTATGGATCGCGTGCAGAGTCAGCCCCCGGCGGTTGAGCTCCATGCGGACCGAATCGACCAGAAACGGCATGTCCTCGTGCAATACGGCAACCACCGTATGCGGAGACTGCCAGCCGTGGGTTTCGAAGTTGGGGTTGAAAACACGCACCTTGGCTTCGTCGGGATCGAAGGTGCGCATGAAATGCCATGCCGCCAATGTCGCGCCATAGATATCGTCCAGCTGTCGATCCGCGGCCTCTTCGAACGGCGCGGTAGCGTAGAGATCTTCGGCGAACGCCGTTATCCGCTTGACCTTATCCTCGGGGAGACGCTTGGAAAGCTTTTCCTGCAGCTGTTCCAGGAATTCCGTTTTTCCCTCGATCGCGACGTGTTGCATCTATCACCTCGGCTGGCATCGACCGTCAACATGGCGGCCACATTCAATAGACTGGAAGCTTACGCCAGTGCCGCATGGCGCCCTACACAAGTGAAGCTTCGTCATGACGCATGTCGGTTATGCATCATCGGCGGCACTACTATGCGCACCCCGGCAGTTGACAACGCTCGCCGTTACAGCCAGATCACTGGCAAACGGTGGCTCGAATCACGCTGCCGGCAGACGCTCCAGCAGAACCCCGCACTCACAGTGGTCCGTCCAGGGGAATTGGTCAAACAGCGCCATGCGAACCACGCGATGGGTCTGGCTCAGCTGTTCCAGGTTGACGGCCAAGGTGTCGGGGTTGCACGAAATATAGACGATGCGGGGATAGCGCATCAGCGGCGTGCAACTCTCGGCATCCAGCCCGGCCCGCGGCGGGTCCACCAGCACGGTGGAGAACTCGCACTCGTCGAGCTGCATGGCGGCGACGCGACGGCCCTGCTTTTCCCCGGTCAGCGCCTGAGCGAACTCCTCGGCCGACATCCGCGCCACGTGCACGTTGTCGATGCCGTTGGCTTCGAGATTGGCCTGCGCGGAGGCGACCGATGTCCGGGAAATTTCGGTGGCCACCACGCGGCGGAAGTTCTCCGCCAGCGCCACCGTGAAGTTGCCGTTGCCGCAGTAGAGCTCGACCAGATCCCCCTGGCTGTCCGACGTCACGTCGCGCGCCCAGTGCAGCATCGAGCGGCAGATTTGGGCATTGGGCTGGGTGAAGCTGTTCTCGACCTGCTGATAGCGAAGTTCCCGGCCGTCCACTTCGAGCCGTTCCCAGACGTGGTCGCGATCCAGCACCAGCCGCTGCTTGCGGGAGCGCCCGATCAACGACACGCCGAGCTGCGCCTGAAGCTCGCGAGCGCGTGCCTCCCAGTCATCGTTCAGCGCCTTGTGGTAGATCATCGTGACCAGAGCCTCGCCGCTCAGAGTGGTGAGGAACTCGACCTGGAACAGCTTGCGCCGCATCAATGGCTCGTCGCGAATCGCGTCCAGCAACTGCGGCATCAGTTCGTTGATGCGCTCGCTGGCGACCGGGAAGCGATCGACCCGGACGACACGCTGCGCGACCCGGCCCCGATGACGCGGCGCCTCCGGATCGGGTTCGAACATCGCGTAGTAGAGATCGTCGCCCTCGTGCCAGACCCGGAACTCGGCGCGCATGCGGTAGTGCGACGGCGGCGACGCGAACACCTCCAGCGGCGGTGGCGAGAAGCGGGCGAACTGGCGCTCGATGCGCTCGCGCTTGGCCTCGAGCTGAGCGTCGTAGCGGGAAGGGTCGATATCGAAAATCACCAAACCAGAAATCCTCAGGCAGAAATAGCGCAATGACTCATGAAACGTGAACGGCAACGGCTGGCGAGGCGATCTCGAGCATCGCGGGCGGCGCGTGACCGAAACGCATCAGCGCCGGTGCCAGTCCCGGCGCCGAGGCGGCCGTCGCCCAGCTGCTGGCATCCGGCGAAGGGGTGGCGCCCCTTCCCGCCTCGACAGCGGCGGCCGGCGTCGATCGATCAGCTCGCGCCGGAGCCTCCGAGAGCACGGACTCGAGACGCCTGGCGATGGCTGCCCCGGAATCGATCCAGCGAACGCCCGACGGCAGCAAGGGCTCGAGATAATCGCGCAGCAGGGGAAAATGGGTACAGCCCAGCACGACGACGTCGATATTCTCCACCGCCCTGAGCGGTGCGATGGCCTCGCGAACCCTGGCTGGATCGACCGCCTGCCCCTTGAGCAGATGTTCGGCTTCGATGACCAGCGTGTCCGCCGCCACCCGTATGACACGACAGCCCCGCGCATGGTCGTCGATCAGTCGATCCAGATAAGGGCGGCGGACGGTGGCGCGGGTGGCGAGCAGACCGATCGTGCGGCTTCGCGTCGTCTCGGCTGCCGGCTTGATCGCCGGGACCGTACCGATGACCGGCATCGATAGCCGCGCTCTCAGCGCCTCCAGCGCCAGGGTGCTGGCGGTATTACACGCGATCACCAGCGCGCGAGGGCGGGCTTGCCGGCAGGCGCTTTCGCACACGGCGACGATTCGAGCCACCAGCCAGGCGTCATCCTTGGTGCCGTAAGGCAATGCGGCATTGTCACAGACGTAGCCCAGCGAAAGCCACGGCATCCGCCGCCGAATGTCGGCGCTGACCGAGAGGCCACCGACGCCCGAGTCGAAAATCAGCGCATCAATCATGTTGCCGATCGTCTCCGAAGTAGTCGAGCAAGGCATCGATCAGGGCCCGCAACCGGGCCGGCATGTAGTCGCGCTCGGCATACAGCAGATGGACATTGAGCGGCGGCATCTCGAACGCCTCGAGCACACGAACCAGCTGGCCGGTACGCTCTTCCGACGCCGCCAGGGAGGCCGGCTTCAATGTCAGCCCCATGCCCAGCACCGCGGCTTCCACCAGCGCCCGCCCGTTGTTGCAGGACAACGCCGGCTGCAATCGCCAGCGATAGATCTCGCCATCGACCCAGAACGGCCAGTAGAGCCCATGCCGCGACAAGGTGTAGTGCAGGCACCGGTGATTCTTGAGATCGCGGGGATGCTGCGGTGTCCCGTGACGGCGGAGATAGGCCGGCGACGCGTAGAGGTGCAACGGCATCCGCATCAGCGGACGGGCGATCAGACCGGAATCCTCCAGCTCGCCGATACGCACCACCAGATCGATATCCTCGGCCAGCGGGTCGACGCGCCTGTCTTCCAGCACCAGATCCAGCGACACCGCAGGATGCGCCGCCTCGAAAGCCTGCAGCGCCGGCATCAGCGAGCGGGCGCCGAAGTCCACCGGCGCCGAAAGACGCAAGCGGCCACGCACCTCGCCGCGCTGCTCCCCGATTCCCGCCTCCAGCTCCTGCAACTCGTCGAGCAGGCGGGTCGCTGTCGTCAGGTAGCGCTCTCCTTCCGCGGTCAATTGCAGGCGGCGCGTGGTCCGTACCAGCAGGCGGACACCAAGGGCCTCCTCGAGCCGCGAGACCTGCTTGCTGACCATGGCATTGGAAACACCCAGGCGCCGGGCACCGCCAGCGAAGCTGCCGGCCTCGATCACCGCACGGAAAACCTGCATCGCTTGCAGCCGATCCATCCTGCCCCCTGCCACCGTTTTCAGGGGATCATTCTACGCAAGCGACGACGATCGCGCAGTGGCGATCGTCGTCGGGAGCAAGACAGGGCAGGCAGGACGGGGAATCGGCGAAATCGAGCCACGCCGGGGCTACAGTGGCGAAGGTGCCTCGCGAAATTCGGTGTACAGCTCCGGGTAGGCTTCCTGCAACCGCGCTAGTTCGGCGCCGGCCTGTGCAGGCAGTTCGGCGGCGAGCCGTGCCAGGTCGTCTTCGTCGAGATGCTCCCGGATCAGCGGGAACAGCTCTTCACGTTCGGCCCGCAGGTAGGCCCGGTGCGCTTCGAGATAGACCTTGAGATCGTCGGCGAACTTGTCCATCGGCATTACCCCGTCCATGAGAATCATGTCGATGTCCTGGGAGAGCCGCATCAACTGCTGATGAAGGTGCTGATAATCGCTGGCCAGGCGCTCGGTCAGTTCGTTGATCCGGGATTCCCGGGCCACCAGTCGATCGCTGCAGATACGCTCCAGCGGGATCGTGAAGCCGTTCATGTAGTCGAGGATATAATCCACGACTTCCCGAATCAGACGAAAGTCGGGGCGATCACCGTCAGCCAGCGTCTTGTGCTTGAGTTGCAACACATGCAGCAGGCGCGCCATGTTGGCATGGTCCTGACGCAATTGGGTCAGCATGGGCATGGTGTGTCTCCTGTCCGTGAAGCGCGATGTCGGTTAACACCGCCTTGTCAGCCTAGTGTAGTGCTTGTTGCCATGGTTGCGCTGGAACGCATACTGTCCTGGACTTCGCCACCAAGTGCCAATGTCCAAGTGTCAGCGTGCCGCCTGTGCCTGCCAAGGATCGGTTGGGTCGGCAATCGACGACACGCTAGAATTTCATACCCTAGCGGTTTTTACGATAAACGCTCTACGCCTAACGTCTGAATCGCTGTAGCGAAATGTACCGTTTCGCTGCCGTCAGCCAGCCTGGAAGATGCCATGGACCTTTTTGCCGACGACACCTCTCGAGGTGCCTCCCGCACCGACAACGCCCCTCTCGCCTACCGCATGCGGCCGCGCCGGCTGGAGGATTACGTCGGGCAGCAGGCCCTGGTCGGGCCCGGCAAGCCGCTGCGGCGCATGGCGGAAACCGCCAGCGTGCGCTCGATGATCCTGTGGGGGCCGCCGGGCGTCGGCAAGACGACGCTGGCCGAAATCCTGGCGGAAGCCTCCGGCGCCCGGCTCGAGCAGTTGTCTGCCGTCATGGCCGGCGTCAAGGACATCCGTGCAGCGGTCGAGCGGGCGCGGGAAGGCCAGATGCGCGAACGCCAGACCCTGCTCTTTCTCGACGAGATCCACCGTCTCAACAAGAGCCAACAGGACGCCCTGCTGCCCCATGTCGAATCCGGCCTGCTCACGCTGATCGGCGCCACTACCGAGAATCCGTCGTTCGAGGTCAATTCGGCGCTACTCTCCCGCGCCCGGGTCTACGTGTTGAAGACACTCGACGAGAGCGAGCTGATCACGGTCCTGAAGCGCGCACTCGGCAACGAGACGCTGGGCCTGGGTGCGCGCAACATCCGCGCCAGCGACGAGACGCTCTCGATTCTCGCCCGCGCAGCGTCCGGGGATGCCCGCCGCGCCCTGGGCCTGCTGGAAACCGCCTGCGATTTCGCCAAGGCCGACGAGCATGGCGAACATCTCGATCGGGATGCCGTGATCGAAGTGATCGGCCATCAGGGCGCGGCCTTCGACAAGCAGGGGGAGCACTATTACGACCTGCTCTCGGCCGTTCACAAGTCGGTGCGCTCTTCGCGCCCCGATTCGGCATTGCTGTACATCGCCCAGTTCATCAGCGGCGGCGGCGATCCGCTGGACATCGTCCGGCGCCTGGCCGCGATTGCTTCGGAAGATGTGGGCAACGCCGATCCCCGCGCGCTACCGCTGGTCATGGCGGCATGGGACGCCTATCTGCGACTGGGCGACTACGAAGGGCAGCGCGCCATCGCCCATGCCGCGATCCACCTGGCGATCGCCCCCAAGAGCAATCGGATCGACCAGGCCTGGAGCCAGGCCAAGGCGTTCGTCGCCGAGCATCCCGACCTGGAAGTGCCGGTCTACCTGCGCAATGCGCCTACCCAACTGATGTCGTCGCTCGGTTACGGCGACGGCTATCGATATGCCCACAACGAACCCAATGGTTACCCCGCCGGCACCGAACATGACTGCTGGCCGTCGAACCTGCCTCGCGTGCGTTTCTACGATCCCAGCGACTACGGCCAGGAAAAGCGCTTCCAGCAGATGCAGGCATGGCGTGCCGAACTGGATCGGCAGGCGGACAACGAGTCCTGATTGGCAAATCAGACGCTTCCCCGAACGCATTCGCCCCCGCCGTGACGGACACGACGGGGGCGAGTCGACCGAAAAGCGATAGGGTCAGGGCGTCGCGGGCGCCTGCTCGCGGATCACGTCGGCATCTTCGGGCGCCTGGAACTGGAACTGGGCGGGATCGATATCGATATTGGTCTGCGCGTTGTCGAAGTCGATGGCCGTGCGCTGGCCGGTGCTGTCGGTCATCTGCAACGCATCGAGCTTCTCGCTGTAGAAGGTCAGCTTGAGCTGTTCGAACAGGGTATCGTTGGCCTGCGGGACCAGGGTAAAGGTCTCGCTGGCGCCCTGCTGCTGACGGGACACGTCATAATTGTCGGAGAGCTCCGAGGCACTTCCGGAGAGCAGCAGCGCAGGCGTATGCGTGACGCGATCGTCCAGCGGCTGAATGGTGACCTGCTCGAGATCCGGGTCGTAGAGCGAGACTTCGTTGCCGTCGGAGACCACCAACTGGCGGTACGGCTCGTTCACTTCCCAGCGGAAATGCCCGGGACGCGACAACCACATGTGCCCGCTGGTGTCCTGCAGGCTCGAACCCGAGGCATCCAGGATCTGCTGTTCGAAGTCCGCGGAGTAGGTCTTCAGTGGCTCCAGCAGATGGGTCAGGCGGTCGGCGGAAGCCTGGTCCGCCAGCGCGGTCTGCGTCATCAACACCGGCGCCAGCAACAGCGATCCGGCGAAAGCCAACCTCTTCATCTTGCGCATGGGCATTCCTTATCGTGAATCGTCGAACTCTCATCGACGATCGTGGATCAATGGCGTGGAATCATTGTGGTAATGACGTGAAAACATCGTGGTCATTGCTGAGACAGCAAAACGGCCACAGGGTTTACCTCACCCCGTGGCCGTCAGCTCTCGATCAATGGCCGACCGGCGGTGGCGCGAGAACCTCCCGCGAGCCATTGGTGCCCATCGAGGAGACGACACCGGCCTGCTCCATCGCTTCCACCAGTCGGGCGGCGCGGTTGTAGCCGATCTTGAAGCGACGCTGGACGGCGGAGATGGAGGCGCGGCGCGTCTCGGTGACGAACTGCACGGCTTCGTCGTAGAGCGCATCCTGCTCGGCGTCTTCGCCATCGCCGCCGCCATCGGCCTCGAGCCCGGCCAGGGCGTCGGCGGAGACACCGCCGGACAGGATCTCCTCGATGTACTCGGGCTCGCCACGACGTTTCCAGTCCTCGACGATGCGATGCACCTCGTCGTCATCGACGAAGGCGCCATGCACACGCTGCGGCATGCCAGCGCCGGCCGGCAGGTAGAGCATGTCGCCGTGGCCCAGCAGATTCTCGGCCCCGCCCTGATCGAGGATGGTGCGCGAATCGATCTTGGACGATACCTGGAACGCCATGCGCGTCGGGATATTGGCCTTGATCAGCCCCGTCACCACGTCGACCGAAGGCCGCTGTGTAGCCAGGATCAGGTGGATACCGGCCGCACGCGCCTTCTGGGCCAGGCGCGCGATCAACTCTTCGACCTTCTTGCCGACGATCATGAACATGTCGGCGAATTCGTCGATTACCACCACGATGTACGGCAGCTTGTCGAGCACCGGCGGCTGCTCGTGCATTTCCCAGGGCTGCGGCTCCCACAACGGGTCCTGCACCTGGGCGCCGTGACTTTCGGCTTCGTCGAGCTTGGCATTGAAGCCGGCGATGTTGCGCACGCCCATGGCCGCCATCAGCTTGTAGCGCCGCTCCATTTCGGCAACGCACCAGCGCAAGGCGTTGGCTGCCTCCTTCATGTCGGTGACGACGGGCGCCAGCAGATGCGGAATACCGTCATAGACGGACAGCTCGAGCATCTTGGGATCGACCATGATCATGCGCACCTCGTCCGGCGTTGCCTTGAGCAACATCGACACGAGCATGGTATTGATCCCCACCGATTTACCGGAGCCGGTGGTGCCGGCGACCAGCAGGTGAGGCATCTTGTTGAGGTTGGCGACTACCGGCTTGCCGCCGATGTCCTGCCCCAGCGCCAGCGTGACCGGCGACTCAGCGTTCTGGTAGACGTCGGAATCCAGCACCTGGCGAATGCGAATCATGGCCCGGTTGGGGTTGGGAATCTCGATCCCCACCGTCGGCTTGCCGGGAATGATCTCGACCACGCGCACGCTCTTCACCATCAGCGAGCGTGCCAGATCCTTGGCCAGGTTGCTGATCTTGGAAACCTTCACGCCGGCCGCCGGGCGGATCTCGAAGCGGGTGATGACCGGCCCCGGCCAGGTCTCGACCACTTCCGCCTTGACGCCGTATTCGCGCAGCCGCATCTCGAGCAGATCGGCCATGTCGGCCAGCTGCTCCGGCGTATAGTTGGGCTGCTCCGGATCGGCGGGCGTGGTCAGGCGGATCGATGGCAGATCGCCGCTCGGCTCCGGCAGATCGTCCATGACCGGGCGCTGGCTCTGCAGGTGCTCGACGGTCCACAGTGTCGGCTGGTCATCGGCGGCAGCCCTGGCTTGGGCCGCCGTCGCCAGCCGCCCCTCGCTCGGGGGCGTCGACGTCGGCGCTGGCGAAGGCTGCGGCGCCGCCGAGAGCCCGGCGGCCATGCTTTCGCCTCTCTCGCCTCTGCTCTCGCGCCTGTCGCCGCCGCTCACGGATGCCTGATCGTCGTCGATATCGAAGCGCGGTTCCTGGCGCTGCGGTGTTCGCTCGGCAACTGAACGGCTAGGTTCCTGCGCTGGCACTGATGATGGTGATGGCGATGGCGATGGCGATGGCGATGGCGATGGCGATGAAGAGATCATCGGCTCCGAGGGTATCTCGCCGCTGTCCGCTTCGACTTCCCGCCAGTTGATGCCCGAATGTCGGGGCTGAACGTCTGCCGGCTCGGACGAGAACGCCTCGTCCGATGCCATTGCCGATCCTTCGATATCGGTTATCGGTTTTTCGGTGTCGATGACCGGTGCTTCAGTATCCATTGCCGGTTCGTCGACCTGGGAGGCGGTTACGGACCCCCAATTCGACATCGGCTCCTGGCGTTCCGCGCGAATTCCCCACTGCTGGGTCGGCGCGTCCTCGTCGCTTGCGGAGAGCGAAGGCTCGCTCTGCGCGGGTTCCTGCGGCTGGCGGCTCTCGTCGTCAACTCGGGGCTCTTCTCCGTACCGGAACGCTTCGCCGTGCCGGAATTCCTCACCGTGCTGGCGCTCGTCGGTGTCGTCCCGGAGAGTCGGAGACATGGGCGAAGGCTCGCCTGCTGGCGCTTGAAAGGCATCGGGAATGCGTCGCCGGGTGACATCGGCACGGAACGGCGCGCTTTCCGGCCGGAATTCCTCCCCGGCATCCGGCTTGTCCCGAGCCTCGGCGGCCGAGATCGCCGACGAGGCAGCGACGGCACTCGTCGAATCATCGGTTGCCGATATTCTGCCCGGCCCTGGCTCGGCGAAAGATGGCTGCCGTGCCGAGACCTCGCCTCCAAGGCGAGGGGCCGGCGCCGTTCGCTGCGGTACGTCGGGCTCCTCGCCCGGTAGCCGCCCCAGCGTGGGCTCGCGGGCTTCGTCACGCTGCTGGCGAGCGGTATAGGAAGCTTCAGGCCGTTTGGCAGACGGCGTTCGCGCCGGAACATCCCACGGAATATCCGTACGACCGTCATGACGCCACATCGAGGTGTCGCGACGCTCGCCTCCGTCGGTGGCCGCCCCAACGGCGCTTTCCCAGGCAGGCTCCTGCCGGACTGGTCGATCGGCGTACGCGTCTTCGTCTTCCCACTGTTCCAGATCCGGCGCCCTGTTCCAGGGCAGCCAGCTCCAGGGCAGCACCCTGGCCCACCACGCGCTCCGGCGCGGCGCGTCTTCTTCGTCCAGGGCATCGTCCGCCGCTGCCGCATCATCGGCGGCCGCACTGCGTGCCTCGGCCTTGTCGAGGCGACGGGTTTCCCGAGCCTCGCGACGCTCGCCAGCGCGAGCTTTCATCCAATGGAACAGCCGATTGAGCGAGCTACCAAGCTCATCCATCACCGTCAACCAGGACATGCCGGAAAACAGCGTGAAGCCGCACATGAATGCCGCGATGGCGATCAGCGTGGTGCCTCGCACACCGACCAGCGAGCCGAGAGAACCGGCGATACCACGGCCGAGAATGCCGCCCGCCTGGTTGGGAAGATCGCTGGCAGCGTTGTAGAAATGCAGGTCGCCCAGCGTGGTCGTGCTCATCAACAGCAGCACGAGCCCGCCGGTATGAACGGCGAGCGCCATGGGGTCCCAGGCGATCTGCACCTGGGTCTGGCGCATCAGTCGCCAGGCGCCCAGGCCAAACATGCCTGGCCACCACAGCGCACTGGCGCCGAACAGCGAATAGAGCACATCGGATAGCCAGGCACCGATCCTGCCCATCCAGTTGGAAACCGACTGATCCGGCCCGCTATGGGACCAGCCCGGGTCCGTCGGCGTGTAGCTGAACAGCGCCAACAGCAGGAACACGCAGATGGCAAGCAACAGAATCACGGCACCTTCGCGAGTCACGCCCTGTAGGCGCATGATCACGTGGCGGGCCTGCTCCTTGGCTTGCGCTTGCGTTAGTGGACGACGGCCTTTCTTGGCCGAACTCTTGGCCGAACTTTTGGCACTCAAATGATCAACCCCCTCGCGCCCGATCCGGCGTGGCGTAACACGATCGGCAGCCACGCCGCTGGCGGCATTCCATTCCGCTCGCGGCATTGACGATCAACGGCCGAACCGCTGATGGGCCCGACCTCTTCAACCCGCCATCATACCGGGGGCCGCGCCGACATCACAGGGGGCGCACGCAGGTCATGGGACTCATGATCTGCGTGGCGCCAGATCAACTCGGCAGAGGCTCGTCGGCCGTCAATCGCCGCCCTGTCTCGGCCGAACGCGAGACAGCCGCAGGCGTTTCTGTCTGGCTCTGCGGTGTGCTACGCAACCGGAACAGCGAAACGGTCTCTGCCAACTGCCGACTCTGCTCGTTCAATTGTCGGGTCGATACGCTGGACTGGCGCACCAGCGCGGCATTGCTCTGAGTGGTCTCGTCGATCTGCGAAATCGCCACATTGATCTGTTCGATACCGTGGGATTGCTCTTCGGATGCCAGCCGGATCTCCGAAATCAACGTGCTGATGCGCTCGACCTGGGACACGATCTCGGTGACCCGCTGCCCCGCCTCGGCGGCGCGCAGGTTGCCACTGTCGACCTCGCTGACAGTCTTGCCGATCAGCGCCTTGATCTCCTGCGCCGAGGTCGTGCAGCGTTCCGCCAGACTCCGGACTTCCTGAGCCACCACGGCGAAACCGCGGCCATGCTCGCCGGCCCGAGCGGCTTCGACGGAGGCGTTCAACGCCAGCAGGTTGGTCTGGAAGGCGATGCCATCGATCACGCCCACCACTTCGGATATCTGCGTCGCCATGCCGACGATGCGCTGCATTGCCTCTGCCGTTGCCTCGACGGTGCTCTGCGCCTCACCCGCTGCCGCCACGGTTCGCTGTGCCTGTTCATCGCCTTCCTGCGCCCGTTGCGCATTCTGACGAACCGTCGCGTTGATCTCTTCGGTACTGGCGGCGGTCTGCTCGAGGCTCGCCGCCTGGGATTCGGTGCGCGACGCCAGCTCGGTGTTGCCGGAGGTCAGCTCCCGGGTATGGCTCTCGGTCTGCGCAACCGCAGTACGTACTTGCCCCACGATGCGCTCGAGTCCATCACCGATGCCATTCATGGCAGCGACCAGTTGTCCGATTTCATCATGCCGTCGCGTCTCGATACGCCGTGACAGATCTCCCTCCGCCAGCGCCCGGGCCAGGCCGACAGCACGATTCATGGGCCGAGTCACCAGCCGCTTGACGATCCAGTAAAGCGCCAGACTCAGCGCCGCGGCCAGCGCAAGCGAAATCAGCAGGAAGCGATCCCGCGCCGCCATCACTCCTGCCTGCATTTCATCGACCGAGACCGAACCGGCCACGACCCATTGCCACTCGGGATAGCGCGAGTAGAGCACTAGCCGCCCTTCGCCACTACTGGCGGTATACTCGACCTCGCCGGATGACGCCTCGAACAGCGGTGCGAAAAGATCTCCCATCTCGCCATTCAACACGTTCTGCCCCTCGTAGGGCCCACCGGCGATGACCTCTCCCTGCTGGTCACCGGCTGCTGAGATCAGCATGGTGTAGCCAGCATCACCGATGCCCGTTTTACGAATGCGATCCTGGACCTGAGCCATCTCGGCACTGACATCCACGCCCACGAACATCGCACCGACGACCTTGCCATCTTTATCCTGAATGGGCTGATACTTGGTGATGTAGTCGGTGCCGAAAAGCGTGGTCAAACCCGTGTAAGGCTGATTCGCCATCAGCCTGGCGTAGCTCTTAGAGTCTCGACTGAGCAACGTTCCCATCGCTCTCTCGCCGTTCTCGTTCTTGAGAGACGTGGAAATGCGCACGAAATCGTCCCCGTCGCGCGCGAAGATCGTCGCTGGCGTACCCGTCTGATTGTTGAAGCGATCGAGCTTCCAGGTGTTGTCGTTGAGAACTTCGAGACCATCCTTGAGCGTCGGCGTCTGACGCCCCGCGACCTCGATGAGCTGGTCAGGGCTCAATGCGAAGCGCCCCGAATACTGATCCGACAGAATCTTCAGGAACCGATCTGCCTGTTGCTGCAGGCTGTAATTGAAAAGCGACAACATGCCGCCGATGGAATCCTGCTGGGTTTTCAATTCATGCGTCGTGGCTTCGCGCAGTTGCGTCGTACTCGCCTGGGCCATGGCGAAGGCCAGCCCCATGAGCACGGCGGCTTGAAGAAAGGCAACGATAAGGGCCAGTTTGGTACCGATGCCGGCACGGCGAAGGCGCTGTCGAAATGCAGCCATGGTGGTTTCCGAGATTGAAGGAATCAAGGCCCTTATCGGCGGCGGCGAAGACAATCTTGATGACACTCGCGACGAAAGATGCAAAAGGCATCACACCTTTCGAGGTTTGCTATGCTGTTGGCCGCTCTCTTGTCCGGCCAAACGCATGCTGCCCTGGTTATCGCCACATATCGTCGCCTTCCCGCCAGTCTCCCAGGCGCTCGATGAACCCGACGGTCTGCTAGCCGCAGGAGGCGCGCTGAGCTCCGACTGGCTGTTGTGTGCCTATCGACAGGGCATCTTCCCCTGGTATGCCGAGGGCCAGCCAGTTCTGTGGTGGTCGCCAAATCCACGTATGGTGCTGTTCCCTGAGGAGATACGCGTCCGCCGAAGCCTGGACAAACGACTGCGCAACGGTGGCTTCGAAGTCAGCTTCGACCGTGCCTTCCCGCGTGTCATCGCCGCTTGCGCCGAAACCCGCGCCGATGCCGAAGGCACCTGGATCGACGACGCCATGCGGAAAGCCTACGTGGATCTTCACCGCCTGGGGCATGCGCACAGCGTCGAAGTCTGGCAGGCGCAGACGCTGGTCGGCGGGTTGTACGGGCTGTCGATCGGGCGCGTCTTTTTCGGCGAATCGATGTTCAGCCAGGTTGCCGATGCTTCGAAGGTAGCGCTGGTGCATTTGGCGCGACACCTTCAGCGTCACGACTTCGCGTTGATCGACTGCCAGATGCATACGCCCCATCTGGCCAGCATGGGTGCCAGAGACATCGCCCGGGAGACATTCCTCGACTACCTTGAGAAGAACGTCAACGCACCCAACCCGGCCAGCCTCTGGCCGACGGAGTCAACGTGAGCAGCGACAATGCGAGCAACCCGCAGCGTCAGGCACGCGATCTTCGTTTCTTCCTGACGGTTCCCCACCCCTGTAGCTACCTGGAGGGGCGGGAGGCAACGACCCTATTTCTCGATCCTCAGGAGACGGTCGCCCCGGAGGTTTACGATGCGCTCACGCTACTGGGCTTTCGGCGCAGCGGCAGCAACCTTTATCGCCCCCACTGCGAGAGCTGCAGCGCGTGCACTTCGGTCAGAATCCCGGTCGACGACTTCACCCCATCGCGGACGCAGCGCAAGCTGATCAATCGCAACCAGGATCTGACACTCAGGCTGCGACCGGCCGAATTCGACGAGCAGCACTATGCTCTCTACGCTCGTTATATTCGCGCCCGGCATGCGGATGGCGACATGTTCCCGCCGAGCCGGGAGCAGTACCGGATGTTTCTGGCCCAGACCCATCCGTTCGCCAAGCTGCTGGAATGTCGACTGGGTGATCATCTGATGGCAGTCGCTGCCACGGACATGCTCAGCCATGGCCTGTCGGCGATCTACACCTTCTTCGATCCCGATCCGCTTTTCGAGCGGCGCTCGCTGGGCAGCTTTGCCATCCTCAGCCAGATCGAGCTGGCACGTAAGCGCCACCTCCCCCACGTCTACCTGGGTTACTGGATCCAGGCGTGCCAAAAAATGCGTTACAAGCAGGATTACCAGCCACTCGAGTATCTCAGCGGCGGCCGCTGGCAACGCGTGATCCCGGCAACAGCATTTTCCTAGAAGCGCAGGGAACCCGGCGCGGGCAACTTTGCATGTCGACGAACGACAGCGTCATTCCCCGAATGGCCTTTTAGCGCGATTTCAAGCGGGATTTTTGCCTTCCCTGACGAGATGGCCCATAATATCGCGCACTTCAGAGGCCCAAGCGCGGCTGATAGATGACGACGTGGATGGCAACACTGCCATTCGCGTTATCTCACGTCGATTGACGACCGTGCGGCGCCATGCCAGGCCCTCATACCAAGCCCATGCTCACAACGTTCAAGAGGGATCGCCTATATGGCACGAGAAGATCATATCGAAATGGAAGGCGTGGTCGTCGACACGCTTCCCAACACCATGTTCCGCGTTGAACTGGAAAACGGCCACGTCGTGACCGCCCACATTTCCGGCAAGATGCGCAAGAACTACATCCGCATCCTGACCGGTGACAAGGTCAAGGTAGAGCTGACTCCCTACGACCTCTCCAAAGGCCGCATCGTCTACCGTTCGCGCTAATTCGCGAGCCCATCTCGCGCTTCCCGCCCTGCTTTGGCGGCCTTGCCCGTCATCCTGAAAAAACATCTGACATCGTAGTCTTGCGTCAGACGGGTGAGATGAGATGACACGAATCGAAAAACGCCTCGCCATGTTGCCATGGCGAGGCGTTATCGTTTCCGCGGGATCGAGACGTTGCGCCGTCAGGCGACTTCGGCCTCGGTCTCCAGCTGCAGCTCGTCGTTTTCGACCCGCACGTGCACGATGCCGCCGTTGTCGGCCAGATCGCCGAACAGGATCATCTCTGCCAATGGCTTCTTGAGCTTTTCCTGAATGACGCGCGCCATCGGCCGCGCCCCCATCTCCGGATCGTAACCCTTCTGGGCAAGCCAGACACGAGCGTCTTCGTCGACGTCGAGTTGCACGCGCTTCTCGTCCAGTTGGGCCTGCAGTTCGACCAGGAACTTGTCGACCACGTTGCGGACGATGGAAGGCTCGAGGCCGTGGAACTGAATGATCCCATCGAGACGGTTACGGAACTCCGGCGTAAACGTTCGGCGAATCACTTCCATGCCATCGGTAGAGTGATCCTGCGTCTGGAACCCGATCGAACGACGCGAGATCTGCTCGGCTCCGGCGTTGGACGTCATGATGATGATCACATGGCGGAAGTCCGCCTCGCGGCCGTTGTTGTCGGTCAGGCGACCGTGGTCCATGACCTGCAGCAGCAGATTGAAGACCTCGGGGTGCGCCTTCTCGATCTCGTCGAGCAACAGCACGCAATGCGGCTGCTTGTTGATCGCCTCGGTCAACAGACCGCCCTGATCGTAGCCCACGTATCCCGGCGGGGCGCCGATCAGGCGCGATACCGTGTGACGCTCCATGTACTCCGACATGTCGAAGCGAACCAGCTCGATGCCCATCAGATGGGACAGCTGCCGTGCCACTTCGGTCTTGCCGACGCCGGTCGGCCCGGCGAACAGGAAACTGCCCACCGGTTTGTCCGGCGACTTGAGCCCGGCACGGGACAGCTTGATCGCGGCGGACAGGCTGGTGATCGCCTCATCCTGGCCGAAGACCAGCATCTTCAGATCGCGCTCCAGGTTGGAGAGCAGCTTGCGATCCGAGCTGGACACGCTCTTGGGCGGAATCCGCGCGATGGAAGCCACCACGGCCTCGACCTGATCGACATCGATCGTGGCAATCCGCGCCTCCGGCGGCAGCAGACGCTGATGCGCGCCGGCTTCGTCGATGACGTCGATCGCCTTGTCGGGGAGATGACGATCGTTGATATACCGGTCAGCCAGCCGCGCGGCACTTTCCAGCGCACCGTCGGTGTATTTCAACTGATGATGTTCTTCGAAGCGGCCGCGCAGCCCCTTGAGGATGCGGATGGTGTCCTCGACGGTCGGTTCCGGCACGTCTACCTTCTGGAAACGACGCGCCAGTGCCCGATCCTTCTCGAAGATGCCGCGGAATTCCTGGAACGTGGTCGAACCGATGCAGCGCAGCTCACCGGAAGAGAGCAGCGGCTTGAGCAGGTTGGACGCATCCATGACCCCGCCGGAAGCGGCGCCCGCGCCGATCACCGTATGGATCTCGTCGATGAACAGGATCGAGTTGTCCTGCTTGCGAAGCTCGGCCAGCAGCCCTTTCAGGCGCTTCTCGAAGTCGCCCCGATACTTGGTGCCGGCCAGCAATGCGCCCATGTCGAGCGAATAGACCACCGCATCCGCAATGACGTCCGGCACGTCCTCCTCGACGATACGCTTGGCCAGCCCCTCGGCGATGGCGGTCTTGCCGACACCCGCTTCACCCACCAGCAGCGGGTTGTTCTTGCGTCGGCGTGCCAGGATCTGCACCACACGCTCGAGTTCGTGGTCACGTCCGATCAACGGATCGATCTTGCCCAGACGGGCCTGATCGTTGAGGTTGGTGGCGTAGTTGCTCAGCGGGCTCTGGCCGTTTTCGGTGGCCGCCTCTTCGCCCTCCTCGGACTCCTGGGAAGGCTGCTGGGCCTGGCCATGACCGGCCACCTTGGAAATGCCGTGGGCGATGTAGTTCACCGCATCGACCCGGGCCACGCTCTGCTGCTTGAGGAAATAGACGGCCTGACTCTCCTGCTCGGAGAAGATCGCCACCAGCACATTGGCGCCGGTCACCTCGCTCTTGCCGGAAGACTGGACGTGGAAAACGGCACGCTGAAGCACGCGCTGAAAGCCCAGCGTCGGCTGCGTTTCCCGATCGTCCTGCTCTTCGGGAATCAGCGGCGTCGTGGAATTGATGAAATCCTGCAGATCGGCACGAAGCTTTTCCAGATTCGCCCCACAGGCATTCAGCACATCGGCTGCCGAGGCATTATCGAGAAGCGCCAGCAGCAGGTGCTCCACGGTCATAAACTCGTGTCGCTTGGAGCGCGCCACGGTGAAGGCCGTGTTCAGGGTGAGTTCAAGTTCTTTACTCAACATGGCAGTCCCCTTTTAGCCACTGAGGGCGTCGGTCGGCACTTTCACAATCGGGCACAAACAGCGGTTTCGCAAGTCTTCGAAGACAAAAGCGTCGACGATGTGTGTCCGCGTCCTACTCTGCGGCATCCACGTCACACATGAGAGGATGCTCGCACTCTCTTGCATATTCATTGACCTGATGGCACTTGGTCTCCGCGATATCGCGGGTAAAGATGCCGCAGGTCGCCTTTCCCTGGGTATGGACGGCCAGCATGATCTGAACCGCCTTCTCGCTATCCATGGCGAAGAACCGCTGCAGCACCTCGACAACGAACTCCATCGGCGTGTAGTCATCGTTGTACAGCACGACCTTGTACATCGGCGGCGGCGCCAGTTGCGGGTCGGACACCTGCTCGGCGACATCGCCCTGCTCTTCGTGATCAGGGTCGGGAGGGCGTGTCATACCCATGCGCGCCGGCTCCCTGGAAAGGTACAACGACACTCTATCTACGATCTCTGACATACGGTTGTTGGCACGATCTGGATGAGTCCCTGGATGCATCGGCTCGGGTACATCAAGTGGGTCGGGTACATCAAGTGGGACTGGGTCAGGTATTGGATACCATCGAAGGCCCGAGGTTCCCTGAAGATGCGGCCGATAGAGCCCGTATGCAAGCCTTCACTGAAAATAGTCGCGACAGGCCGCTACCGCCATGGCATCGTGGCCGCGATATCACCGTCGCGGCTATTCAAGAGGAGCGTTGGCGACCCGGCATGAGTCGAATCTATCTATTGCACAAGCCCTATCATGTGCTCTGTCAGTTTACCGATGATCAAGGGCGTTCCACCCTGGCCGACTATCTGCAGGTTCCCGACGTCTATCCAGCCGGACGCCTCGATTACGACTCCGAAGGCCTGCTGCTGCTGACCGACGATGGCGCCCTGATCCACCATATCAGCGACCCCCGTCACAAATTACCGAAGCAGTACTGGGTGCAGGTCGAGGGAGCGCCTGACGACGCTGCGCTCGAGGCGTTACGACAGGGCGTCACACTGAAAGACGGCCCGACCCGGCCCGCCAGGGTTCGACGATTGACCCGGCCAGAGCCCGCTCCACGGGTCCCGCCGGTTCGCTATCGGGAGTCCATCCCCACGACCTGGCTGGAAATCGAGCTGCGCGAAGGGCGCAATCGACAGGTACGTCGCATGACGGCGCATGTCGGCCACCCGACGCTACGCCTGATTCGCGCCGCCATCGGTCCATGGCGACTGGGCGATCTGCAGCCCGGAGACTGGCGCAGCGAGACCGTGAACGCCCCCCGCAAGCGCTCACCGCGACAGGACCGGAACCCGCGATCGAAGCCACGGCGCACTCGATGACCGCCATGCCGTTCCCGTTCCGGCCCTCGCGCCGCAGCCCTTCTTCCGACCGCGGGCTTTCGAATTGCCCCAGACCGGGTATGATCGGCTGAACCCCGTGGCCCGGTGTCGAGGGCCGCGCACCGAGTTGGGAGAATGAAGAAATGAATCGCTGGACACCCCGCGTGACCGTTGCCGTGATCGTGGAACGGGCCGGTCGTTACCTGATGGTGGAAGAGGATCGCGGCGGGCCGTTCAGTCTGTTCAACCAGCCTGCCGGTCATCTGGAGCGCGGCGAGCGCCTGATCGCCGCGGCCGAACGCGAAGTTCGCGAAGAGTCCGCCTGGCAGATCGCCATCACCGATTACCTGGGACTCTACGTTCACCAGACTTCGGATGGCCTCACGTTCCATAGCCACGCCTTCATCAGCCTGCCGCTGGCGCATCTGGGCAATCCGCTCGACAAGGGGATCATCGGCGCTCACTGGCTGACCTACGACGAAATCGACGATCTCGATCGCAGCCGCCGCCTGCGCAGCCCGGTGGTGATGCAGCGATTGCGTGACGCGCGTGACGGCCGCCGCTACCCGCTCGATCTCATTCGCGAGCGCTGAGACCGGTCCCGCGTCCAAGTGCGGTCGAGAGCCGCTCGCGTGGCGGGGAATACTGTCAGGCTCGATGCCCAGACCCGCTTTCGGCTATAATCCCGGGTCATTTATTCAGGGCGGCGCCCGTTTCGTCGCGCCCAGCCGTCGGCGCATCCGATGTCATCGCCCGCCTTCACCTGTCCTCGGGAATCGCCATGACCACTGACAGCTTGCCCAGCGATAGCGTGCGCTCACCCAACGCAGGCGACTTGCCGTCCCACGAGAAGGCCAAGAAGGTCATCGTCGGCATGTCGGGGGGCGTCGATTCCTCCGTGACTGCGTTGCTGCTGATCCAGCAGGGCTATCACGTCGAAGGCCTGTTCATGAAGAACTGGGACGAGGACGACGGCACCGAGTACTGTACGGCGATGGCGGATCTGGCCGATGCACAGGCGGTCAGCGATACGCTAGGCATCAAGCTGCACACGGCCAATTTCGCCGCCGAATACTGGGATAACGTCTTCGAGCACTTCCTGGCGGAGTATCAGGCAGGCCGCACGCCGAATCCGGATATCCTTTGCAACCGCGAGATCAAGTTCAAGGTCTTCCTCGACTACGCCGAGATGCTCGGCGCGGATCTGATCGCCACCGGCCACTACGTTCGCCGAGGTGCCGACGATGCCGATGGCCGGGCGCAACTGCTCAAGGGTCTCGATGGCAACAAGGACCAGAGCTATTTCCTGCATGCCGTTCCCGGCGATGCCATCGCACGCACGCTGTTCCCCGTAGGCGAACTGGAAAAGCCCGAGGTCAGGGCGCTGGCCGAACGTCACGGCCTGGCCACGGCGCGCAAGAAGGATTCCACCGGCATCTGCTTCATCGGTGAACGCCGCTTCAGCGACTTCCTCAAGCAGTACCTGCCCGCCCAGCCCGGCCGCATCGAGACGCCGGAAGGCGATCTAGTCGGCGAGCACATGGGGCTGATGTATTACACCCTGGGGCAGCGACGCGGCCTGGGTATCGGTGGTCTCAAGGATCACAGTGAAGAACCGTGGTTCGTCGCCGCCAAGGATCTCGAGCGCAACGTCCTGATCGTCGTCCAGGGCGAACATCCGCTGCTTTACAGCGATGTCGTGTACTGCGAGCCGGCAGCCTGGGTGGCGGGCGAACCGCCGGCGAAGTCGCGTCTCAGTGCAAAGACCCGCTATCGCCAGCAGGACGTCGCCTGCGAGGTGACACTGCTGGCCGATGGCGAGATCGAGGTTCGCTTCGATGAGCCTCAGCGGGCGGTCACGCCCGGCCAATCGCTGGTGCTCTACGATGGCGACGTGTGTCTCGGTGGCGCTGTCATCCGCGCCACCGAGACCGCCGATACGGCGGCCGTCGCCGAATTGACCGGCGCAGCGCGGCCCGACACCAACCTTACCGCAACGACGGGGAGCCAGCGTTCGGCATGAATCCAACGCCCATTCAATCGGCACCGCTCGACAGCAATGGCCGGCAGGCGCTGGCCCTGGCCGGTGTCTTTCAGGCGGCTTCCGTGGTCGATCAGCTCGCCCGTACCGGCCAGTGCGACGAACGCGCCTGGAACACGCTGCTCCGCGCGACGCTGGATACCAACCCGCCGAGTTTCGAATCGATCTACGGCGGCCATCACAACAACCTGCGCCTGGGCATCGATACCCTGCTCGCGGTGATGTCCCGCCAGCATGCCCAGCCTGCGGTGATGCGCTACGGCTTCTCGATGGTGTTGCTGATGCAACGGCTACGCAAGGACGATGCCATGATGAGCACCCTCGGCCAGCGTCTCGGCCGAATCCAGGGCCAGGCGGAACATTTCGGCGAGACGCACGAGAACGTCATCGCCAGTCTCGGCGAGCTGTATCAGGAGACGCTTTCCACCTTTCGCTACCGGATCGTGGTGCAGGGCGAGCCCAGCCTGCTGCAGAGCCGAATGATGCCGGAACGTATCCGCACCGCCCTTCTCGCCGGCGTGCGCTTCGCCCTGCTATGGCATCAGCAGGGCGGCCGCCGCTGGCGTCTGATTTTCCAGCGCGGCGCCATCAGGCGCACGCTGCGCGAGCTCGACGCCCACTGATGTCGAGCCCCATGAATTCGTTAACCGCGAGCTTCGAGCTCGTGCGAGCCTTCGGGAACCCAAGATGATCGAACTTTCCGCATTGACCGCCCTCTCCCCCGTCGATGGCCGCTACGCAGCCAAAGCCGCGCCGCTACGCGAACATTTCAGCGAGTTCGGCCTGATCCGGGCTCGCGTCACCGTCGAGGTGCGCTGGCTCGAACGATTGGCGGCCCATCCCGGTATCGCCGAAGTGCCGCCACTTTCCGCAGGGGCACAGGCGTTTCTGGACAAGCTGGTGAAGGAATTTTCCATCGCCGATGCCGAACGCATCAAGACCATCGAACGCACGACCAACCACGACGTCAAGGCCGTCGAGTACTTCCTCAAGGAAGCGATTGCCGACCAGCCCGAGCTGCACGCCATCACCGAATTCGTTCACTTCGCGTGTACCAGCGAGGACATCAACAACCTTTCCTATGCCCTGATGATGCGCGACGGCCTGGCCACGCTGCTGCCGACGATGCATCAGGTTCACGATGCCATCGCCAAGCTGGCGCACGAGCATGCCGAACAGCCGATGCTGTCGCGTACCCATGGCCAGACCGCCAGCCCCACGACGCTGGGCAAGGAGATGGCCAATGTCGCCTACCGCCTGCAGCGCCAGCTCAAGCAGATCGAGTCGGTGGAACTGCTGGGCAAGATCAACGGCGCCGTGGGCAACTACAACGCTCACCTGGCGACCTATCCGGAGATCGACTGGGCCGACAACGCCCGCATGTTCGTCGAATCGCTCGGGCTCACGTTCAACCCCTATACCACCCAGATCGAACCCCACGACTACATCGCGGAGCTGTTCGATGCCATCAGCCGCTTCAACACCATCCTGATCGACTTCGATCGCGACGTGTGGGGCTACATCTCGCTGGGCTACTTCAAGCAACGCACCGTTGCCGGGGAGATCGGCTCCTCCACGATGCCGCACAAAGTCAACCCGATCGACTTCGAGAACTCCGAAGGCAATCTGGGGCTGGCCAACGCGCTGCTCGATCACCTGGCCCGCAAGTTGCCGATCTCCCGCTGGCAGCGTGATCTGACCGACTCCACCGTGCTGCGCAATCTCGGCGTCGGCCTGGCCTATGGGCTGATTGCCTACGAAGCCTCGCTCAAGGGTATCGGCAAGCTCGAGGCCAATCCGCAGCGTCTCGACGACGACCTGGACCAGAGCTGGGAAGTGCTGGCCGAGCCGATCCAGACTGTCATGCGCCGCTACGGGATCGAAAAGCCCTACGAGAAACTCAAGGAACTGACCCGCGGCAAGCGCATCGACCAGGCCGGTTTTGCCGCCTTCATCGACACGCTCGCCCTGCCGGACGAAGTCAAGATCGAGCTCAAGGCGCTATCACCGGCAAGCTACATCGGTAACGCCATCGATCAGGCCAAAGCGCTTTAAGCCCTCAACGATACCCAACTGGAGATCGATATGACGTCGGCCAACTCGCCCCGCACCCTGCTCGGCGGCCTCACGCCCGCCCAGTTTCTCAGCCAGCACTGGCAGAAATCGCCGCTGCTGATCCGCGGCGCACTGCCCGGCTTCGTCTCGCCACTGGAGCCGGACGATCTGGCGGGCCTGGCCTGCGAGGAAGGCATCGAAGCCAGGCTGGTCGAGGAGCATGGCCCCGACAAGGCGTGGCAGGTCAGCCATGGCCCGTTCGACGAGGAGACTTTCTCGCGCCTGCCGGTCAGCGGCTGGTCGCTGCTGGTGCAGGCTGTCGATCACTATGTGCCCGAAGTCGCCGAGCTGCTGGAAGCGTTCGACTTCATACCGCGCTGGCGCCTCGACGACATCATGGTCAGCTACGCCCCGCCTGGCGGCAGCGTGGGCGCGCACGTCGATCAGTACGATGTCTTCCTGCTGCAGGCCAGCGGCCGGCGTCGCTGGCAACTGGGCGGCACGCCCGGTAACGACGCCAGGCTGATTCCCGGTATCGATCTGCGGATTCTGGAAGACTTCACCGTCGAAGCCGACCAGGACTGGGTGCTGGAGCCGGGCGACATGCTCTATCTGCCCCCCGGCGTCGCTCATCATGGCATCAGCGACGCCGACGACTGCCTGACCTTCTCGATCGGCTTCCGGGCGCCCTCCAGCGACGAGGTCGTGACCTCGTTTGCCGACTATATCGGCGAGCAACTCGGCGACAGTCAGCGCTATGGCGATTCCGATCTGCAGCCGCCGGCCGCCATCGGCGAACTGGACGATCAGGCGATCGCCCGTGTCCGCGCCTTGCTGCTGGATGCCATCGACAGGCCGGAACAGATGGCGCAATGGTTCGGTCGCGCCATGACCCAGCCCAAGTACCTGGATCAGTTGATCCCGCCCGAGTCCCCGAGCGATCCGAACGATCTTCGAGCCGCCCTGGAGAGCGGCAGCGAGTTGGCCCACAGTCTCGGCTCGCGCTTTGCCTGGCGCCGGCTGGATGACGCCCAAGCCACGCTGTTCGCCGACGGAGACGCCATCGTCTGCGATCTCGAGCTGGCGCAGTATCTGTCGGCGAACCCTCGCCTCGACGCGAAGGTGCTCGAGTTTCCGGGCAGCGAATCCTTGCTCGCCGCTCTCGTCGATAGCGGTAGCTTGAGCGTACCCGAGGAAGATGATCAGTGATCAGGATCATCAGAGGCAGTGGCAGCGATGCCTACACTCCGAGTAGAGAGACGTAGTGTCGTGGAAGACATTCTGTACTGGACGCATTTTAGAACACTGTTTTAATGTATTGATTCAGTGTACCCGGCACGAAGCCAAATCTGGATGTTAAGGAGAATCGATCATGAAACGACTCATCGCCCCCGCGCTGGTCATGAGCCTGCTAGCCCTGGCTGGCTGTACCAACAACTCGACATATTCAGGTGACGTCTACCGCGGCGATCAGGCGGGTACCGCACAATCCGTCAGCTACGGCACCATTCAGTCGGTTCGTCCGGTACAGATCCAGGGCGGCAACGGCGAAAGCGTTCTCGGCAGCCTCGGCGGCGCCGTGATCGGTGGCCTGCTGGGCAACCAGGTCGGTGGCGGCTCTGGGCGTACCATTGCGACCGCCGCTGGCGCCATCGGTGGCACCGTCGCCGGCAGCAAGATTCAGCAGGCAACGGACCGTGTCGACGGTTACGAGCTCGAAATTCGTCAGGACAGCGGTCAGAACGTCGTGGTCGTTCAGAAGGCCGACCGCAACTGGCAGGTGGGTCAGCGCGTCAAGCTGGTTGCCAGCGGCTCGAGCGTAAGCGTGGCCCCCTATTGATCCAGGCAACGACGGATCCAGGCAACCAGGACGGCTAAAAGCGTGTCCGGTGTAGAAAGCCGTCTATAGCAGACGTCAACGGCGCCCTTGGGGCGCCGTTTTCGTTAGCGTAGTATTAATTCCAAAGATTATCGACGCTTTACCTACACTGTTGTATGTTGTGTAGGTCACATTCGTTCAAGGGAATAATACGATTCATGAAGGGACTCACGTGGACAAGAACCGGCTTTGCCATCGTCCTGGCTGGAATATCCGGCTCGGTTTGGGCTGATGGCATCCTGACACTGAAATCGGAAAACGATATTTTTGCCAGTGGTGACGACGGCCACTATACCAACGGGCTGGAGATCGACTGGTCTTTCAAACCCGACCGGGATCACTGGACTCGCGCTCTTGCCGAGGCCCTGCCCGGCTGGAGCGCAGCCTCGCTCGATGGAGCCGCTTATCGTTTCGGACAACAGATCTATACTCCCGAAGATATCGACGAGAGACGTTTGATCGAAGACGACCGCCCCTATGCTGGCGTCCTCTATGCCGGGCTTTCCCTGTTCGATGACGAACAGCTCGTCGGATGGCGTCACACCAGCGGCCTGTATTTCGATGTCGGCCTCGTCGGACCAGGCTCCGGCGGCCATACCGTACAGCAGAATTTCCACCATCTCATCAATAGCGATGAACCCAAGGGCTGGCACAACCAGCTTCATAACGAGCCGTTCGTCAACGTGGCCTACAACACCGCCTGGTGGAAGCAAAGCCAACTGGGCGCACTGGAAGCCGAATACGGCCCTTCGGTCGGATTCGCGGCCGGCAATCTCTATACCTATGCCGCAACGGGGCTCGGGCTGCGCCTGGGTCAAGGATTGGACAAGAGTTTCGGCGTTCCGGCCGTGGCACCCGCCCAAGGCAGCCAGATCTTTTTCGAAGCCAACAGTGGCTTCAACTGGTACGTCTTTGCCAATGTCGAAGGTCGGTTCATGGCCTATAACATGCTGCTCGACGGCAATACGTTCGAGGACAGTCACTCCGTCGACCGACGCCCCTGGGTCGGCGATGCTCAGGCCGGCTTGGCGCTCTCCTGGAATCGCTGGCAGCTGACCTACAGCTCCGTCTGGCGTACCCACGAGTTCGAAACACAGGACAGCGGCGATCAGTTTGGCTCGATCACGCTGTCGACCTGGTTGTAACGTCGTCGGTGCTTGTCACCGCAAGCGCATCTCAAGCATCTACATCTCAAACGCACGACGGGCGATGCTTCAAGCATCGCCCGTCGTACATGATGACCTTGGCCCGGATGACAGGCCAGCGGCCATTCAGTGCAATCTGGCTTTACGCATTCCCCAGCAGACGACGCGCTTGCCCACCCAGAGACCGATTGCCAGCAGGATCAGCGTCAACAGCATGGAGACGGGATTCACGATGAAGGTTGCCCCAAGCACGGCCAGGGCGATCGCCATCATCCAGCGATCCTGGGCGGGGTCTCCCTGTAGCTGTGCCGGCAGCCGGCGCTTGACCGCCCCTCCAAGCGCACCATCCCAAGCCTTGAGCAATAGAAAAAGCAAAACGGCGAAGGCAATGAGCCAAACGACGAAAACGGTCATGACGAACTTCTCCTCAACCGCAGGATCACGGTGGTTTATCCTCGAATCAGGGTAACCACACCCATGAAACGGCGCAACTGCTATGGAGGTGGTCCGAGGGCCGCATCGAGCCGGCTAGACCAATATCCAACGTCATTGCGACCTGACAGAAAGGCCGTGGCACGTTAGGATGGGAAAGACATGCACAAACGCAAAGGTTTCGAGATGCAGATTGCCCAGAACTCCGTGGTCGCGTTCCACTACACACTGACCAATGATGCGGGAGAGGTGCTGGACAGTTCCGAAGGTCGTGAGCCGCTGACCTATCTTCACGGTGCGGGCAACATCATTCCGGGCCTCGAGAAGGAACTCGAGGGTCACGGCAGCGGTGATAAGCTTCAGGTCGCCGTCGCACCGAGCGAAGGTTATGGCGAAGTCCAGCCGGCACTGGTTCAGGAAGTTCCGCGCGATGCCTTTCAGGGTGTCGATAACGTCGAGCCCGGCATGCAGTTCCAGGCACAGACTCAGGAAGGCCCGCTGATGGTCACCGTCACCAAGGTAGAAGGCGATACCGTGACGGTCGATGGCAATCACCCGCTGGCCGGTGAAAAGCTGAACTTCGATGTCGAGATCGCCGAAGTTCGCGAAGCGACCGAAGAAGAAGTATCCCATGGTCATGTCCATGGCGAAGGTGGTCACCAGCATTGATCGTGTCGGATCCCGCCTAACGGGATCCGCTATCGGTGTCACCGCCACCACGTAAAAGGGCAGCCTCATGGCTGCCCTTTTTAATGCTCGCGGAATGCTCGATCGAGACGCCGACACTCACGACCGATCTCAACCTTCGCTGGCCAGCATGACCCGCTGGGCCAGTTGCGTGCGCTCGACGGGGCGCCGCGCCTGCCAGTAGTAGCGCTTCCAGTAGACGTTATCGAGACGAGACAATTTCACGCCCTGAGATGACGAGGCGTGGAGGAAATAACCATCGCCCACGTAGACGCCGACATGGTTGTAGGGTCCCGGCGGCCGGAAAAAGACCAGATCCCCCGCCTTGAGGCTACTCTCCGCCACTCGACTCCCTTCCAGTACCTGTTCTTCTGTCGTACGCGGCAGCTCGAGAGCGAAGGCTTCTACGAACACGTGCTGCATCAATGCGGAGCAATCGATACCGTTTCGCGTCGTCCCGCCGAGCACGTAAGGTGTTCCCACCCAACGCTCATGCTCGTCCAGCAGCGCCTTGCGAATAACTGCCGGAGAGACATTCTGCGGACGAAAGTCCCGAATTGTCCGAGGCGCAGGTGCCACACTCCGGTTTTCGCTGGCAGCAACGGTCGGGGATTTAACCAGGGGAAGTGAATACTGCGCGTTGACCTGTTGTTGTTTTACAGGAGCCGAGCAACCGGACATGACCATCACCAGTGCCAGCCCCATGGCTGTGCGTCTTAGCATTCAGCGCGACCTCGTTCGCCTGTGAGCCGTCACGGGCACCGCCTGTCTATAGGCGACTCGTGAGGAGTCGCCCGGCGAAATGGAGTCGCTGTGGTGGTGACACACCTCGACGAGGTGTCACCGCCAAAACGGCCTGTATTCGGCTCGAATCATCGATCAATCGGACAGAAAAAAGCCACGCCCTCTTTCCAGTGGGCGTAGCACAGCGGAGATCATATGTCATTGAAAACGCTTTGGCGAGTCTTCCGGATCAACGAACGGCATCAATGCAGATGATGCGCCTCGCCCGGCAGGATATCGACATGGAGCGATGTCCAGTGCGTCATGGCGCTACCGGGGAAATCGAGGCTCGCCCAGGCGCCGGCCAACAGCGGCCTGGCTTCCAGCCAGGCGTTGAGAGCCTCCCGAAAGCGCATCAGAAAGGCCTCGCGTTCAGGCGTGTCGTCCATGAAGAATCCGAAGCCGCTGTACAGCCCTTCGGCGTAATCGTGCCAACTGCTGTAATGCTGCCCTGCCAGGCGCATCGCGGCATCGAGATAGTAGGAAAGCCGATCCTCGTCGAGCCAATCGAGCTGCCTACCCGCCAAGGCGAGATCCACCAGCTGCGCGATATCCCAGGCGGTCATGTCCTGATCGTTGCAATGGCAGGCATTGTCCCGCACGTGCTTCAGACGCAATAGATGAATTCGCTCCTCGTCCGCACACTCTCCCGACTCGAGAATCGCGATTTCCGCCTCGAGCCGAGTCCGATTGAGCGTGTAGGGCGCATAATTGACCTGGTAATCCTGGCGGTCACCCGCTTCGACCAGAAAATCCAGGAAGTCGATGAGCCCGGAGGCACCCTGCAAGGCATATTGGTGCTCTATCCACTCCCCCAACGCCTGCCGATCCTGTGGCGCCAGAGGCTGAGGTGCCTGCCACAGTGCTTCATTGAGCGGCCCAGCGAGCGATATCGCCGTGAAGCGCGTCAATGTTGGTCGCACGCCTGGCTCGAGCCAGGTCAGTGACCGCGACGGTGTCAGCCAGTGAAACGGCGACCCCGGATCATGCCGATGCCAGGCAATATCATCCGCCAGCGAGACTTCGTCAGGCGCTTCATCCTGACTCAGGACGGTCTCCCAGGCATGCCAGGCCGAGAGCATGCGCAAGGGGTCGCTATAAAACCGACTCAACACATCACATAGCGACTGGGCCAGCGCCTTGATCTCGGAAGTCGGATAGCGACCGCTATCGGCGGCCATCACCAGATAGAACGCATACTTTTCCGCCATGGCGATCGTCGCTGCATGATCGGCACAGGCAGCCAGACGCCGCGATGCCTTCTGAGACGATTTTCGACCAACGCGATGGCGAGAGTCCGCCGCCAGCTGATTGAGATGATGCGCCTGCGCAGGCATCCAGAACCTCGCCAGCCCAGCGGTTCCCTCTTCCCGGCGTAGGCCGAGAACTTCTTCGAGGTAGCGCTCGGCATCCTGAATCCGAGCCTGCCCCAGCGGCTCATCGAGATGCCGCCGATGAATCAGATCCGGGTCCCGTATCGCCGCAATGGCCAGCACCCAGCTGTCGGCTTCTCCACGCTGGCGCTGGATGAACGCTCGCGCCAGGTGGCGCTGTTCCTCTTCCAGAATGCGGGAAAGAGGCGTCTCCCACGGGCTTCGGCTGGCGACCAGCAGCCCACTCCAATCGCTGTCGAACGTCTCCCGCAAATCCCGACCTTCGAACAGGCTGCGCCCTCGTTGATAGGCACGCGCAACCGCTTCCCAGTCGGTGTAGCGCTGCTGCAGGAGATCGATGGCATGGGCCGCGAACACTTCGGCCTCCGAGGCAGAAAGCCAGCCAGCGCAGTAGCCAAGGTAAGCCTGATCGACGAGCCGCAGCCAGTCCCACGCGGCCCAGTCCAGCGGCTCCTCTTCGGCCAGAAACCGCAACAGCACCCGGCCGTAATCCTGCTGGTCGCCCAATCCGGATAACCACTCGACGCGAGATTCCGCCCCTTGGCGCGCGAGTCGAACCGCGTCCATCTCCCAACCGTAGCGATGCCCCTGACCCGCAAGCCAGAACAACAGGGACTTGAGCTCATCCGGACCGCGGACCTCGCCCTGCTCACACAGCAACGCCTGTTGCTGCCGCTGTTCTTCCGCGGAGCACTGGATTGGCCAGGCAAGAACCGGCGCGATGGCGGCTCTGGCTCGCCACAGATCGGCGGGCCAAAGCGGAGCTGGCGCATCGATCGATTTCAGGCTGTGTCGAACCTTGAGCCAGGAAACGCCTCGCTGCTGCCGTTCCCGGGCCACTAGCGCTTGCCCCGCCATATCCAGCGCCGGGTCACCCAGATGTGTCAATGCCTGCAACCAGGCCTTGAGCGTCGGCATGCTGGTCACGATGTCGCGCGCCAGGGCAAGCAGCCAAGCCTCATCCGTTCGAGGATGGGTCCAGCCCACGGTACTTCCCAGCGCCAGCAACTCCAGAGCGGCCAGCCGTGCGATTGAAAGCTCGCCTGTGTCGGACGCGTTCTCCCAGAGTCGCCACGCAAACTCGTCCCGACTATCGATCCCGAGCAACGTCAGGCGCTCGAACGCCTGCTCGGCGCTGAGTGCCAGTCGAGGATCGCTGACAAGGGGCCAACCGCAAAGCGTCAGTTGCTGGGCCCACCATGGGACGAGAAGTTCGCTCAAGAGAGACCTCATGCTACGAGAAACGGCTTGCGCCGGACGCCGAATGGATTCCGACAGGGCGCATGCGGCGGCACAGTATACCGGAAAGGTGCTCGATACCGGAAAGGTGCTCGCGCGCCGATGGCATGGCGCACGACGACATGACAGAGGCCTAGTTCAGCTTCTCGGTATGAGAGCGCGGGGACTCGCCGAGCAGGTGGCGTAACAGGAACTTCCTGACGCGCACCACGAACTGCTCCTGGAACAGCACGCAGAAGAGCACGGTCAGAACGAGAAACAACGGGTACAGCCAGAGGTGCAACTCACCCGCCGCCGCCAGACAGCCCTGAAAATCCGTCAAGCACAAGCCCGGATCACCGGAGAGCACACGCTCGACTCGCGAGAACACGGCATAAAGCGGCACATGCAGCGCGAACATCGGCAACGATGCACCGCCCAGTCGGGTTGCCCAGCGCATCAGACGGCGATTGCGAGGCTCCCCCCAATGCGCGGCGACGTAGATCAGCGCCAGTTGCGCTGGCAGCAGCAGACCATTATGCAGGGCGTAGTACCAGGCATGTCCCAGCCCCAGGAGCGTCACTGCGACGACCACGCTGACGGCAACGAGCAACAGCGTCAGACAGCACTGGGGAAGCGTCATCAGCCGCCCCTGCGCCTTGCGTTGCGCATAGAACGTGCAAAGCAAGATGCCGGCGGCGAACTCAGGCAGACGAATCAGCGGGTTGCGGTGCAGGATGCCGGTTTCGGGCACGCCGTAATCGGTCGTCAGAATGACATACAAAGGCGGAATCAAGTAGATCAGATTGACCAGCAGCATGGCGCGACGCGGGTGCAGAACGCGGCGCAGTCGAGGCGCCAGCCAGGGAAACGTCAGGTAAAAGAAGAACAACGCCGAGATCGACCAGGACGGCGGATTGAAGGTCAGATATAGCGGATTCCAGGCATGCAGCAAGGTGAAATTGAGCAGCAGATTGATGCCGGTTTCCAGCGGCCCCATGGTGTGGTTCAGGCTCTTCCAGTCGAGCTGGCCGATATCGTTATTGACGTCATACACGACGAACCGCAGCGAGATATCGCTATCCCCCGGTGCGATTGCCAGGTAGCCGACCAATGCCGATACCGCCATGGCGAGAAGCAGTGATCCGATGTGGATCGGGTAGAGATTCGAGAAGCGCTTGAGCCAGAAGCTTCTGGGTGGCTCGCGCATCTGGTATGACGAATCGAGATAGACGTGCGTCAACAGAAAGCCGGATAGCACGAAAAAGGCGCTGGTCGAGAAGAAACCGATATCGGTCACGTAGTGCGACCAATCGCGAATGGAAGGATAGTTGTGAAGCGTATGAAAAATGACGATGTAGAGGCCGAGCAGAAAGCGCAGCCATTCGAGCCCAATGAAGCGCTCTTTACGCGTGCCGGTCGTTGAATCGGGCATCCTTGCAGATCTCTGTCCGTCAAAGGCGCTAGTGTACCCGATTCCTGTCAGCAAACACTTGGCCTGAATTGCTTTCCGCGAGCGCGACGGTCAGCCAGAACCAAGAAAGCCGCGCAACGCGCGGCTTTCTCTCCTGGACCCAACGGTACGGAGTCCGCCTAGGCTTTCTTCACCTTGGCGACGATCCACAACAGGATGATCGCACCAATGGTCGCCACGACCAGGGACCCGATCAGCCCGTTCGACGATAGCCCCAGGAGACTGAACAGGAAGCCGCCGATCACGGCACCAACGATGCCGACGACGATATTCCCAAGAATACCGAACCCACCGCCTCGCATGACTTTTCCAGCAATCCAGCCCGCAATGCCACCAATAATCAGCCACAGGATGAAGCCCATAGTGTTACTCCTTGATTCCCTTCAGCATGAACAGCTCATCGGGCAACTTCTCATTGCCTAGTCCAAGCATAGACAGCATTCTCGAATTGTTCGAAGTTCGAGACCAAAACGGGCCCACATGTGTGGAACCGCTTTCGCGTCGACAGGCGCATGGCAGCCGCAATTCAATGGAATGCCGGCACCCGTAGCGATACTTTTGGCGGCAATCCGTAATGACGCCAGGCAGCGTGAGCCTCGGGATCCTCCCACACTCGCCAGTGCAACTGGGAAAGCATCACCGGATCATCCAGAAACGCCAGGCGCTCGAGATTGCCCATCGACATCGGCCCCTGCTTGACGGCTTGGCTGACGCGCTCATGGCGTCTCCGTTTCAGCGGCTCGGCATGTGCATGGCGAGCCGTCCCCAGCGCCGTTGCCAAGGCATTCGATATCGGGTCCATGACCACTTGAACAAAAGTCGGCGTGGGCGCAGCGGCATTCATTCTGCCCAGATGACGCACCATCCGGCGCAGTACACGCGGAGGATGAGTCTCTTCAGGGATCCGGAACAGCCGCGCGCGGAAGCAGGCGCTTCCCAGCGATACCCGACTGGATAGCGTCGAGACCGGTATCGATATCATCATCGCCCCCACGATCGGCGACAGCCACCACAGGAAGGTCGGTTCCATGAGATAGACCCCCACGGCCCAGACCGCCCCGATCACGGTTTGACTCCAGTGATTGCGAATCGCATCTCCCCAGGTCGTGTCGCTGTTTTCACGAGACGGCGACCGCCACTGGATGGCCCAGCCCATGATCGAGGTCAGCACGAAACGCGTGTGAAACAGCATCCGTACCGGTGCCAGCGCCATCGAGAACAGCGATTCCAGCACCATGCTCGCCAGTACCTTGAGCGGCCCGCCGAACTGGCGACTTCCCTGAACCCACACCAGAATCACGCTCAACACCTTGGGCAGGAACAGCAGCGTTGCGGTGGCACCGAACAGCCCGACGGCAAGCGTGGGGTTCCACTGCGGCCATACCGGGAACATCATCCCCGGCTCCGGGAAATAGTTGGGCGTACTCAGCGTATGAACGGCAAGCAGCGCCGTCGACAGGACCAGGAAAAGACACCACAACGGCGCAGAGATATAGGACATCAGGCCGGTCAGGAACACCGCGCGGTGAACGGGATGGATCCCCTTGGAGAGAAACAGCCTGAAATTCATCAGATTGCCGTGGCACCAGCGTCGATCCCGGTTGAGCTCGTCGAGCAGGTTGGGCGGCATCTCCTCATAGCTTCCCTCCAGCTCGTAGGCGATCCAGACGCCCCAGCCGGCACGCCGCATCAGCGCCGCCTCGACGAAATCATGAGACAGTATCTCGCCGGACATCGAGCCCTTGCCGGGTAACGGTGCCAGCATGCAGTGCTGCATGAATGGCGCCATGCGGATGATGGCGTTGTGCCCCCAGTAATGCGATTCGCCCAGCTGCCAGAAGTGAAGTCCGGCAGTAAACAGCGGCCCATATACCCGCGTAGCGAACTGCTGCATGCGGGCATAGAGATTCAATCGCCCGGAAGCCCTGGGCGCCGTCTGGACGATACCGGCATCCGGGTGCGCCTCCATCATCTGAACCAGACGTGTGAGACAGGCCCCGCTCATCACGCTGTCGGCGTCCAGTACCAGCATGTAGCGATAGAGCGCGCCCCAGCGACGACAGAAGTCATCGAGGTTGCCGCTCTTGCGCTTCACCCGGCGCTGACGACGACGGTAGAACACCTGGCCAAAGGCATCGAGATCGCGGCACAGAGCCAGCCAGGCGTGGGTCTCCTGGATCGCGATGTCGGGATCGTAGGTATCGCTCAGGATAAAGACATCGAAATGGCGACCGTTGCCGCTCTGGCGCAGGGACTCGATCGTCGCGCGAACGCCGGCGAAAACTCGCGGGACGTCCTCGTTGCAGATCGGCACCAGCAATGCCGTGCGCGCGTCGTCCGGTATCGGCTCGTCGCCGACCTCGGAATCGATGGCGTAGCGATCCCGGCCTCGCAGCAGCTGGAAGAAGCCCATCAGGGCGGTCCAGAAGCCGGCGGAAACCCACGCAAACAGCAGCACGAACAGCGCCAGAATGGCAACTTCCAGCCATTGCTGGCCCTGATAGGGCAATACCGTTCGCATCTGGTTGGCGGCTACGACGCTCTGGCCGAAAATCAGCACCAGCAATACCCAGCGCCGCGCGCTCGCGATCCACTGCCAGCGCGGGGTCGGCTTGGCCTCGCGCTGCCTGCGCCGATAGCCACGATCTGCCCAGTTCTTCAGACGCTGGCCAAACCGCACGAAGGGATTGGTGGACCACGCCTCCGGTGCCAGTGGCGTCCGCCGCATGGGCGGCGCTGTCTGCAGGCGGGTGATCCCATGCTCGTCGGTGCTCAGAACGTCCGGCGGCGCCAGCGGCGGCTCGGCATAAGCCAGCGCCAGGCGACGCCCCACCGATGTGGCGGCAGGATCATCGCTATCGACCTCTCGCCCGCCCAACGCCGCATGCAGCGATGCCATATCGTGAGTGTTCAGATCGCTGGCGAGCAGCTTGCGCCGCTCGTCACGATCCTGGGTTTCCAGTGCCAACCGCTCCAGGTATTGCTCGGCTGACGTCATCCGTGAGCTGGACGTCGCTTCAGCCATTGGCAGGCAGCCGGTAGTACCAGGTTTCGGAGACCCGCTTGTCGCCCTGATTCAGATAGGCGCGGATATCCAGCGGCTGGGCGTTGTCGCTGCGCTTGATCTTGACGAACACACGCCAGCCGCCGGTCGCCGGGTTACGCTCGGTAGAGGCGTCGACCAGTTCGCCATTGTCGCCGACACTGGCCTGAACGCTCAGGTTGGCATCATCGCCAAGGCCGGAGAGCGAAGGGCCTTCGAAATCCAGCACGAAGGCAAGCGAGCCGTCTGCTTCACGCACCAGATTGTCCTTACGCACTTCGCCACGCGAGCGGCGGGTCTGCTCGACCCAGGCCAGCGATGGGTCGACGTAACGGCTCTCGTCCTTGGTCACGGTGAAGCGATAGTCGTAATCCAGCGGCGTGCCCGGTTGCGGAGCGGTTTCCGGCAGCCACATCGACACGATGTTGTCGTTGGTTTCATTGGGGGTCGGGATCTGGATCAGCTCGATCTTGCCCGCGCCCCACTCGTTCTGGGGTTCGATCCAGGCGCTCGGCCGCAGGTCGTAACGGCTGTCCAGATCCTGGTAGCTGTCGAACTCGTGATCACGCTGCATCAGGCCATAACCACGCAGGCGCGGTGTCGCATGCTCGTTGATCATCAGCTTCGCCGGATTGGCCAGCGGCCGCCAGGTCCAGCCGTTCTGAGAGTCGCTGATCAGCAGGCCGTTGGAGTCATGAATGGCCGGACGGTAGTTCAGCGTCGATGAGGGCTGCTCCGGACCATAGAGATACATGCTGGTGAGCGGCGCCACACCCAGCTTCTCGACCGCGCGACGCAAGAAAAGCCGCGACTTGACGTCGACCACGGTGTCGGCACCCGGGCGAAGAACGAAGCGATAGGCGCCCGTCAGGCTGGGAGAATCCAGCAACGCGAAGATGGTCAGATACTGGCTCGTCTTGCTCGGCTTGACGATCCAGAACTCCTTGAAACGAGGGAATTCTTCGCCGGAAGGCAACCCCGTGTCCACGGCGAGGCCGCGACCGGAAACGCCATAGACCTGGTTCTTGCCGACGACGCGAAAGTAGCTCGCGCCGAGGAATACCATCGTCTCGTCCTTGCGATCCGCCTGGTTGAGGGCGTAATTGACCTTGAAGCCCGCGATGCCCAAGTCATCGTCGTTCTTGGCGCTGTCCGGCAAATCGAGATTGCCGTAGGTAAAGTCATCGGGATTGTAGGCGAAATCCTGAACGCCCTGATCATCGACACTATGAAGCTGAATGGCACTGTCGTAATGCATGCCCTCATGGAAGAAGCTCAGAGTGAAAGGCACCCCGTCTCCACTCCAGACATCGCGGTCACGCTTGTACTGGATCTGCTCATACTGGCCGTAGTCCAGATTACGCAGCGCTTCCGGCAGATTTTTCTCAGGTTCGCTATAACCCTGCTTCGAGAGGTCTTCGGCTTTCTTCGCGACATCATCGAAACCAAAAGCCAATACATTTTGGGCGATACCGCTGAGTAGCAACCCTGTCAGGGCTACCACCGGAAGAAGCGCCTTGCGTTTTTCAAGGTTACTCCGCCGGATCGATGCACTCACACTCATACTCCTGTCATAACTATCTTGGCCGATATCAACGAGCTCGAAATGTTCAAGACCGCACATAGCCATATCGTAAACGGTCAGCTCAGCCGGTAGCCGCACTGCCGGTATTCAGGACGCGGACGCAACTCACGATGAAGGACGACGAGATAGCGAAGCCTCCGTGCTTCGTATGGCCGAAGTCTAGCATACGCTACACTGCGGACACGGAAAGACCTCGATACCGGTCTGCGACCGCGCTATTTGACTCATGTTCTATTCACACACACTTTATTAGCCCGCGCCCCGGTTCACCGACGGATGAGGCCGATGAATGCGTATCGATTCGCACCCCAACCAGGTGAACATGACAACCGGATTACGCCGCTGGCTGGGCATAATGGCGTATCTGGTCATTTTCAGCTACCCCCTCGTCCACGCCGACCACCTCTACCGTGACGATATCTGGCGCAGCTTCCATGGCGAAATGGGGTGGGTCTCCAACGGGCGTCCGCTCTCCAGCCTGATCGCCTTCCTTGTCAATGGTGGCCCGCGTCTTGCCGATCTCGCGCCACTGCCGCTATGGCTGGGGCTGGCTGCCATCACCGCGGCGATTCTGCTGTGGCGCCGTCGCCTGCTTGCATTTGACACGGGTTATGCCTGGCTCGCGATGCTGATACTGGTCGTACAGCCATTTTTCCTACAAAACCTCTCCTATCACTTCGATGCGTTGCCCATGGCGCTCGCCCTGGCCTGCGCCATTGCCGGTATCGCCTGCGCCCTGGACCCGCGCGAAAATCATCTCTGGAAAGCGCGGTTTCGCTGGCTGACAGGCGGGGCCGGCGTACTGGCTTCGCTGCTGTTCTACCAGCCGGCGGCCAACGTCTACTTCATCCTGCTGGCATTTCATGTTGCCTTGACCATCTCGCACCATGGCCGCCCGGACTGGAACCGGCACCTGGGGGCACTGGCGGTGGGCGTGTTGGCACTGGTGATATCGAAGCTCGTCTCCGCGGCATTGATCGAGGGCGACTACAGCGAGCAGCACAGCAGGCTGGCGCCGCTCGGGCAGTTGCCCGGCCACCTGCTCGACCAGACCGGGCAATTCTGGCATTACGCGGCAACGATGGTGGACACGCCCACCTGGTGGCTATTCACGGCGCTGGCCATCGTGACACCGACAGGCTTGCTGGTCGCCGCGTGTCGTCGCCGCAGCGTCCCCGGGCTGCCGGTAATGGTGCTGGTGCTGGTCTGCTTGCCCTTCGGCGGGCTGGGATTCCTCTCGGCCCTGGCCCATCCGATCTGGCAACCCAGGGTGATGATGGGTTTCGGCGCGCTGTATGCCGGCCTGCTGTTCTGCGTTCTTCATTGGCTGGGACGTCCACGCCAGTCCAAGGGCTGGTCCCTGCTGGGTTGGCCACTGATCGTCTTGGCACTCGGCACGCCACTGACCTTGGCTTACGCCTACGGCAACGCACAGCGTCAACAGGCGCTCTTCGCCGATGAGGTGTCGATACAACTGATCGACGATCTCGCCACACAGCCATCAGCCGCGCCGTTGGTCATCGATGGAACGCTGCCCTTCACGCGTGCGACACGTAACGCGATCGCCGTGCATCCCTTGATTGGCGAGCTGATCCATCCCTATCTCGACAATGGCTACTGGTGGGGCTATCAGGATCTCTACCGTCGCGGGCTTTCCTCGGCCTTCGAACTCGGTGACGACCCACCGCTACGCCGACGTTTCGAGGCGCAGTGCCACCATCTGACACCGCTATCCCAGCGCGCCTGGTATACGCTCTACCAGTTCGAGGGGCATTACGTGGTGTCTTTCGATCGCAAGTGCCATCACGCATTGACCACGACCGAACTTCCGATCGATGACTGAGCCGATCCGGCATGCGTCTTCCCGCTGCTGACCGCGCTCTGCCACGCTTTCTGTCATTGCCTCGTGAACCGGCGTTCAACAAACACCTACACATTGGGCTGGTTATGTCAGACAAATGGCGAATGGCGGTTTACAGCTAGTTGACCAACAATTCGCAGGGTAACGTGGCGCAACTCAACGTTAATTACGTTGGTGCGACCCTCGGGATGCATTCAACAAGGATACCCTATGCATGCGTGGACTTTAATCTCGTTTCTGTTCTTCACGGGGTTGGTCGCCTTGATTACCTGGCGCATCACTCACCGTGACGATCTCAGTAACACGCGCGGCTACTTTCTCGCAGGACGCAGTCTCAGTTTTCCGCTGATCGCCGGCTCCCTGCTGATGACCAACCTCTCGACGGAGCAGATGGTCGGATTGAACGGCTCGGCCTTCTCGGACGGGCTGAGCGTCATGGCCTGGGAGGTCGTCGCCGTCGTCGCCCTGGTATTGCTGGCGCTGTTCTTCCTGCCGCGTTTCCTGCGCAGCGGCATCGCCACCGTTCCGCAACTGCTGCAGGAACGCTTCGGCCCGACGACGCAATTGATCTGCAACGTCATCTTCCTGGTCGCTTACGCCGTCATTCTGCTGCCGATCATCCTCTACTCCGGCGCCGTCGGCCTGCAGGGCATGCTGGACTTGCCGGTACTGACAGGCATCGACTCCAGCACGACGCTGCTGTGGCTGACGGTCTGGGGCGTCGGCATCATCGGCGCTGTCTATGCCCTGTTCGGCGGGCTGCGCACGGTCGCGGTTTCCGACAGCATCAACGCCATCGGGCTGCTGGTCGGCGGGTTCGTCATCGTCTATCTCGGTCTCGATGCCGTAGGAGACGGCAACGGCATCGCTGCCGGCTGGCAGGCAATCCAGGAGGCCCAGCCCGAGCGTCTCAACTCGCTAGGGCGCCCGGACCAGCAAGTGCCCTGGCCGACACTGTTCACCGGGGTCTTCCTGATCAACCTGTTCTACTGGTCGACCAACCAGCAGATCATCCAGCGCACCTTTGCGGCAAGGAGCCTTTCCGAGGGTCAGAAAGGCGTGCTGCTGACCGGCTTCCTCAAGCTGCTCGGGCCACTCTATCTGGTGCTGCCGGGCATCATCGCCTACCAGCTCTATGCCGATGAAGGCATCGCTGGCGACCAGGCCTACGGCTACCTGGTTTTCCACCTGCTGCCACCGTGGCTGACAGGCTTCTTCGCGGCCGTCATGGTCGGCGCCATCCTGTCGTCGTTCAATTCGGCGCTGAACAGCACCACGACGCTCTTCAGCCTGGGTATCTACAAGGGCGTGCTCAAGAAGGACGCCAGCGAGCAGCAAGTCGTCAACTCCGGCAAGGTCTTTGGCTGGATCATGGCCGTCGCGTCGATGGCCATCGCCCCGCTGCTGGCCGGCCAGGACAGCCTGTTCGACTACCTGCAGACCATGAACGCCATCTATTTCATTCCGATCCTTGCGGTGGTGATCGTTGGCCTGCTGACCAAGCGAGTGCCGGAGTCGGCCGCCATCTTTGGCCTGGTCGGGGGCATCATACTGATCGCTGCGGGCTACTTCGTGCCGCCGTTCAACGGCATCCTCGAGATCACCAATCAGTACCACTTCGTCGCCGGCGTCTTCGTGCTGCTCATCGTCGTGATGCTGTTGATCGGCAAGATCGCGCCGCGCCGCGAAGCCTGGGTCCATGAAGACGTCAAGGCCGTCGACCTGACGCCCTGGAAAGGTGCCGTGCCGGTGGGCATCGTACTGCTGGTCCTGGTCTTCGCGATCTACTTCGCCTTTGCCGGCTGATCGCGACGACAGATACCCGGCACAACACCGACGACGCCTCGCCACCGTGCGAGGCGTCGTCGTTTCAGCCTCTTTTCGGGGCAATGTCCTCGCCGCCACGCCCGCATATCCGCTCAGATCGTTTACCATGCAGGCAGGTTTTCTTCGGAAACGAGGCGATGCGCCGACAACTGACTCATGAATTTCAGAACCTGATCGATCGCAGCCGGGATCGCCAGCTGCGCCTGGCGGTGACCGGGCTTTCGCGCGCCGGCAAGACGGCGTTTTTGACCTCGCTGGTCAACCAGCTGCGCCATGCGGGTATCGATGCCCGTCTCGACCTGCTCAAGTCCGCCCGTGAAGAGCGCCTGCTCGGTGCGCAGCGCGTCTCCCAGCCCGATCTCGGGGTCCCGCGCTTCCCCTACGACGAAGCGATGGCCTCCCTCAAGTCGACACCGCCCCACTGGCCCGAGCCGACTCGTGGTATCAGCGAGCTGCGTCTGCAACTACGCTACAAGACGCGACGCGCTCGTGGCCTGCTGGGTGACACGGCGACGCTGACGCTGGATCTGATCGACTACCCCGGCGAATGGCTGCTGGACCTGCCGTTGCTCGAGCATGACTTCCTCAGCTGGAGCCAGGCCCAGCTCGAAAGCATGGGCCCGGAGCGTCGACGCTACGCCAGGACCTGGCAAGACGCCGCTGCGACCCATGCAGCCGAAGAGACGGTGGACGAGTCGCGTCTGGCCGAGCTCGCCGAGCATTACGCCGCCTCGTTGCGCCAGGCCCGGGAAGCCGGCTTTTCTCACCTGCAGCCGGGCCGCTTCCTGCTGCCCGGGGATTTGCAAGGCGCACCGGTGCTGCAGTTCTTCCCGCTGCCGGGCGTCACCGAGAAGGATCGTCAGACGCTGGAAGCCCTGCCCGCCTCCAGCCTTTACCAAACGCTGAAAAAGCGATTTCGCTTCTATCAGCAGCATGTGGTCAAGCCTTTCTATCGTGAGCACTTCCGCCGCTTCGACCGCCAGATCGTGCTGGTCGACGTACTCGGCGCGCTCAACGCCGGCCCCGAACGCTTCGAGGATCTGTCGCGTGCGCTCACGACCTTGATGCGAAGTTTCGACTACGGCAAACGCAGCCTGCTGAACCGGCTGTTCTCGCCGCGTATCGACCGGCTCGCCATCGCCGCTACCAAGGCGGACCACGTCACGCCGGACCAGCATGCCAATCTGGTCACGCTGCTCGAATCACTGCTGGCCGAACCGATCAAGGATCTACGCTACGCCGATGTCCCGGTTCGGGCTTTCTCGCTGGCCTCGATTCGGGCCACCGAGACCCGCGAAGTCGAAAGCGACGGCAGACGTCAACCGGCGCTGCGGGGACATGGCCTCGACGGCGAGCCGCTGCTGGTCTATCCCGGCGACGTCCCGACCCGGCTCCCGGAGCCAGAATTCTGGCAGCGCCAGGGATTTGCCTTCACGGCCTTCCGGCCGCCACCGTTCACGCCAGCCGCACTACCCCATATTCGCATGGACGCGACTCTGGAATGGCTGATGGGAGATAAACTGCGATGAGCGACCCCCGCCCCGGGCAGCGCTTCACGTTCGATGAACCGCCGAAGCCTGCCGACGACGCCTCGTTGAACGGCGCGCAAGTCTACGCCCCCACACAGGCCAGCGATCCCTACTCCGCGGACGACGACTCGCCCGCGCTCGATGCCGCCATCGAACCGCCGCGCAAGCGCCGCTGGGGGCTGTTGGCCATCTTCGGCGGCACGCTCGCGCTCGGCACGATCGAGGCCGCGCAGTCGCTCTATACTTCGGCCCTCGGCGGCGACTGGCTATCGGGCGCCTGGAGCATGCTCGGCCTGCTTGCCGTCGGGCTGGCCGCCAAGGCGCTCGCTGGCGAGGTGTGGCGGCTGCGCAAGTTGCGTCGGCATGCGCGCCTGCGGCAGCAGCTGGATGACGAGTGGATCGACGACACCGACAATGCCCGTACGGATCCCGCCACGCTGGCCGACGAGCTCCGTCGCCAGATGGGGCTCTCCCGGGATCATCCGCACTGGCAGTCCTTCCTGCGCGCCCACCAGGCGCATCATACGGCGCACGAGACCCGCGAACTGATCGCATACCACATCCTCGCGCCGCGCGACCAGGCGGCACGGCGGCTGGTGACGCGAATGTCGGGAGAAACCGCCGTCATGGTCGCCGTCAGCCCGTTGACCCTGGTGGACATGTCGCTGATGGCCTGGCGCAACATTGCCATGCTCGATCGCATCGCCGCGCTCTATGGGCTGCAGCTCGGCTACGCCAGCCGCCTCAGGCTGTTCAGGGAAGTGCTGCGCAACATGGCCTTCGCCGGTGCCAGCGAGATGATCACCGACGCCGGCATGGATCTGCTGTCGATGAACCTGGCAGCCAAGCTATCGAGTCGCGCCGGTCAGGGCCTGGGCGCCGGGCTGCTGACGGCACGTCTGGGCCTGCGCGCCATGCGAACTACCCGGCCGATCGCCTTCGAGTCTGGCGAACAGCCGCGCCTCGCCGACCTGCGGCGTGAAGTGTGGCAGCAACTGCGCCGGTTGGATGACACCGCGGAGAAGGGTTGACTCGGCGAACGGAAATCTGCCGCCGCGTCGATCGAGAGCACGTGAAGCGACACCGTGACATCAATCGAGCGAAAAGAACGCTCGCAGCGTGTGGGCCACCGCAGACTCGTGATGCGCACCAATCCTCTTGGCCCGTGGCAGTTGATCGATGACCTCGGGATGGGCGTTGGAGACGACATAGGCATTGCCCACCAGCGTCAGCATTTCGACGTCGTTGAAGTTGTCGCCGAACGCCAGCGCCCGCTCGATGGGAAGATCGAGCGCCTTGAGCGCGCGACTCAGCGCGGTCGCCTTGTTCACGCCCCGATGCATGACCTCCAGCGAATTGGCCGCCGAGTAGGTGATATGCAGCGCTTCCCCGTACGCCTCCCGCAGGGTGCGCTCCAGCGGTTCGAGCAGTGCCGGCTCGCCGATGTAAAGTACCTTGCCGACGTGTTCATCTTTCAGGTCGCGCATGTCGTCGACCTGGTAGGTGAACCCTGTCATCGCATGAAGCGGCAACAGTTCCGGCGCTTCGGCGTCGATCAGCCAGCGGTCATGGGTGTAGAGATTGAGCCGCACCGTCTCCGGGCGCGGCAGCGCCACCAGTGCCTGAACCAGCTCGGTCGGCACCAGCGTTTCGTTGACGAGCCGATCGTCGGCATCGTGAACGTGGGCGCCGTTGCTGCTGATGATCCAGGCCGGGATCTCCAGCTGTCGTCGAATCGCCGCGATATCGTGATAGTGCCGCCCTGAGGCCAACGCGATCACATGCCCCTGCGCCGACAACGCCCGCAGGGTGTCTCGCGTCAAGGCGTCGACGCGATGCTCGGCATTCAACAGGGTATTATCGAGATCGCTGGCGATCAGATGCTGGGCCATGGAGTCTTCCTTGAATGGACGGCGTCGAACTTCAGCGGCCAAATGTCAGCCACGGTTTTCGAACTCGGGGCATTCAGTGTCGACGGCCGGCCGGCGGGCGTCAATTGCCCGCTGGCCGCCGTACGCTCTCCCGCTGCTCTCCCACTCTCCCGCTCTCTACACTCTCCCAGAATCGCAGCCCTCGACTCCGGTCTGTCATCTGGCCTCGAGACTATTGGCCACCGCGCGGGCCTGCCGGCCCATCACCAGATGCAGAACGCCGTGACCGATTTTCTGCATGCCGGCAGTTCCCAGCGCCAGGAGCGCAGATTCATCGATGCGTTCGCAATCCCCCAGTTCCACCCGCAGCCGGGTCGTTGCCACGGCCGCGACGGTGCGAATATTCTCCGCGCCGCCCAACGCCGCCAGCCACGCTTGTCGCGAATCCGCATCCAGCTCGGCATCGTCCAGTGCCGTGTCGCTCTCCAACGCCGTCGGTACATCCGGCGTCTTGCCGTGATCCCGCATCGCCGCACGGATCTCGTCGGCGACACCATCGGCGATCGGCCCCAGGATCACCTGAAGCCCGCCACCGCGCAGATGCAATACGCCACGCGCGCCGAGCTGCTTGAGGGCCGGCTCGTCGATGGCCTTGTCGTCGACCAGCACCAGCCGCAGGCGCGTCGTACAGGCCCCCACGCTGGTCAGATTGGCCGCGCCGCCCAAGGCGCGCACGAACGCCGGGCCCCGTTCGCCGGCCTCGACCGGGGCACCGGCAGCCCTAGCGGTTTCCGGCTCGCGGCCCGGCGTAGGCAGATCGAAGCGCACGATGGCCCAACGGAAGATGCCGTAGTAGAGCACGAAGTAGCAGAGCCCCACCGGAATCATCATCCAGCCGTTGGTCGACAAGCCGTAGGAGAGCGCGTAGTCGAAGGCCCCGGCGGAGAAGGTGAAGCCCAGCTTGACGCCGAGCATGTTCATCAGCGCCATCGAGATGCCGGTGAGAACCGCATGCATCGCATACAGCGCAGGCGCCAGGAACATGAACGAGAATTCGATCGGCTCGGTGACGCCAGTCAGGAAAGCGGTCAGCGCCAGCGACAGCAACAAGCCGCCGACCTGGGCGCGACGCGATCGCGGTGCAGCGTGATACATCGCCAGCGCCGCCGCGGGCAGGCCGAACATCATCACCGGGAAGAAGCCCGCCATGAAGCTCCCCGCGGTCGGGTCACCGGCGAAGAAGCGGTTGAGATCGCCGGTGGCGCCGTCGAAGCTGCCGAACACGAACCACACGAAGCTGTTGAGCACGTGATGCAGCCCGGTCACGATCAAGATGCGGTTGAGCACGCCATAGACGAACAACCCCAGATCGCCGGCGTCGATCAGCCACTGCCCCAGTTGATCGATGCCCTGCTGGACCGGTGGCCAGACCAGGCCGAAGATGCCGCCGAGCACCACCGCCGAAAGCCCGGTGACGATGGGAATGAAGCGCCGCCCGCCGAAGAACGCCAGGTAGTCCGGTAGCTTGATCGCCTTGTAACGGTTGTAGAGCAACCCGGCCACGCTGCCGATGATGATGCCCGAGAGCACCCCCATGTTGATATCGGGATTCAGCGTTTCCAGTACCGCGTTGAGCACCAGATAGCCGATCACCCCCGCCAGCCCGGCGGCACCGTTGTCGTCGTCGGCAAAGCCGACCGCCACGCCGATAGCGAAGATCAGCGCCAGGTTGGAAAAGATCGCATTACCGGCATTGGCGATGAAGGCGATATCGAGCAGATCCGGCTGGCCCAGGCGCAGCAGCAAACCCGCCACCGGCAATACCGCGATGGGCAGCATCAGCGAGCGCCCGAGTTTCTGCAGACCGGCCATGAGCCGGGAACCGAAGGTCGTGGTCATGACGCGCTCCTCAATCTCTTGTTGTCGTGTTATCTCTTGTCGCGTTATCTCTTGCTGTCGCGCTGCCGATGCCGGACTTGACCTCGCCGACGCTCGAGGACACGCCGTCGATACCCTGGGTGCCGTCGTCTGGTACGTCGTCGTCCGCGTCGAGCATCGCTTTCGGCAGGTCGCCCAGCGCCTGTCTCACGGCGGCGCCATCTTCCAGCGCCAACAGCGAGGGGAGCCGGCTGGCCAGGGCGCCGGCGTGCAGCCGACGCAGCGCGGCCTTGACCGCGGCGATACGCCCGGGTTCGACGGAAAGCTCGTCGACGCCCATCGCCGCGAGCAAGGCTCCCGCCAGCGGGTCCCCCGCCGCCGCGCCACAGACAGCGACCGGGCATTGACCCGCCGCTCCTTCGAGACACAGCGCGATGAGTCGCAACACCCCGGGATGGAGCACATCGTTGCGCAGCGCCAGCGACGCGACCTCGCGATCCATGGCCAAGGCGTACTGAGTCAGGTCGTTGGTACCGATGGAGAGAAAATCGGCTTCCCGAGCCAGACTGGCCGCACACAGTGCCGCGGTCGGCACCTCGATCATCGCCCCCAGCGCCGGCAGCCGCTCGATGCCCAGCTCCGTCGCTCGTGATACGAGTCGTTCCCGCACCCAGCGCAATTCGCCGACATCGGCCACCATCGGCACCATCAGCCGCAGCGTCGGCAGTCCATCTTCGCAAAGCGGCAGGCCGCGACCCGCTTCGAGCAGCGCGTCGAGCTGCGTCTCGAAGAGATCGGGATGTGTCTGCCAGAGTCTGACGCCCCGCTCACCCAGCGCCGGGTTGGGCGTCGCCGATAGCGGGAGATAGGGAAGCTGCTTGTCGGCGCCGATATCCAGCAGACGCACGACGACCGGTTTGCCACCCATCGCCTCGACGGCGGCGCGATACTCGGCCTGCTGCTCGGCCAGCGTGGGCGCGGCCTGCCGCTTCAGAAACAGGAATTCGCTGCGCATCAGCCCGACGCCATCGGCGCCCGCCCCGGCAGCCTCCCGCGCTTCCATGGAGGAGGCAATATTCGCCGCGACATGAAGGCACCTCCCGTCTCGGGTCGATACCGGGTCGAAGGCAGCCGCGCGCTCCGCTGACGCCTGCCGCCGCTGACCGGCCAGTTCGGCGTCGACCGCCGCCAGGCGGCTTTCGTCGGGCGCGAGCTCGAGCACGCCATGATGTCTGTCGCGACGGACATCCAGGCAGGCCTTGTCACTGTCCGCTTCCAGCAGCGCCTCGCCCAATGCCACCAGGCATGGCAGACCCCGCGCTCGCGCCAGAATCGAGACGTGGGAGGTCAAACCGCCGGCTGCCAGACACAGTCCGGCAATCCGATCCGCCACCTCGACGAACTGCGAGGGCGTGAGCTCCCGTGCCGTCAGGATCGCGCCGTCGATTCCCGAAACGGTTGTCGCCGCCTCGGTCGCGAGAGGCTGCATGACCCGGCGCTGCAGGTCGCGCAGATCGTCGGCCCGCGCCGCCAGCAAGGGATTATCGCCGGTCTGCAGACGTTGGATCTCGCGCTCCAGCGCCAAGAACCAGGCCCGCCCGGCGCTGTGCCCGCTGGCGATTTCCGCCTCGGCCGCTGCGCGCAGATCGGGATCGTCCAGCCAGGCGCGGTGGGCTTCGAAGATTTCCGTCTCGTCTTCCCGGCCCCGCGCCCGGGCGACTTCCATCGCTCGAGCCAGCGAGGCGTCGGCATCGGCCACGGCCTGCGACAGCACCTGGCGCTCCCGCTCGGGGTTCTCCCCTTTGTCAGGCACATGCGGTAGCGCGACCGTGTAGCGAACCAGCGGCCCCACCACCAGGCCGGCGCTCGCCGCCAGACCGGTCAGAACGCCAGGCGCAGACTCGATGGCGGCTGCCTGTGGTGCCCGTTGCTGCCCGCCAGGCCGTGCCTGAAGCGGCTCATTCTGGCCACCATCACCGGCGGCTTCGGGTGTTTCTAGCAGCGCCACCGCCGCCTCGACAGCGGCCTGCGCGCTCGCCCCTCGCGCCATGATCCGGACCCGATCCCCCCGAGCCAGCCCCAGGTTGAGCAGGGCGCTCAGGCTGGCAGCGCTGGCTTCCCCCACAGAGGGTTCGCCGACGCGGCTACCCCCAGCCCGTGTCAGCGTCAGCTCGACCGCGTGCGTCTGGGCGATGGCTCGCAGCCGTGCCGCCGGACGGGCATGCAAGCCGCTGGCCGAAGTGATCGTTGCCTCGTCATGCGCGGTTTGCTCGCGCCCGGGCTCGTCGTGACCTGCGCTTGCTGCCTCGACGGCTACCTGCCAGCGAAGAAGCGCTTCGCCCATCTCGACGACCGTTCCCGGCGTGACCAGCGCTTCCAGCTGGATCTCGGCGCCATTGGTCAGAACGATGGGGCTGACCAGCGCCGTGGCGCGCTGCGCCAGCCGGTCGGCGTCGAACCGGCACAGCGGATCACCGGCCGAGACGCGCTCGCCGGCCGAGACCAGCAGTTCGAACCCCTCGCCACCCAGATCGACGGTATCGAGCCCGATGTGCAGTAGCCATTCGTGGTTGCCATCGTCTCGCAGCGTGATCGCATGGGCGGTCCGGGCGCACTGGATGACCTCGCCGTTGCAGGGGGCATGCAACGTTTCCCCCAGCGGGTCGATCGCGATACCCGGCCCCATGACGCCTTCGCCAAAGACCGGGTCGGGTACTTCCGACAGCGGGACCACGACCCCGCGCATCGGGGCACCGAGAAACCGTAACGTGGATGACATGAAGACTCCCGACTTGTTGTTGTTTCGATCCTGTTTCAATCCGGCACTCGCCGAACGCCCGGTATTGAGTTGCTACCCGAGACCAGCGAACCGCTGGCGATTCAGAGCGTGCGCGTCACCTTCTGCAGGTGGCGCGGCTGATCCGGGTCACCACCGCGTGCCACCGCCAGCTTCGCGGCCATCACGTAGAAGCTCTGGATCACCGATAGCGGCTGCAGATCGTCATGACCGGCGTCGATCAACGGCAGATGACGCTCGGCGACACTGTCATCGGCCACCAGCAGCACCCTGGCGCCGATGCTCTCCAGCCATTTCGCCAACTCCAGCAGACCGGGCTGGTCCGGCCCCGGCGGGGCGAAGACCAGCACCGGATAGCCCGGCCCGATCAGCGCCATCGGCCCGTGGCGAACCTCGGCGGCACTGAACGGCTCGGCCTGGATGGCGCAGGTCTCCTTGAACTTGAGCGCCGCTTCCTGAGCGATGGCGAGCCCTACGCCGCGACCGATCACCAGCAGTTTGTCGACGCCGACCAGTGCATCTATCGCCGGCTGCCAGTCCTGTCGTGCTGCCGATTCGAGTCTCGACGGCAGCGCCTCCAGTGCCGACAGCAGCGCCTCGTCATCGGCCCAGGCGCCCACCAGATGCGCGCCGGCGGCAAGCGTGGCGAGATAGCTCTTGGTTGCCGCCACGCTCTTCTCGACTCCAGCATGCAGGGCGATTTCACGCTCGGAGGCCTGCCCTAGCGGCGAATCGGGCGTGTTGACCAGTGCCAGGCTGCGCGCCCCGCCGACGGCCAGCGCCTTCTGTGTCGCGACCAGGTCGGGGCTGGCGCCGGACTGCGAAATGGCCACGGCCAATTGCCCCTGAACACGCCATGGCGCATTGGCAACGGTCGTCAGAGAGGGCGGCACCGACGCCACCGGCAGCCCGAGATGCTTCATCCCGAGATAGCCGAAATAGGCAGCGGCATGGTCGGAACTGCCACGCGCCACCGTCAGCGCGCCATGCAGATCCGCCTCGCGCAGAATCTGGCCGAACTCGGCCAGCGTGCCAGCGTTGGCCTGCCATTGGGCTCGCAGGCATTCCGGGGCGCTCTGCGCCTCTTCCAGCATCAGTGACATCAGTGGCTCTCCCGCGGCGCGCCGGCCGCCCGTGTTGTCGTCTGTTCTCGTGACGTTGCCGATGCCTGGTGGGCGAGCTCGCCCCCGACATAGACGGCATCGATCTCGAGTCGGGCATTCATGACCACGACATCGGCACGGCAACCGATCTTGAGCCGGCCGATCTCGGTCTCGCCGAGGAAATCGGCGGGGTACTGCGACAGCCGCCGGCTGGCATCACCGAGATCGAGACCGATCTGGACCAGATTGCGCAGCGCCTGATCCATGGTCAGCGTGCTGCCGGCCAGCGTGCCGTCGGCCAGGCGCACGCCCCCCAGGCACTTGGTGACATGCTGCTCGCCGAGCCGATATTCCCCGTCGGGCATGCCGGCCGCAGCGGTGGAGTCGGTTACGCCATAGAGGTAAGGAATGCAGCGCAAGGCCGTCAGAATCGCCCCGGGATGGACGTGCAGCAGATCGGGAATGATCTCGGCGTAGTCGGCATGCGCCAGCGCCGCGCCGACCATCCCCGGTTTGCGATGATGCAGCCCGGTCATGGCATTGAAGAGATGAGTGAAACCCTGGGCGCCGTGAGCCAGCCCGGCCACGCCCTCTTCATAGCTGCCCAGGGTATGGCCCATTTGCACCCGCACCCCGCGCCCGCGCAGCTGGCGGATGAGCTCGGCATGGCCGGACAGCTCCGGTGCCAGCGTCAGCAGCCGGATCGGGGCGAGGGCCATCAGCGCCTCGACCTCCTCGATCACGCCGGGGTGGGCATACGGCGGCTGGGCTCCCAGCTTGCCGGGGTTGAGATAAGGCCCTTCGAGATGCACGCCCAGCAGTCGCGCTGCCTGAACCGGCGGCTCATCGATCCGCCGCGCGATATCCCGCAACGCTTGGCGGATATCGGATACCGGCGCGGTCATGGTGGTGACCAGCAGGCTTGTCGTCCCGAAGCGCACATGGGTTCGTGCCATGGTGGCGGCGGCATCGCCACCTTCCATGGCATCCGCCCCGCCGCCGCCGTGAACGTGCAGATCGACGAACCCCGGCAGCAGGCGCGGATGGTCGTTGGCGTCCGGATCGACCGCCTTCCCCTCGAGGTTGACGATTCGCCCGTCAAGCCAGTCGAGCGTGCCGAGCCGCCACCCCTCCGGAGTCAGAATGTTGCCGTAAAGCATGTCGGCTCCTGATCGAACGCTCTCACTGGGTCATTTCCTTCATTCATTTTCCTGGGCTGCCGTCATTGGGTGAGTTCCACCATGAAGTCGTAATAGTCGGTGCGACAATAAGTCATCGTCAGTTCGCCGGGCCGGCCGTCGGCGAGATAGCCGAGCCGGGTCATCATCAGCAGCGCCTGGGATGGCGGCACCTGGGCCAGTTGCGCCAGTTCGGCATCGGCGTTGACCGCCGACACGTGCTGCAAGGCCCGGACGATCGGCGTGCCCAGATCTTCGAGACGGCGATAGAGCGAATGCGTGACGCTCTCGGGATCCGACAGGACATGGCCCGGCAGACAGCTCTCCTCGACCGCGACGACCACGTCATCCGCCAGTCGCAGCCGCTTGAGCCGCGTGACCTGGTGGTCCGCGCTCAGCCCGAGGCGCAGGCTCTCCTCCACCGTTGGCGTGCCCAGGCGCCGGCTCAACCAGCGCGAGCTGGGGCGGTGACCGCGCTGAACCAGCAGTTCGGTAAAGCTGGTCAATCGTGTCAGCGACTGATTCAGACGCGGGGCGATGAAAGTGCCGGAGCCGTGGGTCCGCTGAATCAGCCCCAGCGCCACCAGGCGATCCAGCGCCTTTCTGGCCGTGATGCGGGAGATGTTGAGCGATTCCGCCAGCACTCGCTCCGAGGGCAGTGCCTCGCCGGTCTCCCAGTCGCCCGCTTCGATCGCCTCGACCAGCTGCTGGGCTAGCTGGCGATAGAGCGGAGTCGACTGGGCGGCGTCCAGTTTCAGCCGAGAAAGCGTGGGTGCCATGGCAGTTTGGTTCCGGCGTCGCTGTGGTGGAGCTCGTAGTGGTGGAGCTCGTAGTGGTGGAACTCGTAGTTAATACCACTTCAATACCACCAACATAACCAGTCGAATACCAATCTGCCAGTTCGGCTACTGCCGACATTGGTCGAATGCCATCGCCTGCCACACCCTGCCATACGGCCCGCCACGAGCAGCCGTCGACCACCGCATGATTGGCGTGCCCCACGCGGAATCCGTATAGTGTCGCTCTCGTCCACCGACCGATCCGATCCGATGCTGCAGAACAACTCTCTTCTGGCCCAGCTGAAGCAAGATATTCGCGCCAACACGCCGCGCGTTCAGGGCACCATCAAGGCGACAGACAAAGGCTTCGGTTTCCTCGAAGCCGAAGACGGCACCTCCTATTTCATCCCGCCACCCGCCATGAAGCAGGTTCTCCACGGCGATCGCATCGAAGCGATCATCAAGGAGAACGGCGACAAGAAGCAGGCCGACCCCGAGACGCTGCTCGAGGCATCGCTGGATCGCTTCGTCGCACGGGTGCAGAAGCGCGACGGCCGCCTGGCCGTGGTGCCGGACCACCCCTCGATCAATCTGTCGCTCAAGGCCCGTCTCAAGCGTTCGCTGGAAGAGTCCGACATCGCCGATGGCGACTGGGTCGTGGCGCGCCTGATCCGTCATCCGCTGCGCCCGGACGATCGCGCCTTCTTCACCCAGATCGACGAGCTGGTGGTCAAGAGCGAAGACCCGGCCGTGCCGTGGCGCGTCACTCTGGCACGTCATGCCCTGGAGCAGGAGTGCCCGCCGGCTGCCGACGCCTGGCCGCTGAAAGACGAAGGACTGACGCGCGAAGACCTCACCGCCGAGCCGTTCTTCACCATCGACGGCGAGAAGACGCGCGACATGGACGATGCGCTGCGCATCGAAAGCACCGACGACGGCTGGGCGCTGACGGTCGCGATTGCCGATCCGACGGCCTACGTGGACGAATCTCACGCCGCGGACAAGGAAGCGCGCACGCGCGCCTTCACGGTCTACCTGCCGGGCCAGAACATCACCATGCTGCCGGAAGCGCTGGCCGACGACCTGTGCTCGCTGAAGCCGGACGTCGAGCGGCCGGTGCTGGCCTGCCGACTGCAGGTCGGTCGCGATGGCACCCTGGGCGAGTACCGCTTCTTCGCCGCGACGATTCGTTCCCAGGCTCGCCTGGTCTACGACAACGTTTCCGACTGGCTGGAAGAAAAGGCAGGCGCCGAGGCGCCGGCAGCCCCGATCGCCGAGCAGCTCAAGGCACTGGCCGAGCTCTCGCGCGCTCGTGCCGCCTGGCGCGAAGCCAACACGCTGGTGTTCAAGGATCGTCCCGACTACGTGTTCGACCTCGACGATGCCGGCAACGTGCTGGGCATCCGCGTCGAGGAGCGCCGCATTGCCCAGCGCATGATCGAAGAGGCGATGATCGTCGCCAATGCCTGCTGCGCCGATCTGCTGGCCAAGGAAGTGGGACACGGCATCTTCAACGTGCACCACGCCTTCGAACCGGAAAAGATCGATCAGGCGCTGGAGTTCTTGACCACCCAGGAGATCCCGGTAGAGCGCGAGCAGCTCGCCGAGCTCCCCCGCTATCGCGAGTTGCGCCGGGCGCTGGATCTTCGGGAAGACGCCTGGCTGGACGCGCGCCTGCGGCGCTTCCAGGGCTATACCAACATGTCGGCACGGCCGGGGCCGCATTTTGGCTTGGGGCTCCCCGCCTACGCCACCTGGACATCACCGATCCGCAAGTACGGCGACATGGTCAATCATCGCCTGATCAAGCGGGTACTGAAGGCCGAGGCAGCCCCGGCGGAAGCCAGCCAGCAGTTGACCGAACAATTGACCGAGCGCCGCCGACTGAACCGAATGGCCGAACGTGACGTCAAAGACTGGCTTTACGTGCGCTATCTGGCTACCGCCATCGAGCAAGGCGATGTATTCGATGCCGATATCATCGACATCCGCCGAGGCGGCATGCGGGTTCGCCTGACCGCCAACGGTGCCACCGCCTTCGTGCCGGCACCGTTGATTCACAGCGACCGCAACCAGGTCGTGATCGACGACAAGGAAGGCCGCATCCAGGTCGCTGGCGAGCCTCGCTACGCGCTCGGCGGCACCCTGCGCGTCAAGCTGGTCGAAGCCCGTGAAGCGACACGCTCGCTAGTGGCCACTCCCGCCGAGTGAGCGTGGTAATGGCTTGGCAGCGCTGGATATTATGGCGCTGCCAAGCTACCACTATGGTGTGAACGCCCTGTGGCAGTAACCCGATATACTGCAATGTAGTCATCGCCATTCTCCGGAATGTGCTTTATCGACAGGAACGTTCTCGACAGGGAAGCCTTTTAGAGGAGCGGCTCGTTGCACATTGCCGACGTCACGATGTTCTATGCCCCCGCCAGCGGCGGGGTTCGTACTTACCTCGATGCCAAGCATCGGCGCCTTGCCAAGCGACCGGGCATTACCTGCAGTCTATTGATACCCGGATCCCAGCTCTTTACTCACAACGGCATTCATGAAGTTCCGTCACCGCCGTTGCCGTTCAGCCAGGGTTATCGATTTCCGCTTCGCCGTCGCGGCTGGGAGCGCGAGCTCGTTCGTCTGTCACCGGACATCATCGAAGCCGGCGATCCCTACGTGACCGGCTGGGCTGCCGTGCGGGCCGGACGCAAGCTCGATATCCCCGTCGTCGGGTTCTATCATTCCGACCTGCCGCGGTTGATCAGCAATCGCATGGGCAGCGGTATCGACAAGCTGGTGGAGCGTTATGTCTACCAGCTCTACCGGCGGTTCGACCAGGTGCTCGCGCCAAGCCGCGTGATGGCGGAGCGACTGACCCGTCTCGGCATCGAACAGGTCGCCATCCAGCCGCTGGGCGTCGACCTGGAGACATTCCATCCCAGTCGCCGGAACCCGGCGCTGCGCCAGCAGCTCGATCTCGACGACGGTACGAAACTGCTGATCTTTGTCGGTCGCGGCTCTCGCGAGAAGAACCTTCACGACCTGCTGGAAACCGCACGCCTGCTCGGCAAGGGCTATCACTTGCTGCTGGTCGGGCCGAGCATGCCTAGCCGTGTCCCCGACAACGTCAGCGTGATCGACCGTTACACCCCGACCGAGGAGGTCGCGAGCTGGCTGGCATCGAGCGATGCACTGGTCCATGCCGGCACCCAGGAAACGTTCGGCCTGGTCGCGCTGGAAGCGATGGCAAGCGGCATTCCCGTCGTCGCCGCGCGTGCGGGGGCGCTGGCCGAGAACGTGCCGCTGGGCTGTGGATTATTGAGCGAGCCGCATTCACCGGCCGACATGGCCCGCGCCGTGAAAGAGCTGTTTTCCAATCACGATGCCGCCCAAGCCGGCCGTCGCGCCCGACGGTACGTGGAAAACAATCACGACTGGGACATCGTCATCGACGGTCTGCTTTCCCACTATCGCCGACTGACCAGTGCCACCGAAGGCGCAGGAGAGGCCCAGCAGGGTTCCCAGCATGGATGATCGCCATTTTTCGCTGGTACTCCACGATATCGCCCCCGAGACCTGGCCGGACTATCGCGGATTCGTCGAGGCGATCGATCGTCTGGGCGAACGCCTGGGCCGGCGCATTCCCATCACCTGGCTGGTCGTGCCCAACTTCCACGGCCGTGGCGAATGTCGCGACAGCGACACCCTGCGCCGCGTGCTCGACACCCGTCTGGAACTGGGCGACGAGCTGACGTTGCATGGCTACTTCCATCGGGACGATGCCCCGGCGCCGCGCTCGCTGCGCGATTTCTACATGCGCCGGATCTATACCTGGGAAGGCGAGTTCTACACCCTGGATCGTGCTCGCGCTGGTGCCCTGCTCGATGAAGGCATGGCGCAGTTCGACGCCTGCGGCTGGCCTCACGGCGGCTTCGTGGCCCCGGCCTGGCTGATGAGCCAGGGCACCCGCGAGGCGCTGCAGGAGCGGCCATTCACCTATACCAGCGACCCGCAACGGCTCTATCGTCTGCCGGCCTCTTCCACGCTGGAAGCGCCGAGCATCGTCTGGAGCGCGCGCAGTGCGTGGCGACGCGGCATGTCGAGAGTGGTCAGTGCCATCCAGTACCGCCGTTTCCAGCACGCCCAACTGTTACGTCTGGCGCTGCATCCGGTGGACATGCGCCATCGCCCTTCGTACGACTACTGGCTGCATCTCGTCGAACAGCTGCTCCACAATGGACGACAGCCGGTGACCAAGCGGGACTGGCTGGCCCATGAAGCTCCTGACCTCGCCTCGGGCAATCTTGCCAACCGGGCGAACAAGGATCGCCCCGCGGCATGAAGCGCATCCTGTGGCTACTGGCGTTGGGTCTGGTGGCGGCGCTGGCGATACCGATCCTGATCGGTGGACGCGGCATCGTTACCGAACTGCGAGGCTTTCCTACCTCGCAACTGCTGATGATGCTGGGCATGATCTTCGTCTGCTGGAATCTCAACGCCCTGCGTCTGAGATTGTTGCTGGCGGGACGCGCCGGGAAGCTGTCCCAGACCCGCGCCTTTTCGATCGTCATGGCCACCGAATTTGCGATCTGCGCGACACCCGGTGGCACCGGCGGGCCATTGACTCTGCTCGGCCTGCTGGCCCGACGAGGCATTCGGCCGGCCCAGGCATCCGCCATCTTCGCCGTCGACCAGCTGACCGATCTGCTGTTCTTCCTCTCCGGTCTGGTGGGCGTCGCCGCTTATGTACTGATCGAGGCGGTCGATCTCAAACTCGGCTGGCTGGTGGGGTTGCCGACCTTGCTGCTGATCACGGCACTGGCGATGCTGTGGCTGACGCTCAGCAACTACGCCCGCGTCATGCACGTCACCGGTCGCTGGCTGGCCAAGCTCAACGTCAAACGGCGCTCACGCTTCGGCTTCGCCCGCCGGCTGCTGCATTTTCGCAACTCCCTGATGGAAACGTTGCGTTTGCCGCGTTGGCTGCTGCTGGGCGTCTTCCTGCTCTGCTGCGCGCACTGGCTGATCCGTTACAGCATTCTCTATCTGGTCGTTCAGGGTCTGGGGCAGCATATCGACTGGGCGTGGACTTTCCTTGTTCAGATGGTATCGATGGCCGCAGGTCAACTGAGCTTCCTGCCGGGTGGCGCAGGCGGTGCCGAGCTGACGTCATCCGCGCTGCTGACGCCGCTGATCGGCGCGCAGAGTGCCGCCGCCGCCGTGCTGATCTGGCGTTTCGTCACCTACTATTTCTATCTGCTGGCCGGGTTCCCGATATTCATCGCCACCGCCGGCAAGGCGTTCCTGCAGATGATGAACAAACGGAAAGCCGCCGCCAAGCACTGATACCGAAGCGACGAATAGCGCGATTCACGGAGCGCGCAAATGCAATCGCCCCGCCAGGCGAACCTGGCGGGGCGATGACAGAGACGCATGGTCTCGAGCGGTCAGCTCAACGGCTTACCAGCCAGTAGCCGCCTTCAGCGCATCACCGATCTCGGCGAGCGAACGTACGGTCTTGACGCCAGCGTCTTCCAACGCGGCGAACTTTTCGTCCGCAGTGCCTTTACCACCGGAGATGATCGCACCGGCGTGACCCATGCGCTTGCCCGGAGGCGCGGTAACGCCCGCGATATAGGAAACCACCGGCTTGGAAACGTTGGCCTTGATGTAGGCCGCGGCTTCTTCTTCGGCGGTGCCGCCGATCTCGCCGATCATGACGATCGCTTCGGTCTGCGGGTCGTTCTCGAACATCTCGAGGATGTCGATGAAGTTGGAACCCGGAATCGGGTCGCCGCCGATGCCCACGCAGGTGGACTGACCGAAGCCGTGGTCAGTGGTCTGCTTGACCGCTTCATAGGTCAGGGTACCGGAGCGCGACACGATACCGACGCGGCCCGGCTTGTGGATGTGACCCGGCATGATGCCGATCTTGGTCTCGCCCGGCGTGATCACGCCCGGGCAGTTCGGGCCGATCAGGCGAACGCCCAATTCGTCGCACTTGACCTTGACGTCCAGCATGTCGAGCGTCGGGATGCCTTCGGTGATGCAGACGATCAGCTTGATGCCGGCATTCGCGGCTTCGAGGATCGAATCCTTGCAGAACGGGGCCGGCACGTAGATGACGGAGGCTTCCGCACCGGTCTTCTCGACCGCTTCCTTGACGGTGTTGAACACCGGCAGGCCCAGATGCTCCTGGCCGCCCTTGCCCGGCGTGACGCCACCCACCATGTTGGTGCCGTAGGCAATCGCCTGCTCGGAGTGGAAGGTCCCCTGGCCGCCAGTGAAGCCCTGGCAGATGACCTTGGTATTCTTGTCGATCAAGATACTCATTACTTGCCCTCCGCCGCTTTGACGACCTGCTGAGCCGCGTCAGTCAGGCTGGTAGCAGCGATGATGTTGAGTCCGCTGGAAGCCAGTTTCTCGGCACCCAGCTCGGCGTTGTTACCTTCCAGGCGCACCACCACCGGCACGTTGACGCCAACCTGCTCGACGGCACCGATGATACCTTCCGCGATCATGTCGCAACGCACGATACCGCCGAAGATGTTGACCAGAACGGCCTTGACGTTGGTATCGGAGAGGATGATCTTGAACGCTTCCGCCACACGCTCCTTGGTCGCGCCGCCGCCAACGTCGAGGAAGTTGGCCGGGCTGCCGCCGTTGAGGTTGACAATATCCATGGTGCCCATGGCCAGGCCTGCGCCGTTGACCATGCAGCCGATGTTACCGTCGAGCGCAACGTAGTTGAGTTCCCACTCCTGGGCATGCGCTTCGCGCTCGTCTTCCTGCGACGGATCACGCATCGCCTGCAGATCGGGGTGACGATACAGGGCATTGGCATCGAGGTTGATCTTGGCGTCGAGGCAGTGGAGGTTGCCTTCGTCGGTGATCACCAGCGGGTTGATCTCCAGCAGCGCCAGATCCTTGTCGTGGAACAGCTTGGAGAGACCCAGGAAAATCTTGGTGAACTGCTTGATCTGGTCCTTGTTCAGGCCCAGTTGGAAAGCCAGTTCACGCGCCTGATACGGCTGTGCGCCGACCAGCGGATCGATTTCGGCCTTGAGGATCTTCTCGGGGGTCTCCTCGGCGACTTTCTCGATCTCGACACCGCCTTCGGTGGAGGCCATGAAGACGACACGGCGCGTGGCGCGATCGACGACAGCGCCCAGATACAGCTCGCTGGCGATATCGGTGCAGTTCTCGACCAGGATCTTGGCAACCGGCTGACCTTTCTCGTCGGTCTGATAAGTCACCAGATTCTTGCCCAGCCACTGCTCGGCGAATGCCTTGGCGGCTTCCGGGCTATCGACCAGCTTGACGCCACCAGCCTTGCCGCGGCCGCCCGCGTGAACCTGTGCCTTGACGACCCACTTGTCGCCACCGATTTTCTTGCAGGCCTGTGCGGCTTCATCCGGCGTGTCGACGGCGAAACCCTTGGACACTGGAAGACCGTAATCGGCAAACAGCTGTTTGCCCTGATACTCGTGAAGGTTCATCGATTCATGCCATTAGGTTGCATGTGACTCGAATGGCAACGAGCCGAGACATCGGCTCGCTGCCCCCGTGCCATTCCGACAGGGAATGGCACCTAGTGCAGGAAACGCGAAAGGAAAGACTTACTTGCGCTTCTTGCGGTTGGCCATGTGAATGGCGTGTCCATCGACGGCCAGCGCCGCTTCGTGCACGGCTTCCGACAGGGTCGGGTGCGCGAAGCAGGTCAGCGCCAGATCTTCGGCGCTGGAGCCGAATTCCATGGCGATCACGCCCTGGGCGATCAACTCGCCAGCGTGCTGCCCCAGGATGTGGACACCGAGAACGCGGTCGGTTTCGGCATCGGCGATTACCTTGACCATGCCTTCCGGCGCGTTGTTGGCGAGCGCGCGACCACTGGCCGAGAACGGGAAGGCACCGGTCTTGACCTCGATGCCCTGCTCCTTGGCCTGCTGCTCGTTGATACCCACCCATGCCACTTCCGGGGCAGTGTAGATGACGCTGGGGATGGCATCGTAATTCATCTCCGGCTTCTGCCCGGCGATGATGTCCGCCACCATGACGCCCTCTTCGGATGCCTTGTGGGCCAGCATCGGACCACGGACCACGTCGCCAATGGCGTAGACGCCGGAGACGTTGGTACGGCACTGGTCATCGACGAAGATGAAGCCACGCTCGTCGAGCTTGATACCGGCAGCGTCATCGAGCAGATTTTCGGTGTAAGGCTTGCGCCCGACACAGACGATCAGCTTGTCGAAGGTCTGCTCCTGCTCGCCTTCGCTGTCGGTGTACTTGACCACGACTTCGCGGGACTTGCCCTTGCCCTTGATCTCGGAGCCGGTCACCCGCGCGCCCATCTTGATGTCCAGACCCTGCTTCTTGAACAGCTTCTGGGCATCCTTGGCGATCGCCTGGTCGACCATCGGCAGGAACGTATCCAGCGCTTCGAGCACGGTGACTTCACTACCCAGGCGATTCCACACGCTGCCCAGTTCGAGGCCGATGACACCGGCGCCGATGACACCCAGACGCTTGGGTGCTTCGGTGAACTCCAGCGCACCGGCTGAGTCGACGATGACATCGTCGGTCATCGGTGCCGGCGGAATGTTAACCGGCACCGAACCGGAGGCGATGATGACATTATCGGCCTCGTAGGTTTCGGTCTTGCCGTCGTGACCGGTCACCTCGACCTTCTTGCCGTCGAGCAGCTTGCCGGTGCCTTCCAGCGCGGTGACGCCGTTCGATTTGAACAGCATGCTGATACCGCCGGTATTCTTGGCGATGACGCTGTTCTTGAACTCCAGCATCTTCTTCACGTCGGTAGAAATGTCACCGACGTTGATGCCGATCTCGGCGTAATGGTCGCGAGTCTCGACGAACTTGTGCGAGGTCTCCAGCAACGCCTTGGAGGGGATACAACCCACGTTCAAACAGGTACCACCGTGGACCGTCTTGCCTTCCTTGTTGACCCACTTCTCGACGCAGGCCGTCTTGAGACCCAGCTGAGCGGCGTGGATCGCGGCGACGTAGCCTCCAGGGCCCGCGCCAATGACGATCACATCGAATTTATCGGCCATGAGATATTTCCTGTTCGCTTCGTTTGCCATTCGCCGGGCGAACCCGGCGAATCGAAAGTCCGGAGTTTAGAGATCGAATACGCTCAGATGTCCAGCAGCAGGCGCGCCGGATCTTCCAGCAGCGACTTGATCGCCACCAGGAACTGGACCGCATCCTTGCCATCGATCATGCGGTGGTCGTAGGAAACGGCGAGGTACATCATCGGGCGAATCTCGACCTTGCCATTCACCGCCATCGGACGCTCCTGGATCTTGTGCATACCCAGGATCGCGGTCTGCGGCGGATTCAGGATCGGGGTGGACATCAGCGAGCCGAAGATACCGCCGTTGGTGATAGTGAAGGTACCGCCCTGCATGTCCTCGATGCCGAGCTTGCCCTCACGACCCCGCTTGCCGAAGTCGCCGATCGCCTTCTCGACGTCGGCCAGCTTCATGCTGTCGGTATCACGCAGCACCGGCACGACCAGGCCACGCGGGGTGGAAACGGCGACGCCGATATCCTGATAACCGTGGTAGACGATGTCGGTACCATCGATGGAGGCGTTGACGTCCGGGAAGCGCTTGAGCGCTTCGGTCGCTGCCTTGACGAAGAAGCCCATGAAACCGAGCTTGACGTCGTGCGCCTTGAGGAAGGTGTCCTTGTACTGGCTGCGCAGCGCCATGACCGCACTCATGTCCACCTCGTTGTAGGTGGTCAGCATGGCGGCGGTCTGCTGAGCCTGCACCAGGCGCTTGGCGATGGTCTGACGCAGGCGGCTCATCGGCACGCGCTGCTCGGGACGCTCGCCCTCGACCGCCGGGGCGGCAGCAGCCTTGGGTGCCGCGGCGGCCGGCTTGGCGGACTTCTTCGCCGAACCGTCCTTGATCGCCTTCTGAACGTCTTCCTTCAGAACGCGACCGCCTTTGCCGGTGCCTTCGATCTTGCTCACGTCGAGATCGTTTTCCGCGGCGAGTTTGCGTGCCGCCGGTGCCAGAATCTTGCCGTCGACCTTGGCATCCTCTTCACCGTCGGCGGCAGTCGCCTCGTCCTGGTCACCGGCGGATTCGGCGGAAGCACCGCTCTCTTTTCCACTACCGGCGCCTTCACCATCTGCGCCTTCGGAGAAGGTTGCCAGCAGGGCTTCGGACTCGACGACTTCGCCTTCCTGAACCTTGATCTCGGAAAGCGCGCCGTCGGCGGGGGCGACCACTTCCAGCACGACCTTGTCGGTCTCGATTTCGGCCAGCACCTCGTCACGCTTGACCGCTTCGCCGACTTTCTTGTTCCAGCTGGCGACGGTACCTTCCTGCACGGATTCCGGGAAGCTCGGCGCCTTGACGTCAAAGCTCTTGCCGGCGGCAGCGGGCTTGGCAGCCGCCTTCTCTTCACCGCCCGACTTCTGCTCACCGCCTGATTTTTCTTCGCTCTTGGCCTCGCTCTTGCCACCTTCGGAGGCGGCACCGAGAACGCCCAGCACCTGCTCGGACTCGCAGGTATCGCCTTCCTCGATCTTGATCTCGGAGAGCGTGCCGGCCTCGGGCGCCACCACTTCGAGGACGACCTTGTCGGTTTCGATCTCGACGATCAACTCATCGCGCTCGACGCTATCGCCCACTTTCTTGTGCCAAGTGGCGACCGTTCCCTCGGCAACGGATTCGGGAAAACTCGGCGCTTTGATATCAGTAGCCATGTCGTATCCTTAGTCTCTTTTCTCTCGCGCCTGTCTCAGCGGCAAGGCGCCTTACGCGTTGAAAGCGTCGTCGACCAGTTGGCTCTGTTGTGCCACGTGGACAGACATATAGCCTGCGGCTGGCGCGGCGGATGCCGGACGACCAGCAAACTTGAGGCTGTGATCCAACCCTTCGCGCACCATGCTCGCCACCAGGCGCAGATGATGCTGGCTCTGATACCAGGCGCCCTGGTTGAGCGGCTCTTCCTGACACCAGACGACCTGCTCCAAATTCGGATAGGTCCTGAGCGCTTCCAGCAGCTCGTCCTTGGGGAACGGGTAGAGCTGCTCGACACGGATGATTGCCGTGTCGTCACGCTCGTTTTCAGAACGATAGGTCGCCAGATCGTAGTAGACCTTGCCCGAGCAGAGGACGGCTCGCTTGACCTGCTGGGGATCCCGTTCGCCAACGTCGGGGATGACCATCTGGAAACGGCCTTCGGCCAGCTCTTCCATGGTCGAAGTCGCGTCCTTGTGGCGCAGCAGGCTCTTCGGCGACAACACCACCAGCGGCTTGCGCAGCGGACGGATTACCTGGCGGCGCAGCAAGTGGAAGATCTGGGCCGGCGTGGTCGGTACGCAGACCTGCATGTTGTGCTCGGCGCACAGCTGCAGGAAACGCTCCAGACGCGCCGAGGAATGCTCAGGGCCCTGGCCTTCGTATCCATGCGGCAACAGCAGCGTCAGTCCGCACAGACGCGCCCATTTCGACTCGCCCGAGGAGATGAACTGGTCGACCACGACCTGCGCACCGTTGAAGAAGTCACCGAACTGGGCTTCCCAGATGATCAACGAGTTGGGCGCAGTCGTCGCATAGCCGTATTCGAAAGCCAGCACGGCCTCTTCCGAAAGGAAGGAGTCATAGATGGCAAACGAGGGCTGATCGTCCTTGATGTGCTGAAGCGGAACATAAGTCGAGGCGTCGGCCTGGTTATGCACCACGGCATGACGGTGGGAGAACGTCCCGCGGCCGGTATCCTGCCCGGTCAGGCGGACCGGATGACCGGCATCGACCAGGGTGGCGTAAGCCAGCGTTTCGGCAAAGCCCCAGTTGAGCGGCTGGTTGCCGGCCAGCATCTTGCGCCGCTCTTCATAGACTCGCGCCACCTGCCGCTGCACGTCGATCCCGTTGGGAATCTCGCTCATCTTCTGCGCCAGTTGCGTCAGATGTTCGAGATCACAGCTGGTATCGGTGTCGCCGCTCCACTCGTGGCCGAGATACGGCGTCCAGTCGACGAACAAGCCCGTATTGGGCTGCTTGACCAGGGCATTGGCAACGTGATTGCCGGCCATCAGGTCGTCGCGATACTGCTCGCCCATCTGCTTGGCCTGATCCTCGGTCAGCACGCCTTCCTTGATCAGCTGCTCCACGTACAGGGTACGCGTCGACTTGTGCGACTTGATCTTGGCGTACATCAGCGGCTGCGTACCGGAAGGTTCGTCGGCCTCGTTGTGTCCCCGGCGACGGTAGCAGACCAGATCGATGACGACATCGCGCTGGAACTCCTTGCGATAGTCGACGGCGACCCGGGTCGCATGCAACACCGCTTCCGGATCGTCACCATTGACGTGGAAGATCGGCGCCTGAACCATCTTGGCGATATCGGTGCAATACTCGGTGGAACGCGCGTCATCGGCGCGAGACGTCGTGAAACCGACCTGATTGTTGATCACGATGTGCAGCGTGCCGCCGGTCTTATAACCGCGGGTCTGCGACATCTGGAAGGTTTCCATCACCACGCCCTGACCGGCGAAGGCGGCATCGCCATGCACCACGACCGGCAAGACCTGCTTGCCTTCGACGTCCTGGCGGCGATCCTGACGAGCGCGAACGGACCCTTCCACCACCGGCGAAACGATTTCCAGATGCGACGGGTTGAACGCCAGCGCCAGGTGGACCTCGCCTCCGGGCGTCATCACGTTGGAGCTGAAGCCCTGGTGATATTTGACGTCGCCCGACCCTTGCTCGATCTGCTTCTTGCCGTCGAACTCGTCGATCAGTTCCGACGGGCTCTTGCCAAGGATATTGACCAGCAGGTTGAGACGGCCGCGGTGGGCCATGCCGATCACCACTTCCTTGACGCCGTAGTTGCCGCTGCGCTGGATTACCTCGTCCATCATCGGAATGAAGGATTCGCCACCCTCCAGGCCGAAACGCTTGGTGCCGGGATACTTGGAAGCAAGATAGCTTTCCAGCCCTTCGGCGGCGGTCAGGCGCTCGAGCAGATGCTCCCGTTCGCTCTGGCTGTACTTCGGCTTGGAACGCACCGACTCGAAGCGCTGCTGCAGCCAACGCTTCTCTTCGGTGTTGACGATGTGCATGAACTCACAGCCGATCGAGCGGCAGTAGGTCTGCTCCAGCGCCTCGACGATCTCCTTGAGCGGCGCCTCTTCCTTGCCCAGGAAGAACGAACCGGTCTGGAACTCGGTGTTCATGTCGGCCTGGGTCAGGTCATGGAAAGAGAAATCGAGGTCGGGGACCGTATCGGGCTTGCGCAAACCGAGCGGATCGATATTGGCACGCTGATGGCCACGGAACCGATAGGCATTGATCAGTTGAAGAACCTTGACCTGCTTACGGTTTTCGCTGCTGCCGGTGGCAGCCGATACGGTGGGACGACGCTCGCGCGCCAGCTGGTAGAACTGTTCCCGAATGGGGCTGAGAGGAACGTCTTGGGAGGGAGTGCCTTCCAGGCGCGGCAACTGATCAAACGCTTGGCGCCATTCATCGGGGACAGTCGCGGGGTCATTCAGATACTGCTCGTAGAGCGCTTCCACATAGTGGGCGTTGCCGCCGCTCATATGGGAAGTGCGCCACATCAACTCCATTATGCCTTCTTGCATCTCTCGTTCACCCTACACTGATGGGGTGTTGTCGGCGCCGGCCGCAGCTGCGCGCCTCGGCGTCACTCCGGAACCGTCGCGAGACGGCCAACGACCATGCCAATTCAAGGCGTCGTCATGATCGTTAAAAGCCGGTGCGCGAGGCACCGGCCAATATCTTGAGCTAAATCGGCTGCGACAACGCGTCGCAGCCAATAGCGTGGCGACATGATAACAAGCCAAGCGCTACGATTTAAGTCGTAGATGCCGCCCCTGACCATCAAGTCGCGTTGGACAGCAGCATTTCACGGATTTTTCCGATCGCCCGAGTCGGATTCAGCCCCTTGGGACAAACCGCGACACAGTTCATGATGCCGCGACACCGGAACAGGCTGAACGGATCTTCCAGTTCGGCCAGGCGGGCCTGCGTCGCGTTGTCGCGAGAGTCCGCCAGGAAACGGTAGGCCTGCAAGAGACCGGCCGGGCCGACGAACTTGTCCGGGTTCCACCAGAACGACGGGCAGGAGGTCGAGCAGCAGGCACACAGAATGCACTCGTACAGACCGTCCAGCTTGTCACGCTCTTCCGGGGACTGCAGACGCTCGATCGCCGGCGCTGCCGTATCGTTCTGCAGATACGGCTGCATACGCTCGTACTGCTTGTAGAACAGCCCCATGTCGACCACCAGGTCACGCATGACAGGCAGGCCAGGCAGCGGCCGCAGCACCAGCTTGTTGTCCTTGACCACGGACGACAGCGGCGTGATGCATGCCAGGCCGTTGGTGCCGTTCATGTTCATCCCGTCAGAGCCGCAAACGCCCTCGCGGCAGCTGCGACGAAACGCCATCGAGCTATCTTGATCCTTGATCATGGTCAGGATGTTGAGAACCATCAGATCGCGCCCCTGGGTATCGATCTGGAACTCCTGCATGTACGGTGCGGAGTCGGTCTCAGGGTTGTAGCGATAAACGGAAACCTGAAGACTGGACATCGGTGACAACCCTCTTAATAGGTACGGACTTTCGGCTCGAAGGTGTCGACCGTCTTGGGCGTGAAGTTGACTTCACGCTTGGTCACGGTCTTCTCGCCCGGATTGAAGAGCGAGTGCTTGAGCCAGTTGACGTCATCGCGATCCGGATAATCGTAGCGAGAGTGAGCCCCACGGCTCTCCTTGCGCTCCAGCGCAGCGATGGCGGTGGCTTCGGCCACTTCCAGTAGATTGTCTAGCTCGAGCGCCTCGACACGCGCCGTGTTGAAGACGTCGGACTTGTCGCCCAGATGCGCCTGCCCGATACGCTCGCGCAGCTCCGCCAGTTTCTTGACGCCTTCCTGCATGTTGTCTTCCTGGCGGAAGACACCGAATGCGTTCTGCATCGTGTTCTGCAGCTCGGCCTTGAGCTCGGAAACCGACTCGCCGCCACTGGACTCGTTCCAGCGCGCCAGGCGGCTCGTGGCACGCTCGACATCCGATGCGGAAGCCTCGAGATACTCGATGCCTTCGCTGAGCGCCTTGTCGATGTAGATGCCGGCGGCACGACCGAACACCACCAGATCGAGCAGCGAGTTACCGCCCAGGCGATTGGCGCCGTGAACCGAGACGCAAGCAGCTTCACCGCAGGCAAACAGACCATTGATGATCTGATCGTTGCCATTGCCATCCTGCATGATGGCCTGCCCATGCACGTTGGTGGGAATACCTCCCATCATGTAGTGGCAGGTCGGCGTGACCGGAATCGGCTCCTTGACCGGATCCACGTGCGCGAAGGTCTTGGAGAGCTCGACGATCCCTGGCAGGCGCTTCATCAACACCTCTTCGCCCAGGTGGTCGAGCTTCAGCATGACGTGATCGCCATTCTCGCCGCAACCACGGCCTTCCAGCACCTCCATGACCATGGAGCGCGCCACGACGTCACGTCCGGCGAGATCCTTGGCATTGGGCGCGTAACGCTCCATGAAGCGCTCGCCGTCCTTGTTGATCAGGTAACCACCTTCACCGCGGCAACCTTCCGTGACCAACGTCCCCGCACCGTAGATACCGGTGGGGTGGAACTGCCACATTTCCATGTCCTGCATCGGGAAGCCAGCGCGCAGTGCCATGCCGATGCCATCGCCGGTGTTGATCAGCGCGTTCGTGGTGGAGGCGAAGATACGCCCCGCCCCGCCGGTCGCCAGAACCGTCGCCTTGGATTTGACGTGCACGACTTCGCCGGTTTCGATGCACAGCGCAATACAACCGACCACGTCGCCGTTGGCGTTCTTCACCAGATCGATGGCATACCACTCGTCCAGGAAGACGGTGTTGTTTTTCAGATTGTTCTGATACAACGTGTGCAGCAGCGCATGGCCGGTACGGTCTGCAGCCGCGCAGGTACGCGCTGCCTGGCCACCCTTGCCGAAGTCCTTGGACTGACCACCGAAAGGACGCTGGTAGATACGGCCATTGTCGAAGCGTGAAAACGGCAGCCCCATGTGCTCGAGTTCGAAGACCGCCTTGGGGCCCTCGGAACACAGGTACTCCGCGGCGTCCTGGTCTGCGATGTAGTCGCCACCCTTGACGGTGTCGTACATGTGCCAGCGCCAATCGTCGTTGGGATCGGCCGAGGCAATGGCACAGGTAATACCGCCCTGTGCGGACACCGTGTGCGAACGGGTCGGAAAGACCTTGGACAGCACGGCAGTCTTCTTGCCGGATTTGGCCAGCTCGAGCGCCGCTCGCAGGCCGGAACCGCCACCACCGATGATGATGGCGTCGAATGTCAGGTTACGCATGGTAGACATGAATCAGGCTCCCCAGAGGACTTGAACGCCCCACACCAGAAAAACGAAGATGGCGAGAATCACGATGGCCTGGAAGCCGAAGCGAACACCGGTGTGTTTGAGATAGTCGGTGGAAACCGTCCACAGACCGACCCAAGCGTGAGCGGCCATGGAAATGAAGGCCAGCAAGGAAAAGATACGCATCCAGGTCTGGGCGAACAGGCCACTCCAGGTGGCGTAGTCCAGATTGGGATGGAACAGCAGGTAGGCCACGACGAACAGCGTGTAAAGCGCCAGAACGACGGCGGACACGCGCTGAATGAGCCAGTCCGACAGCCCGCTGCGACCGAGATTCGTAATATTGGTTACCATACCCAGACTCCCGCCAGAACCACCAGGACAGCACTGATCACGACCGTGATTTGCGCCTTGCGATTGCCACCTTCAAGATCGACACCGTAACCGGTGTCCATGAGCAGGTGCTTGATTCCCGCCACGAAGTGAAAGCCGAGTGCCGACAGCAGGCCCCAGGCGATCAGTTTCGCCAACACGTTATTCGCCAGCGCGTCGCGTACTGATTCGAACCCCTCGGGAGAGGACAGCGAAGCATCCAGTGCCCAGAAGCCGAAGATCAGCCCGACGAACAAGACGACGCCGGTAATGCGATGTGCGATGGAGGTGAGTGCGGGAAGTGGAAAATGGATGGTGGATAGGTCGAGGTTTACTGGACGTTTGCTATTCACGGCTCTTAAACACTCTCTTAACCCTGACGGGTTGTGCCCGTTCAGGGGCGGTGGTTTTTAGAAGCAGGATCACGGTCGCGGAAGCAGTTCCGATGCGGCCCAAACCGGCTGACGATGCCATATCGTGCGGTAGCAGATTATAGGGTTTGGGCAACCGTATGACAAATCGCCCCGGCGTCCAAAGACGGAAGAAATGCGCCAGAACCGCGCCAGCACGGCCTTCGGGTTGTCGACATTTGGCTCAAATTCTTTCGTTACTGTCAGCCTACCCCACTCAATTGGTATGATAGTGGCTAGATTGGCAGAACAACGAGCTCCCTTCGCACAAGCCCGCCCCCTCCGCCACCTTGCAACTCGGCAACAGCGCCGAAGCCACGGCACCAGGGAGGCCCAGGCGAATTGACAATCCCCCGCGGAAATCTATAGTGGGCGAACTATTTTTCGCCCGCACGGCAGTAAAGACAAAGGCTTATGTCACGATAAAGGAGGCCATGATGGCTGACAGAAAAGCGAAATTATCGGTCGATGGTGTCGACAATGCCATTGAGCTACCGGTATACCCCGGTACCATTGGCCCCGACGTCATCGATGTCCGCGGCCTGACCGCAAAAGGCCTGTTTACCTACGACCCTGGCTTCGTTGCTACTGCCTCGTGCGAATCCGGCATCACTTACATCGATGGTGCCGCCGGCACGCTGCTCCATCGTGGCTACCCCATCGAACAGCTGGCCGAAAGCTCCAACTATGTAGAGCTCTGCTATCTGCTGATGTTCGGCGAGCTGCCCTCTCCCGAAGAGTACGAGACGTTCAGAAGCACGATTGCCCGCCATACCATGGTTCACGAGCAGATCGTCAACTTCTACAAGGGCTTCCGGCGTGATGCGCATCCGATGGCCGTCCTCTGTGGCGTCGTCGGCGGGTTGGCAGCTTTCTATCACGATAATCTCGACATCACGCAGGCCGATCAGCGCCACGTCAGTGCCATTCGCCTGATAGCCAAGATGCCGACCCTGGCGGCGATGTGCCACAAGTACAATATCGGCCAGCCATTCATGTACCCGCGTAATGACCTCAATTACTCGGAAAACTTCCTGTACATGATGTTCGGCAATCCGTGCGAGAACTACGAGGTCAATCCGGTCATCGCCAAGGCGATGGATCGTATCTTCATGCTGCACGCCGATCACGAGCAGAACGCTTCGACCTCCACCGTACGCCTGGCAGGCTCCACCGGCGCCAATCCTTTCGCCTGCATCAGTGCCGGCATCGCTGCACTCTGGGGGCCGGCGCACGGCGGCGCCAACGAGGCGGTCCTGGCCATGCTGGACGAGATCGGCGACGACTCCGAAGAAAACATCCAGCGCTTCATCGACAAGGCCAAGGACAAGGAGGATCCGTTCAAGCTGATGGGCTTCGGTCATCGGGTCTACCGCAACTTCGACCCTCGCGCCAAAGTGATGAAGGAGACCTGCGACGAGGTGCTGGGCGAGCTGGGGATCGGCGACGACCCGCAACTGCAGATCGCCAAGCGCCTGGAGCAGATCGCCCTGGAAGACGAATACTTCATCGAGCGCAAGCTCTACCCCAACGTAGACTTCTATTCCGGCATCATTCTCAAGGCCATCGGCATTCCGACCAACATGTTCACCGTTATCTTCGCGATGGCACGAACTGTCGGCTGGATCTCTCACTGGAACGAGATGATCACCAACGGCTATCGTATCAGCCGGCCTCGCCAGCTCTATACCGGCTATGACAAGCGCGATTACCCCAAGAAATAACGCCTAACCTGATCCAGTGCCGGAACGCAAGCCGCCGACTTCTGTCGGCGGCTTTTTTGTGCCTGCCCAGCGGCACAAAAGATTTCCACACTTCCTGTGGATAACCCTGTTCAAAACCCTTCGATAATGTCACGAAACCGCCTTCAGAAGCGCCCTGGCAGCAGATTGACTAAATTTTAATCAAATATAACTTACTGATTTTAATGAGAAAAATCTACATCCACGTATTTTCAGCAAGTTAGCATTGGCGCCAGCAAGCGAGGAACGAACAGTGGAAAAGCTTGCCGATGTCAAGCACTTCGACAGCAAAATTGGAGAGGTTATCAACAGCTGCAGATACCTGGAGAATCCGGTATCGAAGAAGAAATGGAAGGAAGGAAATAGAGTGGCGTCCCATAGGGGGTTCGAACCCCTGTTACCGCCGTGAAAGGGCGGTGTCCTGGACCACTAGACGAATGGGACGCGGAAAACAGCCTGTCGGCCGGTTCCTTGGTGGAGCCTAGCGGGATCGAACCGCTGACCTCAACACTGCCAGTGTTGCGCTCTCCCAGCTGAGCTAAGGCCCCGTCTCAAGAACGGGGCGAAATATACGGTCATCCCACTGATAAGTCAACGCTTTATTGCCAGAAAAACTCAACGGTTCGATCCGTGCCGGCGTCCTGGCCCGCTATAGCTCCCGATACTGCTTTTCCAGACGCTTGGCCTGCTTCTTGGAAACGCCACCCAGCACCTCGATAGCATGCCGGAGACGGGCCCGTGTCATGTCCGAGCCGAGAATCGCCATCGCATCGAGTACCGATGTCGAATGGGCACTGCCCGTTACCGCGATGAACACGGGGGCCAGAAAGGCTTTCATCTTCAACTCGAAGTGCTCGGCCAGAAGCTTGACCTGGGCCAGCAGCTCCTCCTTTTCCCAGCGCGTCACGGTTTCCAGTCGCCAGACCAGGAACTGCAACAGCGCCACCAAGGTATCGCGCTCGAGGTCGAGATCGGCAAAGCTGGCCTCGCGAACGTCGGGCAGCCCCGCGAAGAAATGTCCGGCCAGCGGCATGGCATCCGACAGCGTCGAGATACGCGGACGGATCTGCGGCAGGATCTGGCCGATATACGCCTCGTTGAACGCCCAGTCGCGCAACGCTTTCAACAGCGCCGCGTCATCGAGGTCTTCTCGAATGTAGACACCATTGAGCCAAGTCAGCTTGTCGAGATCGAATACCGGCCCCCCCAGCGAGACCCGCTGTATGTCGAAATGGGCCATCATGTCGTCGAGGCTGAATTTCTCGCGCTCGTCCGGCATCGACCACCCCATCCGGCCCAGATAGTTGGTCACGGCCTGCGGCAGGAATCCCATGCGCCGATAGTAGTTGATCGAGGTAGGGTTCTTGCGCTTGGACAGCTTCGACTTGTCGGGATTGCGAAGCAGCGGCATATGACACAGCTGCGGCATGGACCAGCCGAAATATTCGTAAAGCAGCTTGTGCTTGGGCGCCGAATTGATCCACTCCTCGCCTCTGAGGACGTGAGTGATTCCCATCAGGTGATCGTCGACCACATTGGCGAGATGATAGGTCGGCATACCGTCCGATTTCATCAGAATCTGGGCATCTACCTGAGCCCAGTCGACCTCGATCCGCCCGCGCAGCATGTCGTCGACTTCGCACACGCCTTCGGAAGGCACGTTCATGCGTATGACATAGGGATAGCCCTCGGCCTCCCGCCGCCGCTGTTCCTCCGGATCCAGCGCGAGATCCTGCGGCTTCAGCGCCAGATGGAGCCCCGCTGCCTTGCGTTCATCGCGCAAGGCATCGAGTTCTTCGCTGGTGCGATAGCATTTGAAGGCGTGTCCGCGCTCCAGCAGCTGTTGGGCATGCTCGGCGTAGATATCACCGCGCTCGCTTTGCCGATAGGGGCCGTGAGGGCCACCGACATCCGGCCCTTCGTCCCAGTCCAGCCCCAGCCAGCGCAGAGAATCGAGAATCATCTGTTCCGACTCAGGCGTAGAACGCTGGCGGTCGGTATCCTCGATGCGCAGAACGAACTGCCCACCATGCTGGCGAGCGAAGCAGAGATTGAAGAGAGCGATGTAAGCCGTGCCGACGTGCGGATCGCCGGTGGGCGAAGGCGCAATACGCGTGCGTACCGTCATGAAATCCATTCCGTTGATGAACGAGCCGCCACATTATACGCCCCCAAGGCGATGGGCTGCAGCGCTCGACTCGTCGTCTTCGGCGCTTTTCGATGGTGGCAATGCCGACGAGGGACTACTATCGGACTGATCGACTGCAATTCCAAGGTGCCGGCTTTCCGTCCTCCCGGCACGCGCAGACGACCGCAAACATGAATCACGATAAGAATTTCCAGAAGGTTTCGGGCGACAAGTTCGTAACCCGAAACATACTTCGGCGGTGAGTGGATATCCTCACTGCATCAATAACGCAGGCGAGATTCATGGATGGACGGGTTAGGACCACGAATCAAACAGCTACGCCTTCAGGCCGGCATGAGCAAGGCCGCGCTCGCAAGACGGGTAGGCGTCTCCGACGTCACGATCTCCTACTGGGAATCAGGCACGATCAAGCAGATCGGCCATGAGCGCCTGGTCGCGCTGACCTCGGCGCTGTGCTGCTCGATCAAACAGCTGCTCGATGATGACTCGTTAAACGCAATGGCGGCCGCCTCTCGTACGTCAGGCGGGACCGTGCTCAGCCTGCAGGCGAACCTTGCTGCACCCTGGGAGCAGCGGGAGGACGAACCGGGAGAGATGTCCACGCTGCAGATGCTGACCCAGGACTGTCACCTGGTAACGCCAGCAGAGAACGAGTCTTTCGATTTTCTGTTCGAAGGAGACCTCGCCGCCATCGCGCCTTGCGACAAGTTCCAGCAGGACGGACTGTATCTGCTGGAGCGCGAGGGTCTGTTGCAGATCCAGTATCTGGAACATCTCGCTTCCGGCAGAATGCGGGTCAGCGGTGAACAGCTTCAAGGCGCGACCGTGGAAAGCGTCCGCCACCCCCCCTTTCGCATCGTAGGCTATATCAGAGCCCGCTGGTGTCGTCAGTAGCAGCCTGGATAGCCGTACCCTGGAATTCAGGCCTGAAATTCCTTGCCTGAAATTCGGAGTTTGAAATCTGTAGTCTGGAATTCGCAATGTAGACAGTGCCGATCCGGCCACGCGGCGATCGCTGAATCACCGCGTGGCCCGGCCCTTATCAGGCAATCCTGTTCAATTGCCTTCGTTCAGCCGTGGCGCTGTTGCTGGCGATAGGCAAAGAAGAACACGACCAGCCCGCCCGCCGCAGTAGCCGCGCCGACATAACCGGTCACGGTCCATCCGAAACCAGCACCAATGGCCACCCCGCCCAGCCATGGCCCCAGGGCATTCGCGACATTGAAGGCCGCATGGTTGGACGCAGCCGCCAGCGTTTGCGCATCTGCCGCCACATCCATCAGGCGTGTCTGCAGTGCCGGCGACAGTGAGACCATGGTGCCGATGGCTATGCAAATCAGCAGTATCGACCAGAGCGACTGCGCCGCCAGCGGAAACAGAAGCAGGATGGCAATGCACCAGACCAGCAGCCAGCCGACGCCCTTGAGCTGCATCCGGTCATAGAGCTTCCCGCCGACGATATTGCCGATGATGGCGCCCGCACCGAATGCCGCCTGAGCGACCGGTATCCAGTAGGGCGACACCTGAGTCACGTTGATCAGCACCGGTGCCAGATAGCTGAATACGCAGAACATGCCGGCGAAGCCGATCGCCCCGACACCCAGCGTCAGCCAGACTTGGGAGCGCTTGAGCGCCGTCAGTTCCTGAGCAGGGCTGTTGCGCTTCTCCTGGCGATTCAACGGCAGATAGATGAACACCAGCACCACCGTGAGAATGGCGATGCCACCGACCATCGCGAAGGCAAGGCGCCAACTCATCATCTGGCTCAACCAGGTGGCGAAGGGATTGCCTACCAGCATGGCGATCGTCAGGCCCGACATGACCCGGCTGACCGCCTGCGCACGCTTGTGCGTCGGAACCAGCGAGGCCGCGACCAGAGACGCCACGCCGAAATAGGCGCCGTGCGGCAATCCCGAGATGAAGCGGAAGATCATCAGGGTGTGATAATTGGGCGCCAGAGCACTGGCGATGTTGCCCAGCGCAAAAAACGCCATCAGCATCAGCAGGAGATGGCGTCGATAGAAATGCGAGCCCATGACGGCGATCAAGGGCGCGCCAACGACCACCCCCAGCGCATAGGCGCTGATGACGTTGCCGACCTGCGGCTCCGAAATGTGCAACGCCTCGGCCACGTTGGGCATCAGCCCCATGATGGTAAATTCGCCGACCCCGATGGCAAAGCCACCTACGGCCAGCGCTAGCTCTATCAACAGAGCAAACCGCCGCGACGGCTTCGCAGCGCCGGTCTCGAATGTGTCAGCCACAAACCACCCCTACTTTGGTCTAAGACGAAAAGGTCTCGATTATTCACGCCTCGCCACGGATTTGGAAACCGCTGACGCGTTATCTTTCGATGTTTCCTGCTGACTGAACGACAAGGCGCGACATCATGAAACCCTCTTCAGAGCGGGTGAATCTACAAGATAGCTACCGGGCGCGGGAGTCGCTCGGTCGAACGGGAGCCGGACATGCAGGGTTCGTTGCAAAAGCCAAAAGCGTGCCCTGGAAAGCCGCCATCATGAACTCGCTTCTGTTTTCAACCTGAATTTCTGCCACCGAGGAACTTTTCCGTCAGTGGGTGCTCTCACTAGGCAAGAGATTCGACAGCAGTTGCTATGCGGTTTCTCGAGCTTACTGTAACGATCGTTATCGCCGCGCCATGCGCGGCGATTTTTTGTCGGTACGATAGCACCCCGCTCGCTTTTTTCTCCCGTCTTTTACCGTCTCGCCGTTCGCCGCCAGCCAGCTCCCGCCAAAGGGCAATAGCGAATGCCTGCCCAATCCGTTACTGTCTCGCGGTCGCTCCACAACCCCACAACAAGCGCGACCTGAATAACGATATTGATATTTCGCTGAAGACACCGTACGGACTCATACTCATGCGCTCCCCCACCCCCTCTGCTTCCAGAATCACGGCTTCTCCAACCAATTTCTTCAAGCTTGCGTGCCGAACGCTGCCCCTGCTGGCGGTGATGCTCGCTGCTCCCGTTCACGCCGCTCCGCAAGGCAAGGTCGACTGTATCGCGCCTGCCCAGCCGGGCGGAGGATGGGACTTCACCTGTCGCTCGGTAGCCAGAGCGCTCCAAGAGCTCTCGCTAATCCCGGCGGCCATGCAGACGCTCAACGTTCCCGGCGCGAGCGGCGGCGTGGCTTTTAGCCATGTACAGGCGAAACGTTCCAGCGATGACGATCTGATCGTGGCGGCGTCGACCGCTACGACCACGCAACTGGCGCTGGGCAATTACCCTAACGGCAACGCCGATCAGGTTCGCTGGGTGGCGACGCTTGGCGCCGACTACGGCGTGATCGCCGTGGCGGCCGACTCGCCCTACCACTCGCTTCCCGAGCTTCTCGACGATCTCAAGGCAGATGCCGGCAGCGTGACGTTCTCCGGCGGTGACGTTGCCGGTGGTTTCGATCACATCAAGGTACTGATGGCAGCCCGCAAGGCCGGTATCAAGTCCATTCGCGACATCAAGTATCTGGCCTTCGATTCCGGCTCGGTGGCAATCAGCCAGTTGCTCGGCGGACACATCGACGCCTTCACCGGCGACCTCAGTGAAGCCAAGAGTTTCGTCGACAGCGGCGATCTTCGCATTCTGGCGGTCTTCGCCGAGGACCGCTTGCCCGGCGAGCTGGGCGATATGCCTACGGCAAGAGAGCAAGGCATCGATGTGGTCGCCCCCAACTGGCGCGGATTCTATACCCCCGCAGGTGCATCCGAAGCGAGCTACACGTGGTGGAAGCAGACACTGAACGATCTTTACGCCTCTCCCCAATGGAAGCAGATCATGACCCAGAATGGCCTGCTGCCGTTCCACAAGTCGGGCGACGAGCTGAACCGCTTCGTCGATCAACAGATTACCGACATCCGGGAGATCGGCGGCGAGCTGGGCATGATCCGCTAACGGTCGTGTCTGCGTTCGTTTGGAGGCTGCGGCAACCAGCGTGGTAAACTGCGCCGGTTGTCGCGCACTGGGAGCGTCTCCATGTCACTCTTTCTCGTGGTTTTCGCCGTCTGTCTGCTGGTCAGTGTGGCCACCGTGACGGCGCTGATGCTGTCTCGCACGCCCCGCTACCGCACCCAGGCGCAGGATATGCTCGATCTCTTCGATGCGGTGCTGGATAACCGTGCCAGCGAAGCACGCTGGCATACCCTGATCGGCTATCCGATCCGCCACGATGCCTATCTGGAAAACCTGCGCCGGCGAAGCCAGCATCTGATGGAAACCCACGGGCGCCCCTGGCAAGCTGCCCAGGGCGGGTCGCTGTTTTCCCGCAGCGGACGTGAAGAGCTGGTGGCGCTGCGCGATCATCTGGCCGCCCACCAGGCGCTTCAGGGAGGCGAGTATCGTGCCTGATCCGGCTCTCTTGCGGCAGACATCATGACCGATACGATTCGCCTGGCACCGCTCGACAACGCCATTCAGCATCATCATCACGACTATCACCAGATCGTGATCGGGCTGTCCGGCTACGCGGAATTCGAGATTGCCGGCCAGGGCGGTGTCGTGGCGCCGCTTTCCGGTTGCCTGGTGCCGGCCAATGTCGAACACTACTACGAAGGGATCGGCGACAATCGTCAATTGATCATCGATCTGCCGGACGACGCCACTTCCCTGACCGGCATGCACCGCCAGTTGAGAAGCCTGTTCGACCGTCCAGGCTACTTCTCGCTGGACGAGTCGCTGCAGCATTATCTCCAGTTCCTGATTCAGGAGATGACCCATGCCAGCCATGCGCCGGCGGATCTGCTGGTCACGACGCTACTGAGTTCGCTGCATGCCCGTCTCGGCGCGGCGCTCTGCTCTCCGCCGCTGACCAGGCGAGCCAGCCGGTCGCTGGACATTCAACGACTCGAGCAGTTCGTGCTGGAACGGCTGGACCAGCGCCTGAGCGTATCCGATCTGGCCAATCTCGCCTGCCTCAGCGAGGCGCACTTCTCCGAACGCTTTCGCGAACAGACAGGCATTACACCGTATCAGTTCGTGATGCGGTTGCGGCTGACCCGGGTTCGCGAGCTGACGACATTGACCGATATGCCACTGGCCGACATCGCGGAACGCACCGGATTCGCCAGCCAGAGCGCTCTGAGCCATGCCTTTCGCCGTCGCTACGGCCACGCCCCCATGCAACTGCGTCGCCCCTCTGCCAATGGATAACCCGGGCTTTTTCGCAAATCTCCCCGGATAATTGGCAAGAACCCTTCCCCCGTTTCACGCTAGAGTCAGCCACCACGCCTTTCCATTATTACCGGCCACCGCCTGCTTGCCGCGAGCGATCGCCGAGGCTAACGCCGATTCCTGTGGTCCATACTGCCGTGGTCCATACTGCTATAGGGGGCTTCAACAATGCTAAAAGCCGATCAAATGCTGGACACTGCCACCTGGCAGACTTCGCTCGACGAGCTGTTTGCCAGAATCAGCGACCATTACATCGTCGACGAAGACGCCTATCTGACCGAGCTGTGTACGCTGCTGGGGGCGGGTGAAGCCGATTTCGCACGTATCGGCGACAAGACGGCACAACTGGTACGTGATGTCCGGGCCATGGATACCGCCGTCGACTCCATCGATGAGCTGCTTCAGCAGTACAGCCTCGACACGCAGGAAGGCGTATTGCTGATGTGCCTGGCCGAAGCGCTGCTGCGCATTCCCGACAAGGCCACCGCCGACGCGCTGATCGAGGACAAGCTGGGGGTCGCCGACTGGAAGCGTTATCTGGGCCAGAGTGAATCCTGGTTCGTCAATGCCTCGACCTGGGGCCTGCTGATGACCGGCAACGTGATCCAGATGGACAAGCCGCGAGAAGGCAAGCCGGCCAACTTCATCAACAAGATGGTCAATCGCATGGGCGAGCCGGTCATTCGCAGTGCGATGTATCAGGCGATGAAGATCATGGGGCAGCAGTTCGTGCTGGGCCGCACGATCGACGAAGCGCTCAAGCGCTCCCGGCCGCTCTTCAACAAGGGCTACACCTACTCCTACGACATGCTGGGCGAAGCCGCCCGTACCCGTCAGGATGCCAAGCGCTATTTCGACGATTACGCCGCGGCGATTCTCGAGGTGGGCAAGACCAGCCTCAAGCTGGACGCCAGGACACCGGCGCCGTCCGTCTCGATCAAGCTGTCGGCGCTGCATCCGCGCTATGAGTTCGGCCGCCGCACCCAGGTACTCGAAGAGCTCGTCGGTACGGTCAAGCAGCTCGTCGAACTGGCTCGCGAGCGTCACGTCGCGCTGACCATCGATGCCGAGGAAGTGGATCGCCTCGAACTGTCGCTCGAGGTCTTCCGCGCTGTCTTCGAAAGCGATGTCTGCCGTGGCTGGGGTCATTTCGGTTTGGTGGTTCAGGCCTACTCCAAGCGTGCATTGCCGGTCCTTCACTACATCAATCGCCTGGCCGATCGACAGGGCGACGAGATCCCGCTGCGTCTGGTCAAGGGCGCATACTGGGACACTGAGATCAAGGAATCGCAGAAGCTCGGCGTCGATGGTTATCCCGTCTATACCCGCAAGGCGTGTACCGATGTCGCCTATCTCGCCTGCGCCCAGTTCCTGCTATCCGAGAACACTCGCGGCCGCATTTTCCCCCAGTTCGCGACCCATAACGCGCACACCATCACCAACATTCTCGAACGGGCCAACCATGCCGATCGCGCATTCGAATTCCAGCGCCTGCACGGCATGGGTGAAGCCCTCTACGATGCCGCGCTGACCCGGGCGCCCGAAGGCACCTACTGCCGCATCTACGCCCCGGTGGGAGCGCACAAGGATCTACTGCCCTACCTGGTCCGGCGCCTGCTGGAAAATGGCGCCAACTCGTCGTTCGTCCACCAGCTGGTCGACCCCCGCGTTCCAGTGGAATCGCTCTGCGTTCACCCGATCGCCACGCTCAAGCAGTACCCGACCTTCGCCAATACCAAGATTCCGTTGCCGCGCCAGATCTATGGTCCTGCACGCAAAAATTCCAGGGGCGTCAACTTGAACATCAATAGCGAATATCAGCCGCTCATCGATCGCATGGCGGAGTTCATGGAGCGTGAGCATCACGTCAAGCCGCTGCTCGGAATCGATGTCGCCGACGACGAAACCCAACGTCAGCGGGTCACCAGCCCCTACGACCGCCGTCAGTCCGTAGGCAGTGTGCAGTGGGCGACGCGCGAGCAGGCCGAAAAGGCCGTCGATATCGCCTGGCAGGCCTTCCCCCGCTGGAGCGAAACGCCAGTCGAGGAGCGTGCGGCCATCCTCGAACGTCATGCCGACCTGATGGAGACGCATCTCGCGGAACTGATGACGCTCTGCTCCCGCGAGGGCGGCAAACTGCTCACCGATGGTGTCGACGAGATTCGCGAAGCGGTAGATTTCTGTCGCTACTACGCGGCGCGCGCACGCGAACTGTTCGCCGAGCCGACCGTATTGCCAGGGCCGACCGGCGAATCCAACGAGCTGATGATGCAGGGCAAAGGGGTCTTCGCCGCGATCAGCCCCTGGAACTTCCCCGTCGCCATCTTCACCGGCCAACTGGTCGCCGCCGCGGTGGCCGGCAACACCGTGCTTGCCAAGCCCGCCGAGCAGACCTCGCTGGTCGCCAACCGCGTGATCGAATTGCTGTACGAGGCCGGCATGCCCCGTGACGTGGTGCAGTTGCTGCCCGGCGACGGCCCCACCGTGGGTAGCGTCCTAAGTAGCGATCCGCGCATCACCGGCGTGGTCTTCACCGGGTCGACCGATACCGCGCAGATCATCAACCGGGCCCTGGCCGCCAGGGAAAATGCCGCGCTTCCCACGCTGATCGCCGAGACCGGTGGCATGAACGCGATGATCGTCGATTCGACCGCCCTGCCCGAGCAGGTCGTGGCCGATGTCGTCCACTCCGCATTCCAGAGTGCCGGGCAGCGCTGTTCCGCGCTACGCGTTCTCTATCTCCAGGAAGATATTGCCGATCGTGTGATCGAGATCCTGCGCGGGGCCATGGATGAATTGCGCATCGGTGACCCGCGTGACCTGGGCACCGATGTCGGCCCGGTCATCGATGAAGACGCCCGCCAGGGTCTGCTCAAGCATGTCGAGATCATGAAGGCCGAAGGCCGCTTGATCGCCGAAGCGAAGCTCGATCCGGCCCAGACCGGCAACGGCACCTTCGTTGCGCCGATGGCATTCAATATCGACGGCATCGAGTCGATGGAAACCGAACAGTTCGGCCCCCTGCTGCACATCGCCCGCTACCGCGCCGATCAACTGGAAGCGGTCATCGACTCCATCAATGCCAAGGGCTATGGGCTGACGTTCGGCGTTCATAGTCGCAACGAGAACTTCACCAACCATGTCGCCAGCCGCATCCGCGTCGGCAACGTCTATGTCAACCGCGATATCATCGGCGCGGTCGTCGGCGTCCAGCCGTTCGGCGGGCAAGGATTCTCCGGTACCGGACCCAAGGCGGGCGGCCCCCATTATCTGTTACGCTTCGTCACCGAAAAGACGCGCACCATCAATACGGCCGCGCTGGGTGGGAACGCTTCACTGCTTGCCATGGGAGACGAGTGATCGCCACGTCCGGCCTAACAATTAAGAAACAGGAGACGTTTTTATGGCTATTGGTGTCTGGATAAGCCTTTTTGCCTACTTTGCGCTCATGATCGCCATCGGCCTCTACGCCATGCGCACATCCACTTCCACGTCGGAAGACTACATGCTGGGCGGCCGGACGCTCAGCCCGCAGGTGGCGGCGCTGTCGGCCGGCGCCTCGGACATGAGCGGCTGGCTGCTGCTGGGGTTGCCCGGGGCGATGTTCGTCTCCGGCCTGGGCTCGGCCTGGATCGGTATCGGCCTGTTCGTGGGGGCATTCTTCAACTGGCTCCTGGTCGCACCGCGCCTTCGTGAACAGACGGTTCACTATGGCAACGCAATCACCATCCCGGCCTTCCTGGCAAACCGGTTTCCCACCCGGGCGATGTCGCTGCGAACAGTATCCGCTATCGTCATCGTCGTCTTCTTCGCGGTCTACACGGCGTCCGGCCTGGTGGCAGGTGGCAAGCTGTTCGAAAGCGCCTTTGCCGACGTCATCAACATCGGTAGCCTGAGCGACTATGCGGCGGGTGTGATCATCACGCTGGGCGTGGTACTGGCGTATACGGTCGTCGGCGGCTTCCTGGCCGTGAGCATGACCGACTTCGTGCAGGGCTGCATCATGATGCTGGCGCTGGTGATCATGCCGGCGGTGGTCATCTTCGGTGACGGTGGCGGCGGTTTTTCCCAGGCCTCGCAGACCTTGAATGAAGTCGATCCCACGCTGCTATCGTGGACGGATGGCCTGACCTTCATTGGTTGGCTGTCTGCGGTGACCTGGGGGCTGGGTTATTTCGGGCAGCCGCACATCATCGTGCGTTTCATGGCCATCCGATCGCTGAAGGATGTACCCGTCGCCCGCAATATCGGCATGAGCTGGATGCTCATCTCTCTCGTCGGAGCGATCTCTCTGGGTATATTCGGCCGTGCCTATGCGATCCGCAACGGTCTGGAGATCCAGGATCCGGAAACGATCTTCATCATCCTGGCGAATCTGCTGTTCCATCCGCTGATCACCGGTTTCCTCTACGCGGCACTGCTTGCGGCGATCATGAGCACGATCTCCAGCCAGCTGCTGGTGGCCTCTTCGTCACTGACCGAAGACTTCTACCGCCTGTTCCTGCGCAAGGAAGCCACGGAGAAGGAAACCGTGGCCGTCGGCCGAATTAGTGTCGTGCTGGTTGGTCTGGTGGCCGCCGTCATTGCCTCCGACCCGGACTCTCAGGTGCTGGGGCTGGTGAGCAACGCCTGGGCCGGCTTCGGTGCGGCATTCGGCCCGCTGATCCTCCTCTCGCTGATGTGGTCTCGCACCAACGGCGCCGGCGCCATCGCGGGCATGGTGGTGGGTGCCGCCACCGTCATGATCTGGATTTCGCTGGGCTGGAACGGCGAGTTCATGGGCGGTCCCGGCGTCTACGAGATCATTCCCGGCTTCATCGCCTCCTTCATTGCCATCCTGGTGGTGAGCAGCGTGACCAGCGATGCCGGGGAGTACAAACAGATCTCGCGTTAGAAAAGCGCACGTGACGCACTCGGGGCCTCCAAGGGCTCCTACGGAAGAGGGCTCCCACGGGAGCCCTTTTTCATGCTCCGCCGATGCACGACCAGCATGCTCGCCTACGTCCCGCATACTCTGCGACTTTCCATCCGAGCCCTAGACATGGTGTTCGCGGAACGCCCACAGCCGCGAACCGACGTAGGTGATCAACGGCACAGTCAACGTAGCAATGACGATGGCCCAGAATCCCGCGATTCTGGTGGACGCCAGCAGCGTCGCCAGAACCCCGTTATTGAGTACGAACCCCAGCACCGCCAGGGTAAAAAATCGCTTTGCCCGTCCGCGGCGCCGGAACGTCAGCCGCCGATGGCCGACGAGGGAGATCTGGAAGGCAACCAGAAACCCGCACAGGTTGACGATAAATTCCGACAGCGTCGGCCATAGCGCGCTCAGGACAGCCGCAACCGACAGATGGGCCGCCGTCGCCACCGTGCCTACCAGGCCGAAACGTGCGGCGGTCTTGGCTTCGCGCTTGAGTCGACGTTTCATGAGGTACGGGAGGCCTCATCGACCAGACCCGCTTTGGCCTCCAGGCTATCTTTGGCCTCCAGGCTATCTTCGGCGATCAGGTAGAGCGGCCGCTGCTTGGCTTCGATGAACAGGCGTCCCACGTATTCGCCCAGAATCCCGACGGACAGCAGTTGCATGCCACCGAAGAACAGGATCGCCGTCATCAAGGACGCATAGCCGGGGACATCGCTACCCACCACGATCACACGCCCCACGAGAAGCAGAATGTAGAGAAACGCGAGCCCCGCGATGACCGCACCGAAATACATCCAGATGCGCAGCGGCCAGGTCGAGAAGCTGACGAAACCGTCGATGGCGAAGTTCCAGAGTTTCCAGAAGTTGAACTTGCTCTCTCCGCTCTCTCTCGCCGGCCGGTTGTAATAGACGCCGGTGCAGCGGTATCCGGGCCAGTTGAACAGCCCTTTCATGAACCGGTTACGCTCCGGCAATCGCTTGATCGCCTCGACGACACGGCGATCCATCAGCCGGAAATCCCCCGCGTTACTGGGGATGGGCGTCTCCGCCAGCCGGTTGAAGAAGCGATAGAAAAGCCCGGCGGAGGTCCGTTTCGCCTGGGTATCTTCATCCCGCGATCCCCGAATGCCGTAGACCATGTCGTAGCCATGCTCCCGCCACAGACGAATGAATTCCAGAATCACCTCCGGCGGGTCCTGCAGATCGACATCCATCGGCACCACGGCATCACCGCGCGCATGGTCGAGACCGGCGGTCATGGCAGCTTCCTTGCCGAAATTGCGCGTCAGCGATATCACCCGAGTGCGAGGATCCAGCGCTGCCCGCTCTCGCAACGTGACAAGCGTCGCATCGGTGGAGCCGTCGTCGACGAACAGAATTTCCAGTCGCGGCACCGCATCGCCCAGCGTGCGATCCACGGCTTCCAGGAAACGCGCGATGGCCGCTTCCTCGTTCATTACCGGCACCACGATCGACAACATCCAGTCTCTCTGACGACGCTCCACGAGCACTCCTTGCGCGATGTGCTGCCACCTCATCTCGTATTGGCAGCTTGAGTCATTCGCTACTACGGTAATCCTAGCCGGTAGCAGCGGATGGCGCACAAACAGGCGTAACGCCTACTGAGCCGTAAAAAAACGCTGTTTCAAAATTTTACTGGACATAAAAAACACTGTTTCCTATCATAGCGACGTTGTCTCATAGAATGTGAAGGCCGGTAACACGGCTTCATGATGAAAGGAAGGGAGTACTTATCATGACCAAGACCAAACTGTTTTCTGCAATGGTGGTTGCCGGCGCTTGCGCATTCGGAACCCAAGCCGCTTTCGCCTATGGCGCCGGCGACTTCTATGGCCGTCTGGGCGTTGCCAAGACCGACGTTGACACCGGTTATACCGATGACAACGACAAGGGCGCCTACCTGGGCCTGGGTTACATGGTTCACGACAAGATCGGTGTCGAGCTGAGCTCCATGACCGAAACCAAGGTTCACGCTGAAGGCGGCAACTTCAAGCAGGTTCCGATCAACCTGATGGCTCAGTACTACCCGCTCGGCGGCATGGACTCTGCTGTCCAGCCCTATGCTGGTGTCGGCGTCAACTACACCACGTTCTCCGACGAAAGCGGTGTCGGTAGCGTCGACGATTCCTGGGGCGCAGCCGGCCAGTTGGGCGTCGACCTGAACGTCACCGAAAACTTCGGCTTCAACGCTTTCGCTCAGTACACCGATGTCAGCGCCGACATCAGTGGCGGCCGCGATATCGATCTCGATCCGGTCACCGTCGGTGCCGGTGTCACCGCTCGCTTCTAAGCGATCGGCGATCGATAGCAAAACCGGGCCTCAGGCCCGGTTTTTTGTGTCCGCGATTCAGAAAGCGAACGACCACACTCGCTGTGACCGCTCACGCCTGGGTGACGATGCGGTCGACGACGGCGAGTTCACGGATCACCGGCTCTCTCCTCGAGGCCGGTTCGTCCTTGAGCCACACCTCCATTGCCGGCGCGACCGCACAGCTCTCCGGCAATGTCGCACGGGCGTCGATCAGTGCCTGCAGGCGGGCGATAAAGACGTACCGCAGCCACTGCGGCAGCGACATGGTATCGACACAGAATGGCTGCCGGCTTTCGAACGCCGAAGCGTCCGGCCGGGATTCCTCCCAGAAGCCGGCTTCCATCAGGGCCGTTTCCAATTCACGCAAGGCACTGGCCAATTCATCGTGTGGACTCATTCTCTCTCCTGTTGCTGTCTGGAGCTGTCTGGATATGGCGCCTTCAGGGTTGCTCACAGAAACCCTGAAAGAGCCTGTGGATAAACTTGGGACACCTTGATCGGAGCGCCGCAAGCCATGCGCTGGCGGAAGCTGTTCAATTTTTGGCCACCCCCTATCCAGCGCCGTCACCGCAAGTTACAGTGCGCGCCTCGATGAACATGACGACCGTCTACCATGCAAACGCTGAGCGATTTTTTCGCCCATAGCGGCGCGGAGCTTGCGCTGTCGACCCTGGGTCGACGTGTGGCGCCAATGCGTCAGGACACTTTCGCTGCCTTCGAACAGGAGCGCGAACCATGGCCGCTACCCTGGAACGGTCATGCGCAGGTCGCCTGCGCTCTGCGCTGGCCGGCGACCTATCAGGATCCGGCGATCTGGTTTCTGTCGTTGCCGCTGGATGAACAGGGCATGCTGGTTCCTGCCGCGCGCGACGAATTTCTCGATCGCCTGCTTCAGACTCTGGGCACCCAGCCTGCCGATCCGTCACAGAACGGCCTCGCACAAGGCAAGCTGGAGCCGACCAATCTGATGCAGGACAACCCCCTGGCATTCGAGCCGGAGCTGCACCAGCGCGCGCTGCTGCATGCTCGCCTGTCTCGCCATTTCGGGCAACCGTCGTCATCGCATTCGGACATGGCGCGTCGCTACCTCATCGGTGACGACGCTCTCAATTGGCAAATGCTCGGCCTCCAGGGCCTGGCCGATCAGGTGGTCGACAGTGATCCTGCCGTCATCGAGGCATTGACGCTGCGCCTGAACGCGCTGCCCCGCGAGGTGATCTTGCCGCTGTGCTACCTGATGGAGCATGGCGATACGCCGGCCGAGCTGCTTCCCACTCTCTGGCACGCACTCGCCACCACCCGCGAAGCGCAGGATATAGAAACGTTCTGCGCCCTGCTGAGAGCGCTGCTGGGCAGCGACGCCCCCCGGGTCGGAGAATGGCTCGATCGTATTCTCGACGACGACCTCATGGCCGCCGATTGTCTTGCCGCCATTGCCGCCCGCGGCTGGCAGCATCTCGAACATGAAACCCGGCTCATGCGGTTTCTGGAACGTCTGGCAAGCTGCAGGAATGCCAACTTTCGCCGCGTCGTCCGTGATTTGGCATTGATCCCCCGCCTGCGGCTGCCCATATTGATGATGCTGCGTCAGGCGCCGGCGCACTCTCCCGTGGGCCGGCTCGTCAGAGAATGGAATGCTTGAACCCATGAAAGCACTACCCTACCAGGCCAAGGCGGTCATCGGCCGGCGTGAAATGGTCACGCTACCGGATCTGCACATGACACTCTGCTGCAAGGCGGACACCGGCGCGAGAACATCGGCCCTGCATGCGGAGCGGATCGAACCCTACGAGGAGAACGGCCATCCGTGGGTTCGATTCATCACTCGCTCGAGTGGTCAGCAGAGCACGCACCATGAATGTCAGCTGCCACTGCACGATCGCCGCCGGGTGAGGAGTTCCAACGGCCAGCAGGAATGGCGCTACGTCATTCGTACGCGTCTTCTGCTTGGCGGCCTGGATTTTCCCATCGAGCTGACCCTGACCGATCGCAGCAACATGCGCCACCCCATGCTACTGGGAAGGCGCGCCATGCGGCGGCTTCTGGTTGCCCCTGGTGCCGCGTTCCTGCACGGCGAACCCTGACGGCCCGCTTCACCTCATCTGTCCTTCCATTCACGCATCGGAGTCCCAAGCGCATGCATATCGGCATTCTGTCACGCAATCGTAATCTCTACTCGACGCGGCGCCTGGTCGAGGCCGCCGAGCAGCGTGGCCATACCGTCAGAGTCGTCGACACGCTGCGCTGTTACATGAGCATCGCCTCGCATCGCCCTTCGATCCATTACAAGGGCGCAGAGCTCGAGCCCTTCGATGCGATCGTCCCGCGCATCGGCGCGTCGGTCACGTTCTATGGCTGCGCCGTGCTGAGGCAGTTCGAGATGATGAACACCTACGTGCTCAACGACTCGGTCGCGATCACCCGCTCGCGCGATAAACTGCGCTCGCTGCAACTGCTTTCTCGCAAGGGATTGGGACTACCGGTCACCGGCTTTGCCCATTCGCCCGACGACATCCCCGACCTGATCACCATGGCCAAGGGCGCCCCGCTGGTGATCAAGCTGCTGGAAGGCACCCAAGGCATCGGCGTGGTCCTGGCGGAAACCAACCAGGCCGCCGAGTCGGTCATCCAGGCTTTCATGGGCATGAAGGCAAACATCATGGTTCAGGAGTACATCAAGGAAGCCAAGGGCGCCGATATTCGCTGCCTCGTGATCGGCGACAAGGTCGTGGCATCGATGAAGCGCCAGGCTGCCGAGGGTGAATTCCGTTCCAACCTCCACCGCGGCGGCACCGCCAGCGTCATCCGCATCACGCCGGAAGAGCGCTCCACCGCGATTCGCGCAGCCAAGGCCATGGGGCTCGGCGTGGCGGGCGTCGACCTGCTGCGCTCCAACCACGGCCCGGTGATCATGGAGGTCAACTCCTCCCCCGGCCTGCAAGGCATCGAAACCGCGACCGGCAAGGACATCGCGGGTCTGATCGTCGAGCATCTGGAGAAAAATGCCAGTACGCCGCGGAAAGCGCCGCCGAAACCCAAGGGCTGATGGGAGAGCGATCGAACAAATAGCCGAAAATCCTAAATTTTTCTGCGCCCGGGGGTGGCAAAACAGTGTTTCCGGCCGCACAATTTGTGTCACCTCAGGAGGTGGCCGCACATGTTTCTCGACAATCGCCAAGTGGCGATGGACAGCGTACTCGAAGCGCTGGCCGACAGTCTCGACTATTTTCAGGACAATCTCGATCGCCTGCGACCGGCGCTGCGTAATGCCCTGAAACCCCATTACGAGGAACGTGGGGCCGCCATGCGCGAACTGCAGCAGCTGGTTCGCGAACATCTCGATATCCTGCCCCGCGATGCCGATGTCGAACGCGACGATTACCTCTGGCTCTGGAGCCGTATCAAGAGCTTCGTCGGCAACGACAGTGCCGTGCTGCTCGGAGAGCTGCTCGAGCAGGAGCGCGTCTTGATGCAGGCGCTGGGCACGGCGTTCACGCATCCTCTGCCGGAAGCCCTGGAGCCCGCGCTGGAACGCTGCTGGAAGAACTGCCGTGCATTGATCCGGGAGATCAACAAGCTGCAGCAACGCCAACGCTGAGAAGCGGTTCCTGGGGGCACGCTACCTTGCTGGCAACGCCTCAGGCTTGGAAGCGTGTCATGGCGACTACAGCTGAATCGGCTCCAAAGGCCCCAGGAAGTAAGGCTTTCGCCCCCAGATGTAAAGATCGCCAAAGGTGGCGGCACGGGCAAGCCATTCGCGTAGACGCAGCCGCCATTCTCCCTCGACGCCATCATCGGGCACCGCACAGCCGGTAGCCTCGATCCCCAGCGCATCGGCAATGAACAGGGCCCGCGGCAAGTGCCAGCCCTGTGAAATCAGCATCAGTCGATCCGCGCCAAACACCTCCTTGGCGCGAACCACGCTATCGAACGTACTGAAGCCGGCATAATCGAGCGTCATGTGCCTATCGCTGATATTGCGATGCCGCAAGGAGCGCCACATGCTGATCGGCTCGTTGTAGTATCGCGTACGGTTGTCGCCGGAAAGCAGCAGATGCTGGACACGATGAAGCCTCAGCAGTTCTGCCGAGGTCTCCATTCTGGCCTGATAGTAGGGATTCGCGCCCCCTTCCCGCAGCCACTGTGCGGTACCGAAGACCAGCCCGACCGGCTGCATGGCGCATAGAGGCACCTCGTGTTCGACTCGGGCGTGGGTCTTCTGGAGTATCCAGAGATTAATCACCACGACACCGATCACCAGCATCAACAGGCCGGCAAGCAGCGCCTTGAGCAATCCCTTCAGCAGCTCGAGCATAAGTGAACGACACAGAAACGGTGAGGGAAAAACGATCGTCGGGCACCCCGGCCGGGAGTCGAATGGCGATGAGAAATGTCGATCAACATGTCGCGTTCATTGTCCTGCCAGAAACCGGCTCGCGCAGCCCGAGGAGCGTGGCTTCATGCAGCGTGCCCAGGATCCGTCGACCCTAGAACATTCCCAGCTCCAGGCGCGCCTCTTCGCTCATCATCTCACGGCTCCAGGGCGGATCGAAAACGATTTCCACATGAACCTTGGAGAACTGCGGCGCCCCGAGAATCTTGCGCCGCGCGTCCTCGGCGATCACATCGCCCATGCCGCAACCGGGCGCCGTCAGCGTCATGCGAATGGTCACCATGCGTTCGCCGGTGAGCAGGCGCTCGATACGACAGCCGTAAACCAGCCCGAGATCGACGATGTTGACCGGTATCTCCGGGTCGAAGCATGTCCGCAGTTGCTCCCAGACGAAAGCTTCCATTTCGGCTTCCGTCGCATCGGGATTCAGCGTCGGCCGCTCGAGTGCCTTCAGCCCCAGCGCGTCGAGATCATGACCTTCGATCAGATAGAGACGACCTTCGTAGCTGACGCTGATCGAGTTGCCTTTGGCCTGCATCACCACTACGGTGCTGTCCTCGGCCAGCGTGATGGTCTTGCCGAACGGAATCGAAATGACATCGACATCCCGCTGCAGCGGCATTTCCTGACCCTTGTAGACCTCGTTTAACGGATCCATCATTGCTCCTGACAGAATTGCCGGCCCGGACACGCCGGACGCCGGAACCGGCTCAGCGCAGCATGCCCAGCACGCGCTGCAAGGCCTCGACGAACGCATCGACCTCTTCCGGCGTGTTGTAGACCGCCAGCGAGGCACGACAGGTCGCCTCGACACCGAAATGACTCAATACCGGCTGGGCGCAGTGATGCCCGGTGCGAATCGCCACACCCAACTGATCGATCAACAGACCGATATCCTGGGCATGCGCACCGTCGACGAGAAACGAAATCACGCCCGCCTTCTGCGGTGCCGTGCCGATGATTCTCAGCCCGTCGATCTGTTCGAGCTTCTGGGTTGCATGATCCAGCAGCCACTGCTCCCAGGCCGACAGCCGCTCGATGCCAAGCGCGTTGACCCAGTCCAGTCCCGCTCCCATGGCGATGACATCGGCCACCGAAGGCGTTCCCGCCTCGAACCGGTGCGGAACGGCCGCGAATTCGGTACCACGATCGAAGGAGACTCGCGAGATCATCTCCCCGCCGCCCTGCCACGGCGGCATGGAATCGAGGAGGGAAGCCTTGGCATACAGCGCCCCGGCCCCCATCGGCCCATAGACCTTGTGACCCGAGAACACATAGAAGTCGGCATCCAGCGCCTGCACGTCCACTGCCTGATGCGGCACAGCCTGGGCGCCATCGACCAGAATGAGCGCACCGCAGGCATGGGCATCGCGCGCCATCTCGGCAATGGGATTGATCGTGCCCAGCGCATTGGAGACATGGTTGACGCAGACCAGCCTGGTCCGCTCGCCCAGCATCTCGCGATAGGTCTCCTGATCGAGTACGCCTCGCGCATCGACGGGGATGACCTTGATCACGATCCCCAGTTCACGCTCGAGCAACTGCCAGGGCACGATGTTGGAGTGATGCTCCATCAACGAGATCACCACCTCGTCGCCCGCCTTCAGGTTGGCCCGGCCCCAGCTGTTGGCGACCAGATTGATCGCCTCGGTGGCCCCCCGCGTGAACACGATCTCGCGCGGCTCGAACGCATTGAGGTGGCGCTGAACCGTAGTGCGCACGCCTTCGAAGGCCGCCGTCGCCTCGTCGGCCAGCGTATGCAGCCCGCGATGGATATTGGCGTTGTAACGACGGTAGTAGTCGCTGAGGCTGTCGATGACCGCCACCGGCGTCTGACTGGTGGCGGCGTTGTCGAGGTAGATCAGCGGTCGACCGTGAACCTCACGATCGAGAATCGGAAAATCCCGACGTACGGCCGCCAGGTCCAGCGTCAGATCGGTAATCGCGGTCATCTCAAGCCTCCTGAATCGCCTCGGCGGTTTCCACCAGGTCGGCCAGGTTGAAGCGCTCCGGCAGACGACCCGCGACGGCTCTTTCGACGCGCTCGGCGATGACGTTGAGACGCACCTTGTCCATGACTTCGCCGACGAAGGCCAATGTCAGCAGCGCCCGAGCCATCGGCTCATCGATGCCGCGGCTACGCAGCGCATAGACGGCTTCCTCGTCCAGCTGGCCTGTGGTAGCGCCGTGGGAACATTTGACGTCGTCGGCGTAGATCACCAGCTCCGGCTTGGTGTCGATCTCGGCACGGTCGGACAGCAGCAGGTTGGCGTTGTTCTGGTACGCCTCGATCTGCTGCGCGTCCTTCTTGACGAAGACCTTGCCGTTGAACACGCCGCGAGAACGGTCATCTAGCACACCCTTGTAGTTCTCGTTGGAGAACGTGCGCGGCGCGTTGTGATTGACCAGCGTGTGGTTGTCGACGTGCTGACGCCCCTGGACGAAGAACAACCCGTTATAGGCCGCTTCGGCGCCTTCGGCATTGAGATCCGTCACCAGATCGGTACGTACCAGCGCCCCGCCAAGGTTCAGGTTGTACGAGTTGAAGCGGCTGTCGCGCCCCTGATCGACGTGGATGCTGGCCACGTGCAGATCCGTCAGCGCCGCTTCCTGCAACTTGTAGTGATCGACGATGGCACCGCGATCGAGCAGCACTTCGGTCACCACGTTGGTGAAATTGGCGGCGTCGGGCTCGCCCGAATAATGCTCGACGATCGTCGCCTCGGCGCGCGCGCCCGCTTCGATCAGTACCCGCGGATGGCTCATCACCGGCCGTTCGTTGGCCCGCGACAGCAGCAGCACGTAGATCGGCTTGTCGACCACCGTACCGGGTGCCAGACGCACGATGACGCCCTCTTCGGCGAAGGCGGTATTGAGCGCCGTGAACGGCGAGAAATCGACACCCGCCAGACGGCCGAGCGAACCGCCTACTGCTTCGTGGTTGGCAGCCATCGCCCTGGACAGCGGTTCGAGGGAAACGCCGGCTGGCAGGCCGTCGAGCCGGGACAGCTCGGCACTGAACACGCCGTCGACCAGCACCAGCCGATAGGCGTCGATATCCAGGCGCTGCTCGTCGAAGCGGGTAGTGTCGAACGCGGCGTCCGTCGCCAGAGCGAAATCGCCCTCGGCAATACGGCGCACGTCGGTATATTTCCACTCTTCGTCACGTCGCGTGGGAAAACCCAAGGCCTCGAAGCGCGCCGCGCCGGCCTGGCGCCGTGCCGCGACCCAGCTGGGGTCTTCGGCGCGGCGTGCGGTCAGACGCTCGAGAAAGCGTTCCGGTGCACTCATGCGGCAGATCCCTCCAGCACCCAATCGTAACCGCGGGCTTCGAGTTCCAGCGCCAGGTCCTTGTCGCCGCTCTTGACGATACGACCATCGACCAGCACGTGAACATGATCCGGCTCGATGTGATTGAGCAGGCGCTGATAGTGCGTCACCAGCAGAATGGCGCGATTGGCGTCACGCAGCGAGTTGACGCCGTCGGCGACGACCTTCATGGCGTCGATATCGAGACCGGAGTCGATCTCGTCGAGCATCGCCAGCTTCGGCTGCAGCACCAGCATCTGCAGGATCTCGTTGCGCTTCTTCTCGCCGCCGGAGAATCCTTCGTTGACCGCTCGCTGCAGGAAGCTCGGGTCCATCTTCATCTCGGCGCTCTTTTCGCGCACCAGCTTCATGAACTCCGGCGCCGGGATCTCCCCTTCACCGCGCGCGGCGCGCTGGGCATTGAGCGCCGCCTTGAGCAGGTAGATATTCTTGACCCCGGGGATTTCGACCGGGTACTGGAATCCCAGCAACAGACCGGCGCGAGCCCGTTCCTCGATTTCCATTTCGAGCACGTCCTGACCTTCGAACAGGATCGTGCCCTGCGTCACCTCGTAACCGTCCTTGCCGGCGATCACCGCCGACAGCGTCGACTTGCCCGCGCCATTCGGCCCCATGATGGCATGGACCTCACCGGCGTTGATGGTCAGATTGAGGCCCTTGAGGATCGCTTTGTCCTCGACCGTAACGTGAAGATCTTTGACTTCGAGCATGTGAAACCCTTGAAACGAGAGAGACCGCCGACGCAGCCTCCCGAATTGGCATATGAATTCGACAGTGGCGGCGAATCAGCCCACCGAACCTTCCAGCGTGACGTTGAGCAGCGCCTCGGCCTCGACCGCGAACTCCATCGGCAGCTCCTGGAAGACATCCTTGCAGAAGCCGTTGACGATCATGCTTACCGCGTCCTCTTCGTCGATCCCGCGCGCGCGGCAGTAGAACAGCTGATCGTCGGCGATCTTGGACGTGGTGGCCTCGTGTTCGACGGTGGCGGTGCTGTTGCCGATCTCCTGATAAGGGAACGTGTGGGCGCCGCACTGGTCGCCGATCAGCAGCGAATCACACTGGGTATAGTTGCGTGCGCCCTTGGCCCGTGGCCCGATCTTGACCAGACCGCGGTAGGCCTGGTCGCTGCGACCGGCGGCGATCCCCTTGGCGACGATCGTCGAGCGGGTATTCTCGCCGATATGGATCATCTTGGTGCCAGTGTCGGCCTGCTGGCGACCGTTGGTCACCGCGACCGAATAGAACTCGCCGATGCTCTCCTTGCCACGCAGCATGCAGGAGGGGTACTTCCAGGTGATGGCGGAGCCGGTCTCGACCTGCGTCCAGCTGATGCGGGAGCGATCGCCACGACAGTCACCACGCTTGGTGACGAAGTTGTAGATGCCGCCCTTGCCTTCCTCGTCGCCCGGATACCAGTTCTGCACCGTGGAGTACTTGATGTAGGCATCTTCCAGCGCGACCAGCTCGACCACCGCCGCGTGGAGCTGGTTCTCGTCACGCATCGGCGCGGTACAGCCTTCGAGGTAGGAAACCTGCGCCTGCTTGTCGCAGATGATCAGCGTACGCTCGAACTGGCCGGTATTGGCGGCGTTGATCCGGAAGTAGGTCGACAGCTCCATCGGGCACTTAACGCCTTCCGGTACGTAGACGAACGAGCCATCGGTGAAGACCGCGGAGTTGAGCGCGGCGAAATAGTTGTCGGCCTGCGGCACTACCGTCCCCAGATACTGGCGCACCAGTTCCGGGTACTCGCGAATCGCCTCGGAGATGGAGCAGAAGATGACCCCGGCCTCGTGGAGCTTCTCCTTGAACGTCGTGGTCACCGATACCGAATCGAACACGGCATCGACGGCCACCCCCGCCAGCGCCGCCCGCTCGTGCAGCGGAATACCCAGCTTTTCGTAAGTTTCCAGCAGCTTGGGGTCGACCTCGTCCAGGCTCTGCGGGCGGTCTTCCGGCTTCTTCGGCGCACTGAAATAGGAGATTGCCTGATAGTCGATGGGGGGATATTCGAGATGCGCCCAGGACGGCGGCGTCATCTTGAGCCACTGGTGATAGGCTTCGAGACGCCACTCGAGCATCCATTGCGGCTCTTCTTTCTTCTGGGAAATGAAGGCGATCGTGCTTTCATCCAAGCCCGGCGGCACGGTATCGCTTTCGATGTCGGTCACGAATCCCTGCTTGTATTCGCGACGGACCAACTGCTCCATCTCTTCGCTAGCCATGGTCTTCTCTCCTCTCCACCGAGAGTCTTATGACGAAGACGCAGTCCCGAACAGACACGAGAAGCGGCAAGACCCTCACCGCGACTGCACCTGCCATTGCCACGTCTTCTTAATGTTCGCGCACTGCCCCGGTCGTCGAGGGCAACGTCACGCTTTGGATCGGTAACTGTACCGGCAACTTGAGCGGGCCGGACTGAGCGAGATGCGCCAACGTGACACAGTCGAGCAGTGTCCGTATCGCCTGTGACACCCGCTGCCAATTGTCGGCGACGCCGCAGGTATCCATCAGCTCGCAGTCTCCGTCGGCATGGCTGCACTCGGTCATGCCGATCGGCCCCTCGATGGCGGCAATGATGTCGCTGGCGGTGATCTCCGCCGGCGACCGGGAAAGCACATAACCCCCATGCGAACCGCGACGCGACTCGAGCAACCCGCTCTTGGAAAGCATTTTTAGCGTCTTTCCTACCGTGGGATGAGGCAGGCTCACGCGTACCGCCAATTCGGCTGCCGTATGCGCCTGCTCGGGATCCCGTGCGATCTGCGCCATGATCACTGCCGCATAATCCGTCAATTTCGATAGTTTCAGCATGCCTTGATGCCCTCTCGATCCTGACAGCCGCTATATAGGACCATTTTAGTCCTCTTTAACCACGCTGTGAACCCTTGGTCTCGCCAGCGAATCGCGGCCCCACCTGCCTGGCAAGCGCCCCGGCGCCGATCGGAACGGGGAACCCGTTCACAGGCAAGCGATGTCGTTGAATTACGCAACATCAAAAGAACACAAAAAGAAAAACTCGGAAAACTAAGATTCTCAATCACACCTTTAGTAACTAGAAGTTACCAAAATCGCTTCAGGACGCCTTTTTGGCGTCTCCAACTCGAGACAAGGGATGTCGTCATAAAGTCACACGCTGTGCAATAGAACGACACTAAAGCCGCATTCTCGTTTACATGAGATTTTTCTTAATTGGAACGAAAGGCACTTTGACACTAACGTTGTCCCTGTATTTCGGAAACACTGTTTGTCATTAGCTGTAAAGAGGCGAGGTCCTAAAGGCCTGTAGAATCAATCACTTGACATCCTAATAAAAACTAGCCTCGCGATATGGCCGGCTTTTGTAATTCCTGTCGCCGCCATTACGCGATGCTTTGCAGAACGTAAGTCTTTACAGCAAATGACAGTTTGCCGTGTTCAACACCAATGAATGAATGCCAGTGATTGGCAGATCGAGTGGCCGACGCCACGGGACAGCTCGTGAATGTCGGACACATAACGATACGAATCAGCAAGGAGAGCCATCATGCGGATTACCATTTTTGGAACGGGTTATGTAGGTCTCGTTACCGGAACCTGTCTCGCCGATGCCGGCCATGAAGTCATGTGCATGGATGTCGACAGCGACAAGATCGCCGGTCTCGAGAACGGCATCGTCCCTATCTATGAGCCCGGTCTGGAAGCACTGATCAAACAGAACGTGGCCGAAGAACGCCTGCTGTTCACCACCGACCCTGCGGTGGCGGCCAATTTCGGCACCCTGCAGTTCATCGCCGTGGGCACGCCGCCGGACGAAGATGGCAGCGCCGACCTGAAATACGTCCTCAGCGTGGCAGATACCATCGCTACCCACATGCAGGAGTACAAGCTGGTCATCGACAAGTCCACCGTGCCCGTAGGGACGGCAGACCGTGTCACTGACGCCATTTCCCGCCGGCTGCAGCAGCGCGACGTGGACATCCCCTTCGACGTCTGTTCGAACCCCGAGTTCCTCAAGGAAGGTTCTGCCGTCGAAGATTTCTCGCAGGGCGCACGCATCATCATCGGCTGCGACTCTCCTCGCGTCGAACCGCTGATGCGCGAGTGCTATGCCCCCTACAACCGGCGCCAGGAAAAGCTGATGTTCATGGACATCCGCAGCGCCGAACTGACCAAGTACGCCGCCAACGCCATGCTGGCGACCAAGATCAGCTTCATGAACGAAGTGTCGAATCTGGCCGAGCGGCTCGGCGCCGATGTCGAAAACGTGCGCCGGGGTATCGGAAGCGACCCGCGCATCGGCTACAGCTTCATCTATCCCGGCTGCGGCTATGGCGGCTCCTGCTTTCCGAAGGACGTCCAGGCGCTCGCTCGCACCGCCAGCGGCGTCGGCTACGAGGCGGAACTGCTCAACGCGGTCGAGGCGGTCAACTACCGTCAGAAGGCGAGTCTTTTCACCAAGCTGTCTCAAGCACTCGATGGTGACCTGCAAGGCAAGACCATCGCCGTCTGGGGGCTGGCGTTCAAACCCAACACCGACGACATGCGCGAGGCCCCGAGTCGCGAGCTGATGGAAGCGGTATGGGCAGCCGGCGGCAAGGTTCGTGCCTACGATCCGGAAGCCATGAAGGAGTGTCAGCGAATTTACGGCGAGCGGGACGACCTGGTGCTGACGAAACGTCGTGACGACACCCTCGAAGGCGCCGATGCGCTGGTGATCTGCACCGAGTGGAAAGCCTTCCGCACCGTCGACTTCCGCCGCCTGCGCGAGCAGCTGACCACGCCAGCGATCATCGATGGCCGCAACCTGTTCAACCCGGAAAGCGTGCGTGCCGCCGGCCTGCTCTACTTCGCGGTCGGTCGCGCCGACTCGCTTCGCATCTCCCAGCCCACCGAGGCCCCCGCGCCGTTGGCGTCACAGACCGAGCGCAGCGGCCCGGGCATCGCCTACACGCTATAACGCGCGATGCCGTCGGCGGCGGCAATGACCGCCGCCGCCCCGATTTCCGTCACGGTCCAGGCTGGTGCCATTGCACGGGCCTGCAGGAATCAAGCGCTGTCTGAAAAATCGACGAGCGATAGCCAGACAAGGCGCAACGACCGTAGGGAGCAACAGCCGAAGGCTGGCCCGAAGGGTAAGCGTAGCGAATCAAGATCGGCGAAAAAGGACCGGGCTGGCGTCCCAGTTTACGCGGAGTAAATGAGCATTTTGAGCCGATTTTTAACGCCGTATGCGTGAGCGCTGACATTTTTTAGACAAAGCGTAGCGTCTGCTCGGCGGGTTCGGCAGACCCGCAAGGGACGACGTCAAGGAACGACTCCAAGGACATCCCGATGAGCCATATCAACTACACCCGAGCCAGGCCCAGCAAAGCCTCAGTGGCGACCGAAGCAACGGTCATCCTGCTGCTGGCGGCGCTGACCCTGCTGCTGGTGACCCATCTGCCGGGCGAAGTCTTTCACCCCGGCTCGAAGAGCTTCATCTTCGCCGTGGGCCTGATAGGGGCCTGGCGTTACTCGTGGTGGTTCGTGCAGGCGGTACGCTCCGTCTGGTACAACCGCCGCATGTTTCCTCGGCTGCGGGCCGAGGCTGATGCCGTCGGCGCCAGAGAGACGCCGGACGCGCTCTATATCCTGTGCACCTCGTTTCGGATCGACACCGAGGTCACCTTTGCCGTCTACGACGCGCTGATTCGCGATGCCGCGGACTACGGCGTGCCGACGACGCTGTTCGCCGCCATCGCCGACCGCAGCGATGTCGACATCATCGACCAGGTGATGGAAGAACATGGCTGGCCCGACAACGTCAGTGTCCGCTATATGTTCCAGAAAGGTGACGGCAAACGCTCGGCCATGGCCGAGGTACTGCGCGCCATCTCCCGCTGCATGCCGACACACCGCTCGCTGCTGGTCAGCATGGACGGTGACATCCGCATCGAACCCGGCACGCTGGAACGTTCGCTATCGTTCTTTCTGGCCAAGGATGACCTGGGGGCGATCACCACCAACAATAACGCGGTGGTCATCGGCAACGATGTGACCAAGGAGTGGTACGACCTGCGCTACGCCCAGCGCCATCTGGTCATGAGCTCGACCTCGGTATCCGAGCGACTGCTCGTCCTGACCGGCCGCTACAGCGCGTTTCGTGCCGATCTCGCCACGGAGCCCGAATTCATCGAGCTGGTCGAGAACGACCACGTCGAGCACTGGCGTTTCGGCAACTTCAAGTTCCTCTCCGGCGATGACAAGTCGACCTGGTTCTGGCTGCTCAAGCATCGCTGGAAGATGCTTTATCTCCCGGATGTCTACGTCACCGGCTTCGAGGAGCTGCCCGAGCGTCGCCGATTCTTCAAGTCGACGCTGGATCTGATGCGCCGCTGGTTCGGCAACATGCTGCGTACCAACGGCCGTGCCATCGCGCTGGGGCCAAGCCGCATGGGCTGGTTCACCTGGTGGAGCCTCGTCGACCAGCGGCTTTCCATGTGGACCACGCTGATCGGCCCGACCATCGCTATCATGCTGACGCTGTTCGTGCGCCCGTCGTTCATCTTCGCCTACCTGCTGTGGATCCTGATGACCCGCGGCCTGACCAGCCTGGTACTGGCCTGGCAGCGCGGACGCTGGAGCGCACTGTGGGTGCCGATGCTCTACTACAACCAGCTCAGCGGCGCGATCCTGAAGACCTATGTCAGCTTTCGCTTCAACCGTCAGAAATGGTCACGTCAGGGCATTTCCGCCGGCGAGCCCGACGATCCTCGCGCAGCCCGTCGTCAGCGACTGGGTGGCCATTTCATCCACGCCCTCTACCTGGGCGGGCTGATATTCGTGCTGGCCATCTTCGGCGGCATCATGGCCCCGGCCGATCGCCTGTCGATCGCGGCGATGACCGGCGCCCAGCCGGAGACGCTCGAGGAAGACGCCGCCGACAATCGCTGGCTCGCATTGACGCTGACCGACGCACCGGAGGGCGGCAGCGTTCATCTGCCCGCCGGCCACTACCGGATCGATGCCCGATTCAACGACCAGGTCGCCTCGCTGGACAGGATTCGCGGCACCAGCCTTCACGGCTATGGCGACCCGGACGATCCGACCACGCTGGAAGTCGGCACCGGACTCGCCTCGCAGATCCGCTCCGGCGACACCACGCTCGCCAGCGCTGGCAAGTTCGACTGTGACGCCCAGCAGCCCTGTCAGATTCAGCTTGCCGGTCACGCTATCCAGCTGACGGCGCTATCGCTGTCGCTCGAAGGCAGCCACATGGAAGACAACGCGCTGGCACAGAACCGCCAGTAGCCAGGGAATTTCAAGGAGACTTCACCATGTCAGATCACGATCGCCAGTCAGGCCATGACAACGAGACACGCCGGGATCCGGATCAGCTGCGCCATGAACGCCGCGACGAGCGCCGCCATGTCCGCGTCGAAATGCCCTTCAACGTTCGTCTGGGGGATGATCGGGTCGTCAAGGGCCACGATCTCTCGATGGGAGGCTTTTCCGCCGAGACCTCGATGCATTTGGAGCGCCACCGCGAGATCCCCGTTGCGCTAATGCTGACCGCCAGCGGTGTCGAGCTGGCCCTGCCCGCGATGGCGCGCCCACTGCGCGAGATCGGCGACGCGCGCCAACAGCGCGTCGCGTTCGAATTCACCCAGATGGAACCCCGCCAGCGCGATATTCTGCGCCGGGTGATTCGCGCCCAGATGAGCGGACGCCATGTCAGTCTCGATGGCCTGGTCGACCCGCAGGATGCCCAGACCCCCCGCAAGCGCCGTGGCAACGTCGCGACACCGGCCACCAAGCCCAAGCGTCGCGTTCCCATGTTCCGCTACCTGGCACTGCTCGTCGCCGCGGGCGTCTTGACGGCGGCAGTGGCCGCGACCGTCTATCGTAATGTCTTTCTGATCGAGCCGAGCTTCGCCGCGGTAACGGCGCCGCGAACGGATATCCTGGCGCCCGGCGCCGGCCAGTTGAAAGACCTGGAACTCAACGCCGGCGACAAGGTCAAGCGCGACCAGCCGCTGATCCGGGTCAATAACGCCGAACTCCAGAACGATCTGCTGCTGTCCCAGGCCTCGTTCGACTACAACAAGCGCCTGATCGATAACCTTCAGGACAGCCTCGACGATGCTGGAAACCACAAGGTCAGCGTGGCGACATCCTCCAACCCCGCAGACGGCGAGCTGGGTTACGAGACCCTGTCGCCGGAAATCGCGAGGACACGGGTAGAGCAGTTCGAGACGGCCCGCGACTACGAAAGTTCGCGTATCGATGCCTACAAGGCACGGGTATCGGCCAACACCATCTACAGCCCGTGTGACTGCGAAGTGGCCTGGGCACTCAGCGCTGCCGGCGGCACCTACGTCAACGAAGGGGACCGTGTCATGACGCTGGTCAACACCCACAACAACGACGTCATGGTCGAGGCGCTGGTGCACATGGACGATATCGGCGATATCGAGAACCACCAGCAGGCCTATATCGCCCTGCCCAATGCCTCGGAGCCGATTCCCGCGCGTGTGCGTAGCGTCGCACTCGATGTCGAACGCCAGCCGCGTGCCGGCTTCCCGGACTGGGTGCGCCAGCAGCAGAACGTGGCGAGCGTGCTGCTGGTACCGGAAGAGACATTGCCGGCCAGCGCCGTGGGTACGCCGGTCGATGTCCGCTTCACCGAAGCGCCGATGCTCGACACGGCCGCCGAGTGGACCTACCAGGCGGGCCGCGCCATGTATCAAGGCGTTCAATCGTTGTGGACGAGTGCCGCCGACGGAATGAAAAGCGCCATGAACTGAGCCTTCGACTGGCCGTCGCGTGAAGCGACCGTGAAGCGCTACCGAAACCCATCGCAAACGAACTTGCCGAGGAAATGACCATGACGCGATCCCAGCTCGACAATGCCAACCGCCGCTCATTGCGCCTTTCGGGCACGGCGGCACTGCTCGCCGGCGCGTTGACTGTCGTCTCCCTGCCCGCGCAGGCCGCCAGTGACGGTGATCTCACCCGGCCCCAGGTGTCGGCCTGCTCGACACGCTACGCCCCGGTACACGCCCCGGGCATGAACATCCCGGCCAATGCGGATCCCAAGGCCTGGGTCAAGAGCGGGCTCGATGCCGAGCGACGCTGGGGCGAACAGAACCTGCAGGTGCTGAGCAACGAGGAGAGCGGACTCGACGCGCCCGCCCTGCGTGTCAGCTACCCGCAAGGCAGCTCGTCGCCCAGCGATGCCGCAGAGGGCGGCGCCGGTTTCGTGATGCCGGTGCCGGCGCTGCGTCAGGCCGATCGCGCCTGCCTGCGTTACCAGGTGCGTTTCCAGCCCGGTTTCGACTTCGTCAAGGGTGGCAAGTTGCCCGGCCTCTACGGCGGCGACGGCCCCACCGGCGGCGACGAGGTCACCGGCAAGAACGGCTTCTCGATGCGTTTCATGTGGCGCAAGCAGGGTCAGGGCGAGCTCTACGAGTACGTCGCCAATAAAGACGCCGACTACGGCGAATCGGTCGGCCGTGGCCGATGGCGCTTCACCCCGGGACAGTGGGTCAGCGTGGAGCAGGAGATCGTGCTCAACGATCCCGACCGCGACAACGGCATTGCGCGTGTCTGGATCGACGGCCAGCCGATTCTCGAGCAGCAGGGCATCGTCTATCGCACCACTGAAGACGTGCATATCGACGGCCTGATGTTCTCGACCTTCTTTGGCGGTCACGGCAGCGACTGGCGCACGCCGCGTCACCAGGTCGTCGATTTCGCCGACTTCACCCTGATGGCCCCCAGGGCGTGATCCATCCTTTCGACAGGGAGTCGATTTTCATGAAACGGACGTCACTCGCAGGCCGTGTGGGCCTGCGTCTCACTCTCACGATGCTATTGGGCGTAACCGCCTTGGGGCTGACGCTTTCGGCCCAGGCGATGAGCTACGAACAGCGCCAGAAGCTGGATCTGTCGGAATATACGGTCACCGATCCCGATGCCTCCTATTTCGACGTCAAGGCACGCATGGCCTTGCTGCAGCAGACGGACAACGATCTGCTGCAGTACAACAGTGATCAGCTCGAGCCCGGTCCCAGCTGTCAACAGGAGCTGTCCAAGCCGGCGCTGGACAGTGTCATCCGGATTCCCGGCTACTATCCGCAGCCCCAGGCCTGGAAGCTGGCTTCCGAGCCACTGTTCGATTTCGAGGACACCGTCTCCAATCTGGCTGGCGCCTACGTCGCCTCCGGGGATGACTACTACGCCGACTGCCTGGTGCGGTTTCTCGACAAATGGGCGACTCAAGACGCCTTGAGCCAGTTCTATTACGACCGTCTCGAACCCCAGGGCTGGTACTCGACCGAGTCGATGATGTTTGCCGCCGCCATGGCCTACTCCATCGTGCGTCCGGTCGTGGCGGACAAGCGTCCCGAGGCGATCGAACGCATCAATCACTGGCTCAACACGCTGGCCCACCAGCACTCGTCCATTCGTGGCGGAGACCCGAGCTGCTGCAACAACCACTTCTACCGTCGAGCGCTCTACGCCAGCATGATCGGCGTACTGACGGACGACGACGAGCTTTTCCAGTTCGGCGTCAGCGCCGTCTACTCGGCGCTCAGCGACATGACCCCGCGCGGGGCCTTGCCCCACGAAATGGCTCGTGGACGACGCGCCAGCCACTACCAGAACTATGCCTTGCTGTATCTCGTCAACATCATGCAGGTGGCCTATCGCCAAGGCTACGACCTGTTCGACTTCGAGTACGACGGCCATACCGTCGACGATGCGGTCCAGTTTGCGCTGGACACCTTCGACGACCCGGCAGCGCTGGGTGACCTGGCGACCCACTCCCAGTACTACGGCTTTCTGGACGACGAGCAGTACCTGGCCTGGATGGAGGTCTATCTCCAGCACCGAGAGGATCCGAGAATCTCCCACTACGTCAGCCAGAAGCGACCCATCGACAACCGCAGTGCCGGGGGCTACGTCACCCTCTACTTCATGGATCCGAAAGCCCAGCCTCGCGCGCTGCCGGAACCCGAAGAGCAGCAACTCGCCACGTTCGAACCCGATACCTGATTTCGCGCCCGACGCCTGATTTCGCCCCGAGGCTCGAGTTCGAGCCCTGCCACGGCCTCGGGATCCGACGATTCACTGTTCAGGACCGTTCCAGGGACGGAACGGCTCCGACCCAAAGGAGACTCGCATGACGATATCCACTCGCACTGACCTGCTGCCCCTGTCACGCCGGCCCACTAGCCGATTCATACCGGGCCTGGCTTCGGCCCTGGTTTCGGCCATCATGCTGACCGCCTGCGCCGGCCAGGGTACCCAGGACATGCAAACCGTCGCCGCCCAGGATCGGGCGCTGTTTGCCCATCGCTACGTCGAGTCGATGCCTTCGACCGACTGGAACCGCATGGAATACATCCGCAATCTGCAGGCCGAGGGCCAGAGCCTGAAGGCCATCGAACTGCTCAAGCCCATGGCACGGACGCACCCCGAAGCCCTTTACGAGCTGGCGCGAATCTACGATGACGGCGCCGGCGTCCCCCGCGATCCCGAACTGGCCGTTCACTACTATCGCCAGGCCGTTCCCTATGAATTCAGCGGGCTCGACAACGCCTCGCTGAAATTGGGACGACTCTATCTCGCCGGGGACGGCGTCAAGCGGGACCCCGCCCTGGCCTGGAATCTGTTCCAGCAGGCCATCGACCACGACGGCAACCCCAGCGCTCGCATCGAGGTCGCCGAGATGCAGCTGGCAGGCGAAGGCGTGCCGCGTGATGTCGATGCCGCCCGCGAACAGCTGGAAAAGGCAGCGGCCCAGAACGAGCCGCGCGCGCTCGAGAAACTGGCCGAAAACTATGCCGCCGGCGGTGCTTTCGGCAACGACCCGAGCCGGGCACGGGCCTATGCCGAGCGTTATGCGCAGGCAATGACCTCGCGCGCCGAGAGCGGCGATGTCGATGCCATGCTCGCGCTGTCGCGACTCTACGCCGAAGATGGCCTGCTGCCCCAACCCGAGCGTCAGCAGCAGTGGTTGAACCGGGCAGCCGAAAGCGGCGACCCGCAAGCGCTGGCCGCCGCCGGCCATCTGCTGCTCGACCGGCAGGATCCCTCCGAAGGCCTGAGCATGCTCGAACGCGCAGCGCAAACCGGCAACGTGGATGCCGCCTACTGGCTGGGTCAGGCTTATCTGGGCGAAGGCCAGGTCGAAGCCGATCCGGCGCTCGCCGAAAAGTGGCTGACCAAAGCCTCGGAGCAGGGCCAGCTCGACGCCACGCGCAGCCTGGGGCAAGCCCATTTCGACGGCGTGGTGTTATCCGAAGATCCCCAGCGAGGCATTCAACTGCTGGAGCAAGCCGCACAGCACAACGATGCCTACGCCCTCGCCCTGCTGGGCAACATCTATCTCGATAGCGACAAGGTCCAGGCACAGCCGCAGCGTGGCGTCGAATATCTCAAGCGCGCCAATCGGCTCGGCCACCCTTACGCCACCGCTCGCCTGGGCGAGGCTTATCTCAAGGGAGAAGGCATGCCCGCCGATCCGGTTCAGGGCGTTGCGTTGCTCACGGATGCGGCCAACCAGAAACAGAGCGGCGCCGCGCGTACTCTGGGTATCGCCTATATGGATGGCACCGGCCTGCAGCGCGATCCGGCCAAGGCGCAACGGTGGCTGAACCTGGCCGTCGAACAGGATCCCACCGACACCACGTCGAAGACACGGCTCGGCCAGGGTTACCTGGAGGGCAAGCTTCCCGGCGCCAGCCACCAGGGCGTGAAACTGCTCGAAGAAGCCGCTGACCAAGGTGACGCCTACGCCATGGTGGTGCTCGGTCGCGCCTACCGCGAGGGGGTCGGTGTATCGCCGAACCTGAACCGCTCGGAACTGTGGCTCCAGCGGGCTGAGCGTGCGGGCCACCCATCGGCACGACAGGCGCTGGCTCGTACCTACCGCGCCAGCGGCGAGCAAGGCAATATCGACGACCTGATCCGCGCGGCCAATATGGGCGAAGTCCCGGCCATGGCGGATCTGGGCCGGGCCTATCTGCGCGGCCAGGGCGTCCGCGCCAGCTACGCCAGCGCACGCAAATGGCTGTCGAAAGCCGCCGATGCGGGTCACCCCGGCGCGACGGCCTCGCTCGGTCAGATGTATGCGGAAGGATTGGGTGTCGGCGTCAACAAGAGACGCGCCGCAGGCTATTTCGAACGAGCGATCGCCGCCGGCCATGTCGGAGCCCAGGCCGATCTCGGTCAAATGCTGCTGACCGGCGACGGCATCCCCGCCGACCCGCAACGTGGCGTCAGATTGCTGACCCGCGCGGCCAACGCCGGGCATGGTTCCGCGGGCGTAACGCTCGGCGAAGCCTATCTCAACGGCACCGGCGTCGCCGCTGACCCGGAGCGTGGCGTGCGCTATCTCTCCCAGGCAGCGGAACGCGGTGACGACAACGCCCAGCGCGTACTGGGGCTGGCCTACCTCGAAGGCAACGGCGTCGACGCGGACGCCGACGAAGCCGTGAGCTGGCTTTCCCGTTCGGCGAGCAATGGCAATGCCTCCGCGCAAGCGGCGCTGGGCTCGGCCTATCTCGAAGGCCAGGGTGGCGTCACCCAGGACATCGACAAGGGCAAGCAGTTGCTGACCGCCGCCGCCGAGACTGGCCATGCCGGCGCCGAGGCCGCACTCGGACGCGCCTATCTCAGCGGAGAAGTTCTGCCGCGGGACCCCCACAAGGGCGCGGAACTGCTGGTCGATGCCGCACGTCAGGGGCACCGCTCCGCTCGCATCTCGCTGGCTCAGGCCTTTCTGCAAACGCGTGGCGTCGAGTTCGTCAATCAGCAACAGGCGATGATCTGGCTCGACGGTGTCATGGAAGGCGACAGCGAAACCGCGATCGATACCCTCCAGGATCTGCTGGAGAATCCCGAGGCGGCTACCGCTGCCGGGGATGCATCCTCCACATGATTCGATATCGCCAAAGACAAGCGCTGGCACTGGTACTCGCCGCGCTGGCGCTCCCGACCCTGGCGCCGGTGGCAACAGCCGGAACCACGATCCCCGAGGCCGCGACGGACATCGCGGCTTCGGCCGTGATCGACCGGGCCGAGAGCGAACGCCGGAAACCGCTCTACAGCGTGGTGAACAAAACCCGGCTGCCGGCCAGCGAAGACGCCCACGACTACTTCAGCTTTGCACCCTACTGGTGGCCGGACCCGGACAGTGACGATGGCCTGCCCTACGTGCGGCGTGATGGTGAATACAATGAAGCGACGCTCGGCGATGCAACCGACAAGCAGCGCCTGATCGATTTCATCGACACCGTCAACGTGCTCTCCTGGAGTTACCGCCTCACCGGTGACGAGCGCTATGCCCAACGCGCCGTCGCGCAACTTCGCCACTGGTTCGTCACGCCCGAGACACGGATGGCCCCCAACCTGCGCTACGCCCAGGCCATACCGGGACGGGTCGAAGGGCGCGGCATCGGCATCATCGAAAGTCGGCTGCTGATCGGCCTATCCGAATCGATCCGGCAACTGGCGCCCTCCCCCGCGCTGACCGACGAAACGCTCGGCCCGCTGAAGCAGTGGTACGGCGACTATCTGGACTGGATGCTGACGAGCGAGAACGGCCGGAAGGAGCATTCCAAGCGCAACAATCACGGCACCTGGTATGACGCGCAGGTCGTGGCCTTTGCCCGCTTCGTCGGTCGCCCGGCCCTGGCCAAGCGCCAGTTGCATGAAGCGCTTGACCGATTGGAAGCGCAGTTCGAGCCCGACGGGCGTCAACCGCTGGAGCTGAAACGAACCCGGCCATGGCACTATGCCAATTTCAATCTGGCAGCCTGGTCGGTGATGCTCCGCGAAGCTTCGGCGCTGGGGCTGACCTGGCCGGAAGAGGAAGCGGATCGGACGCGTCTGGCGGCCGCCTATCGCTGGGTCGCCAATCATGCGGCCAACCCCGATGACTGGTCGTATCAGGAACTTCACGGTTTCGATCCCGCCATTGCGCTCCCCAATCTGGTGACAGCGGCGCGTCATCGTCTGCTGCGAGACGACAGCCTGCTGCAAGACAGTGGCCGTATCGGACCGCTCTTCCAGCGCTGGGTACAGGACCCTGATCGTGACTCGGCCATGGCGGCAACGGCGTTGCTATCCTTGGCGAAGGCGCCCACTGCCCTCCCTTGAACGAAGATGGCCCGCTGCCAGGGCAGCGGGCCATCTTCTGTCATCTATCGACTTCTCTATCGATAGACTGCTTTATCGATCGATTGCTTCACCGTCCGATTGCTTCGCCGAGTGACTCGGCGCGAGCGATCAATCAAACGGATTGCGCAGCACGATCGTCTCGTTACGGTCGGGGCCGGTAGAGATGATATCGATCGGCGTACCGACTTCTTCTTCCAGGAAGGCGATATACGCGCGCGCGTTCGCCGGCAGATCCTCGACGCTACGCACCCCGATGGTGGATTCGTTCCAGCCCGGCAGATCGTGATAGAGCGGCTCGATCACTTCGTACCCTTCGGAATCGACCGGATTGTCGATGGTTTCGCCATCCTTGCTGCGATAGCCGACGCAGACGCGGATGTTCTCGAGCCCGTCGAGCACATCGAGCTTGGTCAGGCAGATGCCGGAGACCGAGTTGATCTGCACCGCGTGACGCAGCGCCACGGCGTCGAACCAGCCACAGCGGCGCGCACGACCGGTGGTTGCCCCGAACTCATGCCCTTTCTCGGCCAGGTGCCGGCCGAATTCGTCGAACAGCTCGGTGGGAAACGGGCCGGAGCCGACGCGCGTGGTGTAGGCCTTGGTGATGCCCAGCACGTAGTCGAGGTAAAGCGGGCCGACCCCGGAGCCGGTCGCCGTGCCGCCAGCGGTCGTGTTGGAGCTGGTGACGTAGGGATAGGTGCCGTGGTCGATATCCAGCAACGAGCCCTGAGCGCCCTCGAACAGGATGTTTTCGCCGGACTTGCGGATATCGTGGACCAGGGAGACCGTGTCGCAGACCATGGGGCGCAGTTCTTCGGCAAAGCCCATCGCCTGATCCAGCACTTCCTGGAAATCGACGGCCGGTTCACCGTGATAACGGGTCAACACGAAGTTGTGGTAATCGAGCACCTCGCCCAGCTTGGAGGCGAAACGCTCGCGATGCAGGATGTCACCCAGGCGCAGGCCGCGACGCGCGACCTTGTCTTCGTAGGCCGGTCCGATACCGCGTCCGGTCGTACCGATCTTGGCAATGCCGCGAGCCTTTTCACGCGCCTGGTCGAGGCGCACATGGTAAGGCAGGATCAGCGGACAGGCCGGCGACAGACGCAGGCGCTCGCGCACCGGCACGCCCTTGGCCTCCAGCTCCTTGATCTCCTCCATCAACGCTTCCGGCGACAGCACGACACCATTGCCGATCACGCAGATCTTGTCGTCGCGCAACACGCCGGAAGGAATCAGATGCAGAACCGTCTTCTGGCCGTCGATCACCAGCGTATGGCCGGCATTGTGCCCGCCCTGGAATCGCACCACGGCACTGGCGGACTCGGTCAACAGGTCGACGACCTTGCCCTTGCCCTCATCGCCCCACTGAGTACCCAATACGACTACGTTCTTGCCCATTGCTCTCGTCTCTTGATCAACCCGTCGCGATCCGGTCGTTCGTCGCGATCCATTTGCTGTATCCACGCTGGCGTCTGTGAACAGGTTCTGACAGCGTTGGCTCAATTCAGCGGCTCGATACGCCACTCGCCATCCTGAAGCACCAGATGACGATTGCAGCGGTGTGACTCGGGACCGGTCCTCTGGTCGGGCAGCGCCTGGATCACGCGCTCCCCCTGCGCCCGTAGCCGATTGATGGTCTCATTGAGCGCGGCGTCCGTCTGGTTCGGTGCCCAGATGCCATTGGTTGGCGGCTCTCGTTCGGCCAAGGTCGCCAGCTGCTTGAGATCCATGGAAAATCCGGTGGCCGGGCGGGCACGGCCAAAGGCCTGGCCGGTATCGTCGTAGCGTCCGCCCTTGCTCAGGGCCTGGCCGTATCCCGGCACGTAGGCGGCGAATACCATTCCGGTGTGGTACTGGTAGCCGCGCAGCTCGGCCAGGTCGAAGTAGAACGACACCTCGGGATGCTCGGCGACGACGCCGCGATGCAGCCGCATCAACTGATCGAGCGCGTCCAGAACGGCGCTCGGGGCCTCGGCCAATACCTGCTGGGCATGCTCCAGAATCTCCGCCCCGCCATGCAGCCGCGGAAGTTCGCTGAGCATCCGCGCGAGCCCGGAATCCCGAACATTGGCGGCCACCAGTTCGTCGATGACGATATAAGCCTTGCGTTCGATGGCATCGAACAGCGCCCGTTCGACGTCGTCGCTCCAGTCGACGGCACGCACTAGTTCGCGGTAGATCGCGGTGTGGCTCAGTGCCAGGTGAATCTCCTTGGCGCCGGCCGCCTCGAGGCTGGACAGCGCCAGCCTCAATACTTCGATATCGGCATCCAGCCCGGCGTGACCGAAGAGCTCGACGCCAACCTGCATGGGGCTGCGGCCGCCCTGATGCTTGTCGGCCTTGGCCCGCAGTACCGTCGTGCAATAGCACAGGCGCACGGGACCCTGACGCTTCAGCGAATGGGCGTCCATGCGCGCGACCTGAGGCGTCACGTCGGCACTGGCACCCATCATCCTGCCGGTCAACTGATCGGTCAGCTTGAACGTCTGCAGATCCAGATCGGTGCCGGTGCCGGTCAGCAGCGAGTCGAGAAATTCGACCGGCGGCGGCATGACCAGGTCGTAGCCCCAGCGGTCGTACAGGTCGAGCAGCGTCCGACGCAACTCCTCCATCCGGGTTGCCTGCGGCGGCAATACTTCATCCATGCCGTCGGGTAGCAACCAGCGGTCAGCGATCGTCATGAGCTTTTCCTGCCCAGCGGTAAGTCGGTAAAGATCGGAGGCAAAGGCCAGCTTCGCCATCCCGTGACAGTTGCAGCCGGAGCGCTGCGAGGCGGGTGCATTGCGCAAAGACTTGATCGTATGAAGACGTGATTGCGCAAAAACAGGCCGCACAAAAAAGCCGGGCTAAACCCGGCTAGGCAATAGTACCACGAAACGCCCGCGGGGAAATCCCGCGGGCGTTCGTTTTCCTAGATGAGGCCGTTCGTCCGCCCGCCCCTCATGGCGCCGAAGCCTCGGCAGGCGTCGGGTCTTTGAGATAGCGGAAGAAGTCGCTGTCGTCCGGACTCAATACCAGCAGATCCTTGCCCTTGCCGTTGAAGCTGTCGCGATAGGCTTGCAGCGAACGATAGAACGAGAAGAAATCCGGTGCCTGCTGATAGGCGCTGGCATAGATCTGCGCCGCCTGGGCATCACCCTCGCCACGTGTGGTCTCCGCTTCCTGGCGACCGTTGGCGAGAATTTCCTGACGCTGACGATCGGCGTCGGCACGAATCGCCTCGGCCTGCTGGGAACCTTCCGCGCGATAGGTTCTCGCCGCCTGCTCCCGCTCCGAATTCATGCGTTCGTAAACCGCCTGAGTCACCTCGGGTGGCAGCTCGATTCGCTTGACGCGAATATCGAGGATATGGACACCCAGCTCGTCGCGCATCGCCTGGTCGAGCTGCTGTACCGGCTCGACCATCAGCTCTTCCCGCGCCCCTTCGACGGTGTCGGCGCCCTTGTCTTCACCCACCAGTTCCTGATTGTCGCTCTCTGCTGCGATTCTCTCCTGGATGATCGAGGACATCTCGGTCTGGCCGAACTTGTTGCGCAATGCTTCGTCGGTCCGTGGCGCGATCAGGTTCTCGGCGACCTGGATGTTGCCACGCGTAGCCTCGTAGAACTGCTGTGGGTCGGCAATCTTCCACTTCACGAAGGAGTCGACGATCACCGCCTTGGAGTCCGCCGTCAGGTACCGCGTCGCGCTGGAGTCGACCGTCTGCACGCGTACGTCGAAGATTCGCACGGTGTTGAATATCGGCAGCTTGAAGTGCAGACCGGGGCCAATGTTGTTTTCGATCACCTCGCCGAAACGCAGCTTGATGGCCCGTTCTGTCTCGTTGACGACGTAGAAACTGGCACTGGCAAACCAGGCCAGCAACGCCAGGATGATGACGCCAAACAGGGCGCGATTATTAAACATTAGCGACCCTCCCGCAGGCTGGAACTACGTGTCGGCTGCTGCGAGCCACTGTTCATCTGATCGATCACCTGCCGTGAAATCTGTTCGAGCTGTTGCATGCTCATCGGCGACGAGTCGCTCTGGCTGCTGTTACCGCCAGCCTGCATCTGATTGAGCGGCAGCACGGTCACGGCATTGCCGTCACCCAGATCGACGAGCGCCTTGGGCGTCTTGCTCAGCACATCGCTCATGGTCTCGAGATAGAGACGCTGACGCGTCACGTCCGGCGCCTGCCGATATTCGCTCAGCAGCGAATTGAAGCGGTTGGTCTGACCGATGGCATCGGATACCGAAGCAGCCTTGTAGCCATTGGCTTCCTCGATGAGACGCTGCTTCTGACCCTTGGCCTCGAGAACGACGGCCTGGCTATAGGCATTGGCCTGGTTGATCGAGCGCTGACGCTCCTCCCGGGCACGGATGACGTCGTCGAAGGCGTCCTGGACCTGATCCGGCGGCGCGGTCGATTCGACGTTGACCGTCTGCAGACGCAGACCGGTACCGTAAGCTTCCATATAGGCCGTCAACCGCTCGAAAACCCGCTGCCCCAGCCGATCACGACCGGTGGTCAGGATTTCCTGCAGGTGCATGTTGCCCACTTCCTGGCGCAAGGCCGAGTCCATGGCGTTCTGCAGCGTCATCTCAGGCTCGTTGACGTTGACCAGAAACGCATGCGAATCGCTCACCACATACTGCGCCGAGACGCTGACGCGAACGATGTTCTCGTCGCTGGTCAGCATCGAATCCGTCTGCGTCGCAGAGCGGATGCTGGTCACGTTGACGCTGTCCACGCGATCGATGATCGGCGGATTCCAGTGCAGACCGGGATTCAAGGTTTCGGTGTACTTGCCGAGTCGGAACACCACGCCGCGCTCGGACTGATCGATCAGATGGAAACCGGATCCGGCCCAGATCACGGCCGCCACGATCAGCACCAGGATCGGCAGCAAAAACGGGTTGCGCTTGCCACCGCCACCATTGCTGCCGCCGGAACCATCGCCGCCAGGACCGGAACGCTTGCCGCGGCCGCCCAGCAGACGGTTGATCTTGTCTTGAAACTTTTTCAGCGCTTCATCGAGATCCGGTGGCCCCTGATTGCCACCGCCGTTGTTGCCACCATTACCACTCGGGCGTCGGCCCCCTCCGCCGCCCCAAGGGTCCTGCTGGTTGTTGCCACCACCAGGCTCATTCCAAGCCATACCTAGTCTCCAATGATGCAGTCAAAGCGTTGCGTCAGGCCAAAGCATTACGCATGGCATCGGGAGCATGAGCCGCCGTGGCGTTGCACTGACGTGCAAAGGGCTGGTTCGGACGGATGCCGAATCCCCTGTCACCCTGCATCGCTCGGATCTGCTCGCCAGACCACGAAGCTCCCTGCGTCGTTTTTCTCACCTCAAACCCGTTCCCAATCGGCAACCGGCGTTTTTTCCGAGGTGGGCAAATAATCGTCGGCGCGTTCGCCCAAGCGAGCCATCATCTGCATAAACTCCCGCCGGGGCAAGCGAATCTCCAGATTCGAGCGACCGCGCTCGTCGAACGTTTCGTTCTGCACGGCCTGCAACTCGTGCAGCGCCGCTCGTAGTCGACCCTGCTCGGGCGTCAGCGTCAAGCGGATATCGAGGATATCCTCGGCCAGCCATTCCCCAAGCGCTTCGCGCAACAGTTCCAGGCCTTCACCGTCGCGTGCCGACAGCCACACGACCTGCGGGAAGCCCTGTTCGTCACGTTCGATCCGCGGCGACGTTCCCAACAGGTCGATCTTGTTCATTACCAGCAATCGTGGCACATCGTCTGCATCGATCTCGGCCAGCACACTATCGACCTGAGCCACGTTGAGTTCGCGGTCCGGATCGGCAGCGTCGATCACATGGACGATCAGGCTGGCCTCGGTCGCTTCCTGCAGCGTGGCCCGGAAGGCCTCGACCAGCTTGTGCGGCAGATGCCGGATGAAGCCGACCGTATCCGCCAGCACGATCTCGCCGACATCCGGCACGTCGAGGCGACGCAAGGTCGGATCGAGCGTGGCGAAGAGCTGATCGGCGGCGTATACCTCGGACGAGGTGATCGCATTGAACAGGGTCGATTTGCCAGCGTTGGTGTAGCCCACCAGAGAGACGCTCGGAATTTCCGCCCGCGCTCTGGCGCGCCGATTCTGGTCGCGCTGCTTGCGGACCTTCTCGAGACGCTTGTGAATCGACTTGATGCGCTCACGCAGCAGACGCCGGTCGGTCTCGAGCTGGGTTTCCCCCGGGCCACGCAGACCGATACCGCCTTTCTGGCGCTCGAGGTGGGTCCAGCCGCGCACCAGTCGGGTAGACATGTACTCGAGCTGAGCCAGTTCGACCTGGAGTTTGCCTTCGTGAGTCCGCGCGCGTTGCGCGAAGATATCGAGAATCAGCCCCGTTCGATCGAGCACACGGCACTTGAGCGCACGTTCGAGGTTGCGTTCCTGGGAAGGAGACAGGGCATGATTGAAAATGACGAGTTCGGCGCCGTGGGTCTCGAGTGCGGCCTTGACCTCCTCGAGCTTGCCACTGCCGATGAAAGAACGAGGGTCGGGGCGACGCCGACTACCCTGAATCAGGGTAGCCGACTCCGCCCCGGCAGAGCGCACCAGCTCCAGGAGTTCACCCGGATCTTCGCGCTCCTGCTCGTCCTGAAAGTCCACATGGACCAGAATCGCCGTTTCGCCGGCGTCGGGACGTTCGAAAAACAATCACTACCTCTCGATTAGCTATCGAGTCCGGATGCAGCGGTAGGATCCTGCGGCGGCAACCGGACGTTACGGGACGGCACGACCGTCGAAATGGCATGCTTGTAGACCATCTGACTGACGGTGTTGCGCAACAGGATGACGAACTGATCGAACGACTCGATCTGTCCCTGCAGCTTGATGCCGTTGACCAGAAAAATGGAAACCGGGATGCGCTCCTTGCGCAGAATGTTCAGGTACGGATCCTGAAGGGACTGTCCTTTGGACATGTTGCTCTCCCTAATACTGTTATGAATGGTGCTGTTTTAGTTGGGCGGCGATTCGTTCTGACTCGGCATCACACCGGCGGCATCGCAACGCCGCAAGTATAGGTCTGGACGAAGCCCGCCATTTTACGCTAACTGCCGTGGTCACGCACGATTTTCGCAATCCGCTCGCCCACATCCGGCGCGCAGCTATCGACCCAATGAAGATCGGGCCAGCGCCGCAGCCAGGTCAACTGGCGCTTGGCCAACTGGCGCGTGGCGGCAATACCGCGTTCACGCAGTTCACCGCGATCGCAGGCCCCATCGAGGTACTCCCATGCCTGCCGATAACCGACGCTCTTCATCGACGGCAGATCCGCATGAAGGTCACCGCGCTGTTTCAATGTAGCCACTTCCGACACGAATCCTCCAGCGAGCATGGCATCGAAGCGCTGGGCGATACGCGCATGCAGGACATGACGCTCGGCAGGCGCGAGAGCTATGGACAACAATCGCCACGGAAAGTTTTCACGCTGCTGGTGCTGCCAGTGCTCGGAGAGCGGTACACCGCTAAGCCGATAGACTTCTAGCGCACGGATCAGGCGCTGACGATTGCGCGGATGGATGGCAGCGGCGGCCTGCGGATCGACCTCGACGAGCTCCGCATGCAGCGCCTCGAAGCCCTCGCGCTCGCCGCGCTGACGGAGCTGTTCGCGCATGACCGGGTCCGCCCCGGGCATGGTCGCGACGCCTTCGACCAGGCGCTTGGCGTACATCATCGTGCCACCCACCAGCAGCGGCGTTTTGCCGCAGGCCGTGATCGCCTTCATTTCACGCAGCGCATCGAGACGAAAGTCCGCGGCGGTATAGACCTCGGCCGGATCGCGAATGTCGATCAGACGATGCGGCGCCGCTGCCAGTTCTTCCCGGGACGGCTTGGCCGTGCCGATATCCATGCCGCGATAGACCATCGCCGAGTCGACACTGATCAGTTCCGCGTCGAAGCGCCGATGCAGCGCAATCGCGCTGTCGGTCTTGCCGGCGGCCGTCGGTCCGAGCAGCAGGATCGCCAGCGGACGATCATCCCGCCTCGAGCCACCGTGCTCTCTCGGACCAAAAGATTCGTCGTGCATGCGACCATCGTTTTCGTTCACAGACATCCTCGTTCACTGGCCGCGAAGGAACAGCTTGTCGAGCTGCGCCATCGACATTTCGGTCCAGGTGGGGCGCCCGTGATTGCACTGCCCGCTACGCTCGGTACGTTCCATGTCGCGCAGCAGCGCATTCATCTCGGGCAGCGTCAGCAGGCGATTGGCGCGCACGCTGCCGTGGCAGGCCATGGTGCTGAGCAGCTCGTTGATCCGGGTCTCGAGACGGTCCGAACGCCCGAAGCGCTCGAGATCGCCGAGCATGTCCCGTATCAGCGGCTCGATATCCGCATCCGCCAGCAGTGCCGGTACCTGGCGGATCAGCAGCGTCTCGGGGCCGGCGGCGTCGAGCACCACACCCAGCCGGGCGAAGGCCTCCCGCTCCTGATCGGCGATCTCGGCTTCGCCGGCGCTGACCGCCATGGAGACCGGCACCAGCAGCGGCTGCGCATCGAGCGCGCCGGCATGAATTTGCTGCTTCATGCGTTCATAGACGATCCGTTCGTGGGCGGCATGCATGTCGACGATGACCATCCCGCGCTCGGTCTGGGCCAGAATGTAGACGCCGTGCAGTTGCGCCACGGCATAGCCCAGCGGTGGCGCCTGGGTATCGTCCTGGGTTTTGATATCAGTGGCCAGCGTCGTCAGCGGCGTCGCCGGACGCTCCCGAAGCGCCACATCGGCCGCCTCGCCCCCCGGGGCATCAGCGCGACCATCACGCGGCGTCAGCAGCGACGACTCGTGTTCCGGATGCAGCGCATGATAGCCCGCCATGAACTCACGAATCCGCTGGGCCGCGGGACGACTCTGTGCCGACGACTCTCCGCCTGACGCATGCTGCCCGGCCAGCGGCATGCGCTGCTGCTGCCAGCCGGGCGCATCGTAGGCCGTGGAGGGACGAGCCTGCCCTTCGGGCGATTGCCGAGCTGGCGCGCCGATCTCCTCGTCGGCGGCATCGCCTGCCAGTTCCGCGTTATTTCCTGCCGTCACTGCCCCGTTGGGTTTCACCGATGCCAGTGCGCGATGCAGGCTCGAGAACAGGAAATCGTGGACCAGGCGGCCGTCGCGAAAGCGCACTTCATGCTTGGTCGGATGCACGTTGACGTCCACCACCCGCGGATCGAGCTCGAGATAGAGCACGAACACCGGATGCCGGCCATGGAACATCACGTCGCGATAGGCCTGACGAATGGCATGGGCGACCAGACGGTCCCTGACGATGCGGCCATTGACGAAGAAATACTGCTGATCGGCCTGCGCACGAGAGTAGGTCGGCTCGCCGACCCAGCCCCACAAGCGGAGCCCCGTGGCCTCCAGGTCGACGTGCAGAGCCTCGTTCAGGAAGCGCTTGCCCAGCATCGCGCCAATGCGCCGCTCCCGACCGGCCTGCTCCGCCGCCACGCCGGGCAACTGATGCACGACCTTCTGGTTGTGACGCAACAGCCAGGTGATATCGAAACGGGACAACACCAGGCGCCGAAAGGCCTCCTCGACGTGGCCGAATTCGGTCTTTTCGGTGCGCAGGAACTTGCGCCGCGCTGGCGTGTTGAAGAACAGATCGCGAACCAGCACCGAAGTGCCACGAGGATGCGGCGCTGGCGTGACCCGCGGCTCCATCTGGCGCCCTTCGGCAACCACTCGCCAGCCGCCGGCGGGATCTTCGTTGGCGTTGGAGATCAGCTCGAGGCGCGACACCGAGCTGATCGACGCCAGCGCCTCGCCGCGGAAGCCCAGGCTGGAGACGTCCTCGAGATCGTCGAGCGAGGCGATCTTGCTGGTGGCGTGCCGGGATAGCGCTAACGGCAGGTCGTCTTCGCCGATGCCGATGCCATCGTCACGCACACGGATCAATCGCGCCCCCCCCGCCTCGAGCTCGACCTCGATACGCTGGCTGCCGGCGTCGATGGCGTTCTCGACGACCTCCTTGACCACCGAGGCCGGCCGCTCGACCACCTCCCCTGCGGCGATCTGGTTGGCCAGACGGGGATCGAGTATGCGGATGCGTGACGGTTCACTCATCGCAGGATCTCCTCAACGTTCAACGCAGTCGTCCGAAACTCATCCGCTCTGTCTGAAAAATCGACGAGCGGCGGTCAGACAAGGCAAAAATCGGCGAAAAAGCGGAGCTTACGAGGTTGTAAATGAGCATTTTAAGCCGATTTTTAACGCCGTATGGCCGAGCGCAGACATTTTTCAGGCAAAGCGTCGTCATGGAATGGTCAACACCTGCCCTACCCGCAAGATGTCGCTATCCAGCCCATTGGCCTGCTTCAGCGCCTTCATGCTGATGTTATGGCTGGCCGCTACCTGGGACAACGAATCGCCTCTCTGGACGCGATACTCGTTGCCGGCGCTGCCGCGTCCCTGATCACGCTGCCAGGCCAGCAGGCTCGAGGGCGGCGGATGCTGGCGGAAATGGGCCACGATACCGTCGTAGATCGCCTGGGCCAGCTTGGCCTGGTGTGCCGACGACTTTAGCTGCGCCTCTTCGCGCGGGTTGGAGATGAAGCCGGTCTCGACCAGCAGCGACGGGATGTCCGGTGATTTCAGCACCACGAAGCCCGCCTGCTCGACGCTCGACTTGTGCAGCTTGTTGATCCGCCCCAGTCGATCGAGCACCTGCCCGCCAGTCGCCAGCGAATCGTTCATCGTCGCGGTCATCGTCAGATCGAGCAGCACGCCGCGCAGCACTTCATCCTTGTCGTCGAGGCTCAAGTTGCCGTCGACGCCCCCGATCAGGTCGGACTGGTTTTCGCTCGCCGCCAGCCAGCGTGCGGTTTCCGACGTTGCCCCGCCCTGGGATAGCGCGTAGACCGAACTACCATAGGGCTGGCTACTGCGAACCGCATCGGCATGAACCGAGACGAAGAAGTCCGCCTTCTGCTGTCGGGCGATCAGGGTGCGCTGACGCAAGCCGACGTAATAGTCGCCATCGCGGGTCAGGAACGCCTTGAACCCCGGCGTCTGATCGAAACGCTGCTTCACCTTGCGCGCGATCTGGAGCACGACATCCTTTTCTTGAGTATTGTGAGGACCGGTTGCTCCCGGATCTTCACCACCGTGACCGGCATCGACGGCGATGATGATGTCCCGCTTGGGATGCGGCTGCGCCTCGACGGCGGAAGCCACCGTTTCGGCTTCCTGCGGCTTGCCTTCGGCGACGGCTTCGGTTTGTGCTCGTTGCGCAGCGATCTCCTGATCGCGAATCATTGCCTCGATAGGATCGATGGGATCCTTGACCGCGCTGGCGCCGGGATAGTCGAGATCCACCACCAGACGGTCGCTGTACTGTTCATTGGGCGGCAGCGTGAAGCTCTTGGGCACGACAGAGCGATTGACGTCGAGCACGACGCGCAATCCGCCGCTTTCCCGCACCCCGGTACGCACTTTGGAAATGGCGCTGTCGTCCAGATCGAGCTTGTCGATATCGAAATCCAGCTCGGTACTGTCGAGGTCGATCACGACGCGATCAGGGCCTTCCAGAGTGAAGATGTTGGCGTTGACCGGCCCCGACATGTCGAACACCAGCCTGACGTGATCCGGTGCCGACCACAGCCGCATGTTGTCCACTTCGACGGCTTGTGCCTGCGCGGCAGCCCCGAGGCAGAAAAGGGAGATCAAACCGGCCAACCAACGATGCCGGGCCCCCTTGCGCTTGGCCGGCCAGGCGCGCACGCCTCTCCCCAACAGCAAGAACGCGGCATGACTCAGGATGACGACGAGATTCCATAACGACTCAAGACCGGATTGGACATCATGACGCGTCTCTTGCACTTCTTTCAGCATTCATCTTCCTTGTGACTCACTGGTTCCTCACCGCTCATCGGATCGCGCAGCCCCGTCGGCAACTTTTCCACGACGGCACGTCCCTGTTCGCTGTGTGCGATGCCCCAGGCGATCCGCCCCGCGGAATGAACCCGAAGATGAATCTCGAGATCGGGCGTGGGTAGCCAGCCGACGCCGCGGCTCGGCCATTCGATCAGGCAGAGCGCGTCGTCGCCAAGCATGTCACGGGCGCCGATGAACTCGAGCTCCTCGGGATCGCCCAGGCGGTAGAGGTCGAAATGAAAAATCCGGGCCGCGGTGGTCTCGTAGGGCTCGACCAGCGTGTAGGTCGGGCTCTTGACGGCGCCAACATGGCCATAGGCGCGCAGGATGCCCCGGGCCAGCGTGGTCTTGCCGGCGCCAAGATCGCCGATCAGGTGGACCTGACCGCGTCCGGCCAGCGCTCGGCCCAGGGATTCGCCAAAGGCCACCTGGGCGGCTTCATCGCTAAGTGTGATCGGCATGACTCGAGACAGGTTGAGGGTTGGCCAAAGTTCGCGCATAGGATGCCAGATCAGTCGCCAGCAAACCACGCTCGCCGGCATCCAGCGCTGCAGCATCCGCTGCCAGGGCGTGGAGCAGCACGCCGATTCTCGCTGCCTCGCCGAGCGACTCGAGCTGTCCGGCGAGCCCCGCGATGATGCCGGTCAACGCATCGCCCATGCCGCCGCTGGCCATGCCCGGATTGCCGAACGGGCAGAGTGTGAGCCGCTCGCCGTCGTAGACCAGCGTGCCCGCCCCCTTGAGCACGATGGTACCGCCCCAGCGCCGATGCAGGGCGATGACGGCGTCGCGTCGGTCCCGCTGGACGTCGGCGGTGGAAATGCCCAGCAGGCGCCCCGCTTCGCCGGGGTGCGGCGTCAGTATCCAGTCGTCCCGACGGCGCGCCCGTTCGTCGCGCGCCAGCAGGTTGAGGCCATCGGCATCGATGATGCAGGGCTTGCCGGCATCGAGCGCGCGCTGCAACGCGGCCTGCCCCCAGGCACCGGTGCCGATCCCCGGCCCCACGGCCACGACATCGGCCGCCTCGACCATCGGCTCGAGATCCGGCGCACCACGCACGCCTCGCGCCATGATCTCGGGAAAACGGGTCAGACTGGCCGAGACATGAGCGGCATCGGTGGCGAGGCTCACCTTGCCGGCGCCAACGCGCGCCACCATCTCGCTGGTCATCAGCGCCGCCCCGCCCATGCCCGGCGCGCCGGCGACCACCAGCACGTGGCCATGGGCACCCTTGTGGCTGTTGGGCGTTCGCGGCGGCAGCGCCATCGCCAGATCCTCGCGCGCTTGGCGCCAGGCCACCGGCACGATATCGCCATGCCGTAACGGATCGACGCCGAGCGAGGCAAAAACGATATCCCCCACCACATCGAGCGCCGCTCCGGTATGCAGACCGAACTTGTCGCCGATGAAGGTGACCGTCAGCATGGCCCTGATCGCCTCGGCCTCGACATGGCCGGTATCGACATCGACCCCGGAGGGCACATCGACGGCCATGACCGGACGACCGCTGGCATTGACCTCGGCGATGGCAGCGGCATAAGGCGCACGAGGCGCGCCCTTGGCGCCGGTACCCAGCATCGCATCGACCATCAGCTCGCCATCCAGGGTCAGCTCATCGTTCCAGTCGACCGCTTCGACACCTGCCTCAGCCGCCATTGCCGCCGCCCGGCGCGCGTCACCCTCGAGTTCGGTGACCGGCTTGAGCGCGACCAGGTCCACCACCAGGCCCTCGGCGGCAGCCAGCGCCGCGATGACGTAACCGTCGCCACCATTGTTGCCGCCACCGCATAGCACGCAGAGACGACGCACCTGTGGCCAGCGGGCACGCAGCGTGTCATAGGCCGACTCGCCGGCACGCCACATCAACGCGAAGCTGTCGCCCTCGGCCTCGATGGTTCGGCGATCCAGCTCTCGCACCTGTTCGGCCAGATAGAGCGGCCGCTGAAAAGAAGAGGCGGTCATCGTGACTCCTGTCATCTTCCGATAGAGGATTTGCCGATGAGTGGCGCCAGATGGCGTCCCATCTACCATTCGACTGACGCTCGGCTCATTAGTGGTGTAGGGTAGCGCACCCGACACTTCTATCTCCGTTGGCTTCTCTGCGGTATGTCACAGCCATCCAGCATCGACTTCGACGAACTCGCCTCGTGCATCAAGCAGTGGGGACGAGAACTCGGCTTCCAGGCGATCGGTATCACGGATACCGATCTGCAGACCCATGAGCGCTATCTGCAGCGCTGGCTGGACGCCGGACATCATGGCGAAATGCACTACATGGCCAAGCATGGGAGCAAACGCACCCGGCCGCAGGAACTCGTCCCCAGAACACTGCGGGTGATCAGCGCGCGCATGGACTACCTGCCGCCCGAGGTCGAGACCACCAGGATACTGGGACAACCGCAGAAGGCGTACGTTTCACGCTACGCGCTGGGCCGCGACTATCACAAACTGATTCGCAAGCGCCTCGATCAGTTGGCCCGCCGGATCGAGGACGAAGTCGGCCCGATCGGCTATCGCGCCTTCGTCGACTCCGCACCGGTGATGGAGCGCGCCCTGGCCCAGAAAGCCGGACTGGGCTGGTTCGGCAAGAACGCCATGCTGCTCAACCCGCAGGCCGGCTCGCTGTTTTTCCTCGGCGAACTCTATACCGACCTGCCGCTGCCGGTGGACCCGCCCTTCGAGCGCGAGCACTGCGGCTCCTGCTCCAGCTGTCAGACCGCCTGCCCGACGGACGCCATCATCGACGACAAGGTGATCGACGCGCGGCGCTGCATCTCGTACCTGACCATCGAACTCCACGGCAGCATTCCCCTCGAGTTCCGCCGGGCCATGGGCAATCGCGTCTACGGCTGCGACGACTGCCAGCTGTTCTGCCCTTTCACCCGCTTCACTCGCGCCAGTGCAGAGCCGGATTTCGCGCCGCGTCACGATCTCGACCGTGCCGAGCTGATCGAACTGTTCGCCTGGAGCGAGACCGAATTCCTTAAGCGCACCGAAGGCAGTCCGATTCGGCGCATCGGCTACGAGCGCTGGCTGCGCAATCTCGCCATTGGGCTGGGCAACGCGCCCTGGAGCGAGCGGGTCGAAAGCGCTCTGCGCGCCCGTCTGGCCTACCCTTCAGATCTGGTTCGAGAACATGTGCGCTGGGCGCTGGAAGAACAACGGCGCAAGCGCGAGGCGCGTATCGCCAGCGCCTAGCCCATGACGAACGGGTCGCACGCCCGTCACGATCCGCTCTTCAGGAAGACAGCTTCAGGAATGTCTCGCGGTAATGCTTGAGCTCCGCCAGCGATTCACGGATGTCGTCCAGCGCCTGATGCGTGTTGCGCTTGGTGAAGCTGCTCGCCGCCGCCGGATTCCAGCGCTTGGCCAACTCCTTCAGCGTCGAGACATCCAGGTTGCGATAGTGGAAGAAGTTGTTAAGCGCCGGCATCTCGCGCTCCATGAAACGACGATCCTGATGGACGCTGTTACCGCAGACCGGCGAGGTGCCAGGCGAGACATAAGTGGCGAGAAACGCGAGGGTACGGCGTTCCGCTTCCGCCGTATCGATGGCGCTCTCGCGGACCCGCTGGATCAGCCCGGATTCGCCATGGGTCTTCTGGTTCCACTCGTCCATGCCATCGAGCAGGGCGTCCGGCTGATGCACGGCCAGCACCGGGCCTTCGGCGATCAGGTTCAGCTCGGCATCGGTGATCAGCGTTGCCACCTCGATGATGCGCTCCCGGTCGGGATCGAGACCGGTCATTTCCAGATCGATCCAGACCAGAAGATCGCTACGTGTGCCGGCGGCGGATGGGACAGAGGCGGATGAGTCAGTGGTGGATGAGTTAGAGGCGGATGGTTCAGACATGAACAACTCCAGAGTCGGTGTCCTCGACCTCGCGGACGCGGGCGGACACGGCAAGTCGGTAAAGGCTACAATGCCCGCCATTCTACCCCCGGGGCACGACGGATGGGCAAACACCAACAGCCAGAACCGAAAACCATGAGTCACCGCAAACCATGAGCCGCCGCAAACTGAGCCGCCAACAGCGCTGGCGCGTCGAGAAGATCCAGGCCGAACGCACCGAAAGAGCGTTGAAAAAGGACGACCGCGATAGCGAACGTCTCGATGCCGGCGAATACGGGGCCGAGCAGCCAGGCCGCGTCGCCGCCCACTTCGGCCGCTCGCTGGAGGTAGAATCCGTCGAGGATGACCAGATCCGGCTGCACCGTTGCCATCTGCGCGCCAATCTCGAAGGGCTGGTGACCGGCGACCAGGTGGTCTGGCGCCAGGCCAACGACGGCAGCGGCGTGGTGGTCGCCCGCGGCGAGCGTCGCAGCGTGCTCGAACGCCCGGATGCCCACGGGCAACTGCGCCCCGTCGCCGCCAATATCGACCAGATCCTGATCGTGGTCGCGGTCGAGCCGGAGCCGCACCCCAACCTGATCGACCGTTACCTGGTCGCCGCGGAACATACCGGGATCCCGCCCGTACTGGTGCTCAACAAGAGTGACCTGCTGCCACCCGAGGGCGGCGCGCTGCGTGAATTGCTGGCGCGCTATGATGGGCTCGGCTACCCGTTGGTCGAAGCGTCCGCGCGTGGAGAGCATGGCCTCGATGCGCTGCAGGCTCGCCTGGCGGCGCGCACCTCCGTCTTCGTCGGCCAGAGCGGAGTCGGCAAATCCTCGCTGATCGACAAGCTGTTACCCGACGAAACCTTGCGAATCGGCGCACTGTCGACGGATACCCGCAAAGGCAAGCACACCACCACCACGGCGCGCCTCTACCCGCTACCACTGAAGGCGGCGGCCGACGGAGCACGACGAGGCGACTTGATCGACTCGCCCGGCATCCGGGAATTCGGCCTCTGGCATCTCGACGAGCGCGAGCTGGCGGAAGGCTTCATCGAGTTTCGCCCGTTTCTCGGCCACTGCCGATTCCGCGACTGCCGCCATCGTCAGGAACCCGGCTGCGCCCTGATCGACGCCGTCGAACGTGGCGACATTCATCCCCAGCGCTTCGCCAGCTTTCAGCGCATCAGAGACGACATCGCCGCGTCCTGAGAGTCGCCAAGGTTTATCGAAGCCGCCCCAGCGCCTTTCAAGACGACGCTGAACGGCGCCCGCTGAGCCGGGTCTTGTGGCATGGATGCCACAAGAGGCGCGCTTGGACAGGGATGTCCTTGCGCGCCGACCCGAGCGCAAGCGGCAGTCGTTCAGGATTTCGTCGTCTTGTGGCGTGAAAAGAGGGGGAGCGGCGAGGGGGCGAGCGTTAAGCCCCCTCGTCACGGTGAGCAGCAGGCTGGATCAAGACTCGACAGCCGTAGCCCCGCTGCCAGAAATACATCTCTCAGGCATGAGTTTGATGATGACCAAAAGGATCGCCGCGTCCTAAGACGCGGCGATAGTTCGCGAGACGCTCGAAGTCATCGAGCGCAGACGCTGAGGATCAGCCTTCGAACAACATCAAAATGGACAGGAAGAACAGCACCCACATCGCCGGGCGCACTTCCTTCGCCTTGCCCACCCCCACCTTGACCGCGACGAAGGTCAGGAAGCCGAACACCACGCCGTGGGTGATCGAGTAGGTCAGCGGGATCAGCATCATCGCCACGAACGCCGGGATCGCATCGTCGTACTGCTGCCAGTCGATGGTGCGGATCGGCGAGAGCATGAACACGCCCACCATGATCAGCGCCGGCGCGGTGGCAATCGCCGGCACCAGTGCCAACAGCGGAGACAGAAACAGAAACGGCAGGAACAGCAGCCCCGCGACCACGGCGACCAGTCCGGAACGTCCGCCCTGACTGATGCCGGCCGCAGATTCGACGTAGGCGTTGGCCGGACTGGTGCCCAACGGCGCGGAAATCAATGCGGAAAAGGCATCCACCATCATCGAACGACGGATGTTGCGCGGCTCGCCATCCTCGTCGAGCAGGTTGCCCGCCTGACATACGCCGATGAACGTCGACATCGCATCGAAGAACGTCGTGAACAGAATCACGAAGATGAACGGCCAGTAGGCCACCGACAGCGCGCCGACGAAATCGACCTGCCACAGCGCCCCGAAATCGGGCCAGGCGAAGATGCCTTGGAAGTTGACCAGCGTCGGCGTACCGGTCGGCGACATGGCACTGGCATCGCCCCACAGCCGGCCGATGGGGATGGCGAGTACCGTTGTGATGACGATACCCAGGATCAGCGCGCCCTGAATACGGCGCGCCACCAGCACGGCGGTGATCCCCAGCCCGATCAGGAATGTGACAAGCGTCGGCGTCATCTCGCCCAGGCCCACCACCGTGGCCGGGTTGGAAACCAGCATGCCGGCGTTGACCAGGCCGATCACGGTAATGAACAGGCCGATGCCGCAGGCAATGGCGTGACGCAGCGTTGCCGGGATCGCATCGACCACGTAGCGACGCACGTTGAACAGCGCCAGCAGCCCGAACAGCACGCCGGACCAGAACACACAGCCCAGCGCGGTCTGCCATTCGATGCCCGCACCCAGCACCATGGTGTAGGTGAACAGCGCATTGATCCCCATGCCCGGCGCCACCAGGATCGGGTTGCGCGCATAGAGGCCCATCATCACGCTGCCGAAGAAGCTGATCAGCACGGTGGCCGTCAGGGCGCCGGCGAACGGGACACCGGCGCTGGAAAGAATCGAAGGATTGACCACGATGATGTACATCGCCGCCAGGAAGGTCGCGATGCCCGCCAGCACTTCGGTTTTGACCGTCGTCCCCAGCGAGCGCAGAGAGAACATTTTTTCAAGCACGCAGCAATCTCCTGGCAATCATGATTGTTATTGGTGACGCGAACCGCTCGCGTCCGTGAATTTTGTATACGAGGATGGTCCCCATGAAAAGAGCCGAGAGGTCATCGGGCCGAAAAACCCCGTCCGAATTCGACCTTGCGAACAGGTAGACGCCACTCTCGAGCGGCGCGCAGTATAGCGGATCCGCTCCGCGACGCCATCCGCTACCCTAGCGAGAGGCACGTGTGCCATCATCATGGCCATTGCCGCATCAAGATCACGACAGAAACGATCACGACTGGAGTCACCGCTCATGAGCTCGGAAACCCCTCAGTTGCCACTGATTCTGGACCCGGCCACGCTAGCGCAGCACCTCGAAGATCCGCACCTGCTGATCATCGACGTGCCGCTCAAGGCCGAAAGTTACCAATCGGGTCACGTGCCGGGCGCGATCTTCCTCGAATCCCGTCGCCTGCTGGCCGGCACGGGCGAGGTGCCCAACGATGTGCCTTCCGAAGCCGCCCTGAGCACGCTGTTTTCCGAACTCGGGCTGACCCCGGAGACTCACGTCGTCGCCTACGACGATGAAGGTGGCGGTTGGGCCGGGCGTCTACTCTGGACGCTGGAACTGATCGGCCACCGCCGTTACTCGTACCTCAACGGCGGAATCCACGCCTGGCGTGCCGACGGTCAGCCGGTTTCCACCACGCCCGCCTCGCCCAAGCCCAGCCAGTACGAAGCGGCCTACCTCAATTCGCAGGTTCTGATCCGGCGCGAGGAGTTGATGGAGCGACTCGGCGATCCTGCGCTCGCGATCTGGGATGCCCGCTCCGACGAGGAATATCGAGGCACCAAGGGCGACAATCGCAAGCGGGGCCATATTCCCGGGGCGGTCAACCTCGACTGGCTGGACGTGATGGACAAAGACCACGACCTGCGCCTGCGCGACTACGCCGAACTCGTTACCGAACTGGAAGCCCGCGGCCTGACCCAGGACAAGGAGATCGTCACCCACTGCCAGACTCACCACCGCAGCGGACTCACCTGGCTCGCCGCCAAGGCGCTCGGTTACGACAACGTTCGCGCCTATCCCGGCTCATGGAAGGAATGGGGCAATCGCGACGATACGCCTATCGAAAACTAGCCGCGAGCCGCGAGCCGCGAGCCGCGAGCCGCAAAGAAAGTAACCGGCTAAAGCTTGAGGTTCGCAATCCCTTTCTCGAAGCTCGAAGCTCGAAGCTCGAAGCTCGAAGCTCGAAGCTCGAAGCTCGAAGCTCGAAGCTCGAAGCTCGAAG